>NZ_JAYSBK010000093.1:0-11759 GCF_041915465.1 Novosphingobium sp. | reverse complement strand
AGCCAGGCCCTGTTCTTCGCGCTCGGCACCTTTGCCCAGGCGGCGGCCCTGGTGATCATTGCCAAGGGTTTCTACATGATCCAGCCCAACCAGGCCGCCGCGATCACGTTGTTCGGCTCCTATCGCGGGACCGACCGCGAGCATGGCCTGCGCTGGGTCTGGCCGTGGATGGGCAAGACCAAGATCTCGGTCCGCGCCAACAACGTCGTCTCGGAAAAGCTCAAGGTGAACGACCTGCGCGGCAACCCGATCGAGATCGCGACCAATGTGGTCTGGCGTGTCGCCGACACCGCCCAGGCGCTGTTCGACGTCGACGACTACAAGGCCTTCGTCGAGGTCCAGATCGAGGCCGCCGTGCGCTCGATCGGCTCGCGCTATCCCTATGACGACATCGAGCACAGCGAGATCACCCTGCGCGGCAGCCACGACGAAGTGAACGCCGAACTGCGCACCGAACTGCGCAACCGTCTGCACGTCGCGGGCCTGACGGTCGACGATTGCGGCCTCACCCACCTTGCCTATGCGCCGGAAATCGCCGGAGCCATGCTGCGCCGGCAACAGGCCGAAGCCGTGATCAGTGCCCGCACCAAGCTGGTCGAAGGCGCGGTGACGATGGTCGAAATGGCGCTGCACCAGCTTTCCGCAAAGAACGTCGTCCATCTCGATGACGAGCGCCGCGCGGCGATGGTTTCCAACCTGATGGTGGTGCTGTGCGGCGAGCGTGACACCCAGCCGGTGGTCAACGCGGGCACGCTCTACCAGTGAGCTAAGTGATGGCGTCCCCGGGCAAGAAAGCGTTCCCCCTGCGGCTCGATCCGGCGCTGTTCGCAGCGCTGGAACGGGCGGCGGCGGCCGATTTCCGCTCGGTCAATGCCGAGATCGAAGTGCTGCTGCGCGATGCGCTGACGCGCCGCGGGGTCAAGCTGGCCCCGGCGGAACCGGCGCGGCGCGGGCGGCCGAGCAAGGATGACAGCAATGACTGACGACACCAACGACGGCGCCTGGTTCGCGCCCAAGACCAAAGGCTACGGCTCCGGTTTGCCGATCGCGTGGCAGGGCTGGGTCATGCTCGCGCTCCATGTCGGGATCATTGCGCTGGGGGTGGCCCTGCTGAAGGGCCACGTGATGGCGACGATGATCTGGGCAATCGGCTTTTCGCTACTGCCCATGCCGTTCTATGCAGCCAAGACGCGGGGCGGCTGGAAATGGCGCTGGGGCCCGAAGTAGGCCACTCTTTGCGTGATCTTAACCCGCGCCAGTTAAGCCGCGCGGCATGATCAAGCCTGCTCACATCGCCCTGGCAGGTGCGGCGCTGGCCGCGCTCGTCATTCCCTTCGGCATCGCTGCGGCGCAGTCGGCCGCGCCCTATACCGTGGTCGAGACCGGCCGCAGCTATGGCCGCCTGCAAGATGCGGTGAACGCAATCGGCGGAGGTACCGGCACGATCCGGATCGCGCCGGGCCGCTTTGCCGACTGCGCGGTGCAAACGAGCGGAAACGTCACCTATGCGGCCGCCACGGCGGGCCAAAGCGTGTTCGACGGCGTAACCTGCGAGGGCAAGGCCGCACTGGTGCTGCGCGGCACCTCGGCCAAGGTCGAAGGGCTGGTCTTCGCCAATATGCGCGTGCCCGATTTCAACGGGGCCGGGATCCGGCTGGAGCACGGCAGCCTGGCGGTCAGCCAATCGTGGTTCCGCGACAGCCAGCAAGGCATCCTGACCGGCCCCGTTCCCGACGGGGTAATGACGATCGACAAGTCAACCTTCACCCGGCTTGGCACCTGCGACGGGCCGGGCGGCTGCGCCCATTCGATCTATGCCGGGGATCTTGGCGCGGTCACCGTCACGCGGAGCCGGTTCGAGGCTGGGCGCGGCGGGCACTACCTCAAGAGCCGCGCCGCGAAAATCGCCGTGCTGGGTTGCAGCTTCGACGATTCCGCCGGCCGCGCGACCAATTACATGATCGACCTGCCGGGCGGCGCCGCGGGCCGGATCGCGAACAACTGGTTCGTGCAGGGTGCGAACAAGGAAAATCACTCCGCCTTCATCGCCGTTGCCGCCGAGGGCAAGGCCCACAGCTCCGCCGGGCTGGTGATCGAGGGGAACGACGCCCGCTTCGCCCCCGGCGTGAGCTGGGGCAGCGTCTGGGTGGCCGACTGGTCGGGCGAAGTCAGCCGGATCGGCACCAATGCCTTGGCAAGCGGCCTCACGCGCTACGAGAAGCGCTGATCCTTACTTGAGAATGTGCCCGGTGCGCTCGCGCTTGGTCGCGAGGTAGCGTGCGTTGTGCGGGTTGGCGGGCAGCTGGTGCGGCACGCGTTCAGCCACGTTGACGCCCGCGCCGCGCAGGGCATCGACCTTGGCCGGATTGTTGGTCATCAGCCGGATCGCACCGACGCCAAGCAGGTCCAGCATCCGCGCCGCGACGGGAAAGTCGCGCGCCTCGGTGGGCAGGCCGAGCCGGTTGTTGGCATCGACCGTGTCGAACCCCTGATCCTGCAGGCGATAGGCGCGCAGCTTGTTGATCAGGCCGATCCCGCGCCCTTCCTGCCGCATATAGAGCAGCACGCCCCACCCGCCCGTCTTGGCTTCCTCGGCCATGGCGCGCAGCGCGGCGTCGAGCTGCGGGCCGCAATCGCACTTGAGGCTGCCGAGGATATCGCCGGTCAGGCATTCGGAATGGAGCCGCACCAACGGCGCGCGGTCGCTGCGCTGTTCGCCAATCACCAGCGCGACATGTTCGCGCAGGTCGTCGGTGGAGCGGAAGGCGACGATCTCGGAATCCTCGGCGGCCGCCACCGGCAGGCGCGCGCGGGTGGCGATGACCAGGCTGCCGGTTTCCTTCCATGCGGCAAGATCGCTGCTGGCAAGGTCGTGCACTTCGCCAAGCGGCGCAGGATCGACCATGAAGGCGGGGAGGATCCCGGCGAGCCGCGCCAGCTCCATCGCGACCACCGCGGCGTCGTGCCAGTCAAGCTGTTCGGCCAGGAACGGCCCCTTCATCGGGTAATCGAGGTCCTGAGCGGGATCGGCCAGGGCACGGGCCAGGGCGAGATCGAACGGTTCTGCCCCACGGATCAGCACCGGCGCCTCGGGCACGGCGGCTTCGCGCTGGTTGGCGAGTTTCAGTGTCACCGCGCGCGCCGCCGAGATCAGCATCCGCCGCGCGCGCGAATCGGCGCCGAACCCGGTTTCAGCCGGCAGCAGCGCCGCGCCGCCGTCGATCCGCACCGGCCAGCCATGGCGCAGCGCATCGATCGCCAGGGCGGTCCGGCGCGCAGCGCTGCTCAAAGATCGAACTCCGTTACCAGCGGCACGTGATCCGATGGCTGATCCCAGCGGCGGGTTTCCTCGACGAAGCGGTGGCTGCGGGACTGCGCGGCGAGCTGCGGCGAGGCCCACATATGGTCGAGCCGCCGCCCCCGGTCCTTGTCCTGCCAGTAGGTGCGATAGGACCACCAGGTCCAGTTCCGCTCGGGCGCGGGAATGTGTTTGCGGCCAAGATCTTCCCAGCCATGCGCATCGCGGAAACGCCACAGCGCCTCGATCTCGATGGGCGTGTGACTGACTACCTTCACCAGCGCCTTGTGATCGTAAACGTCACAATCGAGCGGGGCGATGTTGAAGTCGCCGACGATCAACGTTGGCGCATCGAGCCCGTCCGCCCAGCGGGTCATGCGTTCGAGGAAATCGAGCTTCTGGCCAAACTTGGGATTGGCCTCGCGGTCGGGAATATCGCCGCCCGCCGGGATGTAGACGTTTTCGAGCACCAGGCCTTGCCCGGGGCCAAGCAACTCCACCCCGACATGGCGCGCCTCGCCATTGGCCTGCCAGTCATGGCGGGAGAGCTCACGGAAGGGAATCCGGCTGACCGTGGCAACGCCGTGATAGCCTTTCTGCCCGTGGACCGCGCGGTGGGTATAGCCCAGCGCCTCGAACACCGCGTGGGGGAAGTGCTTCTCTTCGGTCTTGATCTCCTGCAGGCACAGCACGTCGGGTGCCTGCTCGGTCAGGAAGCGGGCAACGGCATCGGCGCGCAGGCGGACGGAATTGATGTTCCAGGTGGCGATAGAAACCATGCACGCTGCTTTAGGTGCGTTGCCACGCGGGGGCAATGGCTGAGGCTGCGGGAGCGACGGCGCACCCCGCCAGCCCCACCCCCCTATTCTGAAGCGGAGGGGCTTTGGCCGGAGCGAGGATGGTTGCCGCCGAGAACCGGCGCGCGGCGACCATGCTGGTCGTGAGCAGCGGGAGCGCGGGTGGCGGCCATCCGCTGACCGGCATCAGCCGATCCCGAGGCGAAAAGAAAAAACCCTCGGTCCGGGGGCAGTGGACCGAGGGTTCATTTGTGCGTTCGTCACGCTAGACGGGCGGCCTATTTGGAGGCTTGGGCAACAGGGGGGAAACCCGCCTCAGGTCGCGCCGTCGAACTAAGATTTAGGCGTTTTTGGCTTGCTGGTGAATGAACGAATGCGGCAAGATTGTCGCAATTTGTCGCAGCAGCGGCACATCCCGCGACCAGCCGTTTGCCCTCATCGACGAGTTGGTGTGCGCGGGTCGTTGAAGCGGAATTCCTTGTCAGAAATCGCCATCCCGTACTTATGATTCGTCAGCGTCACGCGGGTCCGGGTGTTCTGCGCATCGAGCGCGGCCCAGCTGGTCAGTTCGAGCCCGCCTGGAGCCGAAGCCTTGCGCACGAAGACCAGCGTGATCACGCCGTATTCGGGGTGCTCCTTGTCGCGCACCTCGATCACGACGAGGTTGCCGTTCTCACTCGGCACGAGCTTGCCGTACCTGGCGACATCGCGCTTGGGATCGAGCAGCGCGCCGAGCGGACTGTTCTTGATCGGCCAGCGCTGCACCTGGCGGACCTGGTAATCGATGAAGGTCAGCGCCGAGCCATCCGCGACAATCAGGAAGGGCACGCCCTTTTCGTACTGGAAGCGGATCTTGCCGGGGCGCTTCAGCGTCATCACGCCGCGCAATTGCTTGCCGTTGCGGTCGGTCTGGACGAAATCGGCGCGCAAGGTGGAAATGCCGCGCAGCGCGGATACCGCGCTGTCGAGGTCGCTCGGTGCGGCCTGTGCGGCGACCGGCGTCGGGGCGATAAAAGTCGCGGTGGCAGAAACGACAAGCGCCGCCGAAACGGCGGCACCTGCAAGCGATCGAACAAGGGAAGTCATCGGGTTCATGGCCAGACTGCTAGTCGCAGCGGCTTGAACTCGCAATGAACCTTACTTGATCTTGGCTTCCTTGAACTCGACATGCTTGCGCACGACCGGGTCGTACTTCTTGAAGCTCATCTTTTCGGTCGTGTTGCGCGGATTCTTCTTCGTGACGTAGAAGAAGCCGGTGTCGGCGGTCGAGACCAGACGGATCTTGACGGTTGCGGGCTTCGCCATGGCGGTTTCCTGTAACTTTCCGATTCGGCCCGAAAGCCGTTAAAAACTGGCAGGGCGGCACGCACGGCCGCCCCTCAAGGCCCGCGCCAATGCGTCAGCGGGGCATGAAAGTCAAGGACGAGCTTTGTCCAATCGCCCCTCAATCGGGATCATAAGGCGCGATCGGGGCCAGAACGCCGAAGGATTCCTCTGACGGAGCATGTCCGAGCGGCTTCATGTCCAGCGGCTCGGGATCGATGGCGGTATCGGGCAGCCGGTCGAGCAGATTGCGAATCAGCGTCAGGCGGCCGCGGTGCTGGTCGTTGAAATCAACCAGGGTCCAGGGCGCATGGGCCGTGTGAGTGGCCTTCAGCATCGCCTCGCGGGCCTGGGTATAGGCATCGTACTTTTCGCGCGCGGCGAGGTCGATCGGCGAGAGCTTCCAGCGCTTGAGCGGATCCTCGAGACGCTCGGAGAGGCGCTCCTCCTGCCGGGCCTGGTCGCTGGTCAGCCAGTACTTGAACAGCAGGATCCCCTCGTCGACCAACAGCTGTTCAAAGCGCGGCGCATGGTCGAGGAACGCGGCAACCTGCGCCTCGGTGGCGAAGCCCATGACCTTTTCCACCCCCGCGCGGTTATACCAGCTGCGGTCGAACAGGACGATCTCGCCGGCGGCGGGCAGGTGCTCGACATAGCGCTGGAAGTACCACTGGGTCTTTTCGCGGTCGGAGGGTTTGGGCAGGGCCACGGTGCGGCACTGGCGCGGATTGAGTGGGCGCGCGACCGCCTGGATCGCCCCGCCCTTGCCCGCGGTGTCGCGGCCTTCGAACAGCACCAGCACCCGCGCACCGGTTGCCTGGACCCAGCGCGCCATGGCAACCAGCTCCTCTTCGAGCGGTTCATAGAGCTTTTCGAACTTCTTGCGCTTCAGCGGCTTCATCACCAGGGCCTCCATTCCCCGCCAGTCTGCGCCGCGCTGCGCCGGCGTGCAACCGGGGACCATTGCCCGCACTGTCCCTCGATGATATAGTTGCATCCGAAACCATGTCAGACACCGACGCCTTGATCGAAACCGACTTTACCCGGCTGCCTCAGCCGGACGCTGGGGTGTTCACCGCGCCGCTGCGCCGCCCGGCCCAGGTCGGCGAGGACTGGCTCGAGCCTGCCCAACGCGTCTACAGCGCCGCGGAACACCGCATCTGGGACGAGCTTTACGCCCGGCAGATGGAAGTGCTGCCCGGCCGTGCGGCCAGTGCCTTCATGGCGGGGCTCGACAAGCTTGACCTCGGGCGCGGCGGTGTGCCCGATTTCACGCGGCTATCGGCCGAACTTGGCGCGCTGACCGGCTGGAGCGTGGTGCCCGTGCCGATGCTGATCCCCGACCACGTGTTTTTCTGGCACCTCGCCAACCGGCGTTTTCCGGCGGGCAACTTCATCCGCAGCCGCGAATGTTTCGACTACATCCAGGAACCGGACGTGTTCCACGACGTGTTCGGCCATGTGCCGATGCTCGCCGATCCGGTCTATGCCGACTACATGCAGGAGTACGGCCGCGCCGGGTGGAAGGCGATGCGCCACAATCGGCTGAAGGCGCTGGGCGCGCTCTATTGGTACACGGTGGAATTTGGCCTGATCCTCGAGCCGCAAGGCCTGCGCGCCTATGGCGCGGGGATCCTCTCCGGCCCGAGCGAGGCGGTGTTCAGCCTTGAAGCGCAAAGCCCCAACCGGATCATGCTCAACGTCGACCGGGTGATGCGCACCGATTACGTGATCGACGACCTGCAGCCGACCTATTTCGTGATCGAAAGCTTTGCCGAGCTCTACCACCAGACCGTGGAACGCGATTTCGACCGGCTCTATCGCAGCCTGCCCCCCGGCTTCACCTATGCCAACAGCGCGGTGATCGACGTCGACGACGTGCTGCACCGCGGCACCCAGGAATACGCCCTGCGCGGAGGGCGTGGATCGGGGGCTTTGCCGGTTTAAGGGGGGCTCACACGAGGGCAGGAAGGCACGAAGGGGTCACGCTTGCGGCGAAGCCGCCCTCATCAGCCAAGATTCGACCATGTCGAAGAGCTGTTGGCTGAACTGCGCCTGCGGCGCGGACCGCCTTCTTCGTTCTTCGTGCCTTCGTGTGACCCAAATCACATCGACAGCAGGAACACCGCCGCAGCCCCGGCCACGATCCGGTACCAGGCGAAGGGCGCGAAGCCCGAACGGCTGACATAGGCGACAAAGGCCTTGATCACCGCCAGCGCGACCACGAAGGCCACGACGAAGCCGATGCCGATCTCGCCCCAGCCAACCGGACCGGCGCCCGAAACCAGGGCGGCGCGGTTGTCCCACAGCTCCAGCGTCGAAGCGCCGAGCATGGTCGGGATCGCGAGGAAGAAGCTGAATTCGGCCGCAGTGCGCCGGTCGATACCCATCGCGAGCGCGCCCATGATCGTTGCGCCCGACCGGCTGACCCCGGGGATCATCGCCAGACACTGCAATGCGCCGACGCCAAGCGCCTGCTTCATGGGCAACTGGCCGAGCCCGACATAGTCGCCCGGCTTGGCAAAGCGTTCGACCACGAGAATCGCAATGCCGCCCGCGATCAGCGCCCAGGCGACGACCATCGGGCTGCCCAGCAGCACGTGGATCTGGTCCTTGAACGCGAGGCCCAGCACGACCGCAGGGATGAACGCCACCAACAGGTTCGCAACGAACCGGATCGCCAGCGCTTCGAGCCGGATCAGCCCCATGCCTACCGCCCAGAAGGTGCGCCAGTACTGGACTACCACGGCAAGGATCGCGCCAAGCTGGATCACGACGTTGAACACCGCCCAGGTATTGGCATCGTAACCGAAGATCTCGGACGCGAGGATCAGGTGCCCGGTCGAGGAGACCGGGATGAATTCGGTCAGCCCCTCGACAATGCCGAGCAGGATGGCGGTAATCGTAAGGTCCATCAGTTCGCCTCCGCGGCCATGTCGAATTGCAGCGCGGCGAGCCGCGCATAGAGGCCGCCGGCGCGGCTGAGGTCCTCATGCGTGCCGGTCTCGACGATCCGGCCCTTGTCCATCACCACGATCCGGTCGGCCGCGCGCACGGTGGCCAGGCGGTGGGCGATGACCATCGTGGTGCGGCCCTGCATCAGCCGCTCAAGCGCGTCCTGCACCAGTCGTTCGCTTTCGGCATCGAGCGCGCTGGTCGCCTCGTCGAGCAGCAGGATCGGCGCATCGCGCAGGATCGCGCGGGCGATCGCCACGCGCTGGCGCTGCCCGCCCGAAAGCCGCGCGCCGCCTTCGCCCAGGAACGTGTCGAGCCCTTCGGGCAGTTCGCGCAGGAAGGTTTCGGCATTGGCCGCGCGGGCCGCCTCCCAGATCGCCTCGTCACTGGCCCCCCAGTTGCCATAGCGCAGGTTGTCGCGCGCATTGGCGGCAAACAGCGTGCCTTCCTGCGGCACCAGCGCCATGCGGCGGCGGACTTCGGCCGGATCGACCGAGGTCAGCGGCACCCCATCCAGCTTGATCGTGCCCGACTGCGGATCGTAGAACCGCTCGGCCAGCTGGAACAGGGTGGACTTGCCCGCGCCCGAAGGTCCGACGATGGCAACAGTCTCACCCGGTTCGATGGTCAGCGAGAAATCGGCGAGGGCGGGCACTTCGAGCCGGGTCGGGTAGCGGAAATTGACGCTTTCGAACGAGAGCTTGCCGCGCGCCGGGCTGGGCAAGGCGAGCGGCCGCGCCGGCGGAGCGATGGCGGGTCGTTCGCTGAGCAGTTCGGCCAGGCGGCTCGCCGCCCCGGCGCCGCGCAAGAGATCGCCATAGACTTCGGTCAGCGAGCCAAACGCGCCGGCCACGATCCCGCCCGCAAGGACGAAGCTGGCGATTGTCCCGCCGCTGACCGAGCCATCGGCCACGCTGATCGCGCCTTCCCACATCAGCATGACGATCCCGCCCATCACCAGGATGATCACCACCGAGGTCATGATCGAGCGGATCAGGATGCGGCGCCGCGCCGTGGCAAAGGTGCTTTCGACCACGCCCGAAAAGACTTCGCGTTCATGGTCTTCCTGGTTGAAGGCCTGAACCACGCGCATTGCGCCGAGCACTTCGGCGGTACGCGCGCCGATATCGGCGACCCGGTCCTGGCTGGTGCGCGAAACATTGCGCAGCCGCCGCCCGAACCAGGTGATTGGTATGACTACCAGCGGAATCCCCAGCACCAGCCCCGCGGTCAACTTGGGCGCGAGGTAGAACAGGTAGGCGACCCCGCCGACCGCGGTAATCGCATTGCGCAGCGCGACCGAAACCGTGGTGCCGACCACCTGTTCGATGATCGCCGTGTCCGAGGTCATGCGCGAGGAGATTTCCTTGGGGCTGTTCGCCTCGAAGAAGGACGGGGGCAGGCGCAGGAGATTCGACTGGACCTTGAAGCGCAGGTCACCCACGACGCGCTCGCCCAGCCAGCTCACGAAATAGAACCGCACCGCCGTCGCCAGCCCGAGCACCGCGACGATCATCAGCAGGTAGCGGAACGAGTGGTTGATGACATCGAGGCTCGCGCCATTGCCGAAGGCATCGTCGACGATGACCTTGAACCGGGCGGGAATCGCGATCGTGGCCGAAGACGTGGTCAGCAGCGCCAGCAGGGCGATTGCGACTTGCCTGGGATACTTCGCAGTCTCGCGCCAGATCATCGCCAGCGGCCCAAGCGTGCGCGCGGGGGGTGGTTCCTGCATGGCGGAACCTGGAAGCTGGTCTTGGTTCTCGCCGGGTTCGGCAGACTGCGACGGGTCGGCGCTAGCGGGGGCAGAGCTCATGGCGCAGCGCCCTAGCACAGTGGAGCCGCCACGTAAGGGACAATTCGCAACCGTTGTGCATCGCGGCACGAAATTGTGCGTTGCACAACGCGAAAAATGGGGCCACGATGCTGGCTAAAGAAACCGGCAAGCCGGCCCAAATGCCGACCAGGCCGGAACGCAGGGAACCATCATCGTGCTCTACACCGCCTACGAACTCCAGCGCTCATGGCTCAATGCCGCCAGCACCCTCGCATCGGTAGGCGCGCAGTTCCTCAACAATCCGCAGTTTTCCTTCGGCGCGAACAGCCTTGCCCCGGTCATGGCCTCGGCGCTGGAGGTGTTCGCCCACGCATCGGCCCATTACGGCAAGCCGGCTTTCGACATTGAGACGGTCGAAGTCGACGGCGCGACCTATCCGGTCACCGAGGCGATCGTGGTGCACCGCCCGTTCGGCAACCTGCTGCGCTTCACCCACCCGGGCCTGCCCGAAAACGCGCCGCGCCTGCTGATCGTCGCACCGATGAGCGGCCACTTTGCCACGTTGCTGCGCGGCACCGTGGCGCGGATGATCGAACGGTGCGAGGTCTACATCACCGACTGGGCCGACGCGAAGATGGTCCCGCTGAGCGAAGGCGAATTCGATCTCGACGACTATATCGATTACCTGATCGGCTTCCTTGAACACATCGGCCCGGGCGCGCACATGCTGGCCGTGTGCCAGCCCTCGGTGCCCGCGCTGGCCGCGACCGCACTGCTCAATGATGCGAAGCATCCGTGCCGGCCGCTGACTTTGACCATGATGGGCGGTCCGATCGACACGCGCGAGGCTCCGACGACGGTCAACGATCTGGCCATGCAGCGCCCGATCGAATGGTTCCGCCACACCGTGATCGGCACCGTGCCGCTGCAATATCCGGGCGCAGGGCGCGAGGTCTATCCCGGCTTCATGCAGCTTGCCGGGTTCATGAGCATGAATCTCGGCAATCACATGCTCAGCCACTACCACATGTTCAAGCACCTGGTCGCAGGCGACGGCGACAGCGCGGACGCGACCAAGGCGTTCTACGACGAATACCGCGCGGTCTGCGACCTCAACGCCAAGTACTACCTCCAGACGGTCGAGGAGGTGTTCCAGAAGCACTCTCTGCCCAAGGGCGAGTTCGTCCATCGGGGCCAGCGCATCGACCTGGGCAAGATCACCGACACGGCGATCCTCGCGGTCGAAGGCGAGCGCGACGACATTTCGGGGATCGGCCAGACCAAGGCCGCACTGCATCTGGCGACGGGCCTGGCCGAAGCCAAGAAGAAGTACCACCTGGCCCCGGAAGTCGGCCACTATGGCATCTTCAACGGCAGCAAGTGGCGCGAAAAGATCGCTCCGGTGCTCGAAGCGTGGATTGCCAAGCACGACCGGGCCAAGCTGAAGGTCGTCGCCTGATCCCCAGGCCGCGCCCGGTAGGACGCGGCCCGATCAACGCCGGTCGAGATCGGGGTCGAGCGTCAGCCCCGGATCGAGCTGCACGCCGAAACTGTTCAGCAGCATCGAAACCTGAGTGTACTGCCCAACGGTGAAGACCAGGTCCATCCG
>NZ_JAYSBK010000092.1:0-12227 GCF_041915465.1 Novosphingobium sp. | reverse complement strand
CGGCGGGGTCGAAAGTCTTGTCGAGCGTTGCTTCGGTCATGGTTTCGCGCCTTTGCCAGCGCCCCGCATGGCTGGCAAGCTTGTCGCGGCGCGGATTTTCCCGCATGACCGCATCCACGATGCGCGACCTGGCCGACTTTACTGTTCAAGCGGACGACGATGGCGCGCTGACTGTCGCCTTTATCGGACCCTTGGTGGTGGCCAGCGTCGGCCAGCTCGATCCGCGCCTGCGCGCACTGGAAGGGCCGGTTCGCTGGATCGATTTGTCCGAAGTGGACGAGATCGACACGACCGGTGCCTGGATCGTCTGGCGCCTGGCGCGCGACAATGCCGCGCAGATCACCGGCGCCAGCGAAGAAGCCGAGCGCCTGATCGACGCGCTGCGCCTAATGCAGGGCGAAGCGGCGATCGTGCCGGTGGAAGCGCCGCTGCTGCAGCGGGTCCCGGCCTTCGTGGGCGATTACGTCGCGCGGCTTGGCACCGGCACCTTGCAGATCCTCGATTTCCTCGGCGCGATGTTGATTGCGGCATGGAAGATTTCGTTCGGTCCCTCGCGGCTGCGCGTCAATGCCGTGGTGCGGCAAGTGGAACTTGTCGGGGTCACGGCGCTGCCGATCGTCGGGCTGATGAGCTTCCTGGTCGGCATCGTTATCGCGCAACAGGGCGCGGTCCAGCTTGAAGATCTTGGCTTTGGCGAAATGACGATCAACCTGGTCGGGCGGATTAGCTTGCGCGAACTGGGCATCCTGATGACCGCGATCATGGTCGCGGGTCGGTCCGGCTCGTCCTTCGCCGCGCAGATCGGGACGATGAAGCTGACCGAAGAGGTCGACGCGATGCGCACGATCGGCGTTTCCCCGATGGAGGCGCTGGTGATCCCGCGGGTGCTGGCCGCGATCCTGGTGATGCCGCTGCTTGGCTTCTATTCGGCGCTGCTGTCGATCATCGGCGGTGCGGCGATTTCGACGCTGACGCTCGACATCCCGTTCCTGACCTTCCTGACCCGCATCCAGGAAGTCGTCCCCACCTATGACCTGTGGGTCGGACTGATCAAGGGGCCCGTGTTCGGCCTGATCATCGCACTGACCGGCTGCTATCAGGGGATGCAGGTCAAGGGGAATTCCGAGGAAGTCGGCCACCGCACCACCGTTGCGGTGGTCCAGGCGATCTTTGCGGTGATCGTGCTCGACGCGTTCTTCGCGGTGTTCTTCACCGAGGTGGGCTGGGGATGAGCGACATCCACTACACCGGCGATTTCCCGATCGTGGTCGAGGGCCTGACCAATGCGTTCGGCGAACACGTTATCCACGAAGGGCTCGACCTCAAGGTCCGGCGCGGTGAGATCATCGGCGTGGTCGGCGGATCGGGTACCGGCAAGTCGGTGCTGATGCGCTCGATCATCGGCTTGCAAAGCCCGACCGCCGGGACGATCGAGGTGCTGGGCCAGCACATGGAACCTGGCTCATACGGCGGCGGCGCGATCGACATTCGCAGCCGGTGGGGCGTGTTGTTCCAGGGCGGGGCGCTGTTTTCGACCCTGACCGTGGCGGAAAACGTCGAAGTCCCCTTGCGCGAATTCTATCCCGAGATCGACGACAGGCTGCGCCACGAGATTGCACGCTTCAAGGTCATGCTTTCGGGCCTGCCGCCCGAAGCCGCGGCCAAGTATCCATCCGAATTGTCGGGCGGGATGCGCAAGCGCGCGGGGCTGGCGCGCGCTCTGGCGCTCGATCCCGAACTGCTGTTCCTCGACGAGCCGACCGCCGGCCTCGATCCGATCGGCGCGGCGGCCTTCGACAAGCTGACCAAGGAATTGCAGGCAACGTTGGGTCTGACGGTGTTCCTGATCACCCACGACCTCGATACCCTGCACGAGATCTGCGACCGGGTGGCGGTGATCGCGGACAAGCGGGTGATTGCGGTGGGCACGATCGACGAGCTGCTCGCGCTCGATCACCCCTGGATACAGGAATACTTCAACGGTCCGCGCGGCCGCGCGGCCGAGGCGGCGTGGCATCGCGGACAGCTGCCAGAAAACGGCGTTTCGGGCGGCAATGCGATAGACAAGCCCGCAGGCACGGGGGCATAGAGGACGGCGATGGAAACAAGGGCCAATCATGTCTGGGTGGGCGTTGTCACGCTCGCGATGCTGGCGCTGCTTGCGGCCTTCATTATCTGGATCGCCCGGCTGGGGGAAACCAACCAGCGCGAATTCGACATCTTCTTCAAGCAATCGGTCGATGGCTTGTCGAAGGGTTCCTCGGTGACCTTCTCCGGCGTGCCGGTTGGCCAGGTCAAGGAAATCGAGCTATGGACCAAGGATCCCAGCTTCGTTCGGGTGCGCATCGCGGTGAAGGATGACGTGCCGATCCTGATCGGCACCACGGCGACGATGCAAAGCGGCTTTACCGGCACTTCCAACATCCAGCTTGAAGGGGCCACGCGCGGCGCGCCGCCAATTTCCGAAAAGGGGCCGGAAGGCGTGCCGGTGATCCCGACCAAACGCGGCGGGCTGGGCGAACTGCTCAACTCCGCGCCGGTCCTGCTCGAACGGCTCGCGACCTTGACCGAGCGGCTGACCATGGTCTTTTCCGACAAGAACCAGGCTGCGATCGAACACATCCTGTCCAATACTGACCGGATGACCGGCAGCCTCGCCAATGCCGCGCCGCAGGTCGAAAAGACGCTGGTCGAACTGCAGGACACCCTGGGTGAAGCCAAGCTGGCGCTCGCGCAGTTCCAGCAAGCCGCCGGCTCCGCCGATGCGCTGATCAACGGCGACGGCAAGCAGATGGTCAAGCAGTTCAACCAGTCGCTGGCCTCGATCGACAAGGCTTCCAAGGAGCTGCAAGGGCTGATCTCGGACACGCGCCCGGCGGTGCGCCGATTGTCGGATAACACCATTCCCGAAGCCGAAGCCGCGATCCGCGATCTGCGCGCGACCACCAAGACGCTGCGCGAAATGACCGAACGGCTGAATGACCAGGGTGCGGGTGCGGTGCTGGGCGGCCAGAAACTGCCGGATTACAAACCATGACTTTGGCCAGGAGTGAAAGGGTGACCATGCCCCTGATGCGAACCGGAAACCTGCGGGTATTGCCCGCGCTGCTGGCGCTGATGGCGCTGCCGGGATGCCTTGGGCTGGGCGGCAGCAAGGCTCCGGCCTCCCTGCTCGGCCTCACCGCAACCGAGATGCCCAAGGCCGGGACGACTGCCAGCGGAAAGTCCTCGGACATGGTCCTGGTGATGGAGCCCGAAGCGGATCGTCGGCTTTCGACGGTGCGGATTCCGGTTCAGGTCAACGATACCCAGATCGCCTATCTCAAGGACGTGCAGTGGGTAGAACGGCCCGCGCGGATGTTCACGCACCTGCTGGCCGAAACGCTGCGCGCGCGCACCGGGCGGTTGGTGCTGGAAGAAGGGCAGACTGCGGGCGCGCCCGGCGTGCGGCTTTCCGGGCAACTGGTCGAAATGGGCTATGATGCGCGGACCGGTTCGGTGGTGGTGCGCTTCGATGCCCTGCGCACCAGCGCGACCGGGGAAGTGATCACGCGCCGGTTCGAGGCGGTAGTGCCGAACGTGGCGCCCAAGCCCGCCGAAGTTGGCCCCGCGCTCAACACCGCGGCGAACGACGTGGCGAGCCAGGTGGCCGACTGGCTGGGCAACTAGGCCCGCCAGTCAGCCGCGCGCTGCCTGCGCGAAGTTGATTGCGGCGCTGAAATTGCCCAGGCGGCGCTCACGCCGTTCGAGATATTCGTAATCCTTGCCCCACAGGTCCGCCTGCCAATCCTCTTCGAGGTTGGCGAGCGCCCACAGCGCCTCTGCTTCTGCGCCATCTTCCAGCGCGGCGAGGCCGATGACGAGCGAAGCCGACAGCGACGCCAGCGTGTTGAGCGCGGCAAGGGTGAAGTCGTCCAGCGCCGCCAGCACGCCGCGCAGCCGTTTCAGCGTTTCGGCGGGCTGGGGGCGGTGGATGATCCCGCCGATCCGCTCGAAATGGATGTCCCAGCGCGCCTCTGCGGCGGTGAGCAGCGGTTCCCACAGTTCCTGCTGGCGTTCGAGCAGCGGCTCGCCATCCTCGGCGCGGTAACACAGCGTGTCGGTCTCCGCGAAGCGCAGCAGGCTGGCAATCGCCGCGTCCCGGTCAGTCGCGACGACGTCGAGCGCATAGTCGGCCATGTCGCGAAGCACGAAGGCGGCGGGGTCGATCTCCTCGCCCTGCGCGGCCCATTCCGCGGCCAGCGCATCGGCCAGGACGGCGGACGGCACCACTTGTGCGCGGCCGCCCACGGTCTTGATCGCGCGGCCATCGAGCGTGACGCGCCAGCCCTGGCCATCGGCGGCCACGGCCACGGACTTGTAGAAGCGTTTCATGGGTTCGGCGTCTTCCAGCGCTTGATCAGGATCATCGGGAAGACCAGCAGGTCGAACAGGCCGACCAGGAACAAGGCCACCCCGGCGATGCGTGGCAGGTCAATCTTGCCCGCCAGGATCGACAGGCCGAAGATCGCCAGAACCGCGCCCGACAGGCGCATGACCTGCAGCACAAGGAAGCGCGACTTGGCCGGGTCTTTTGCGCTCGGGTCCGGGGTCATTTCAGCAACTCCAGCAAGTGGGCGGGACTGGTGGCGATTGCATCGGCGCCGGCGGCGATCAGTTCGTTGGGGGTATGATAGCCCCAATCGACCCCGATCGCGCGGACCCCGGCATTGAGCGCCATCTGGATGTCGTAGATCGTGTCGCCGATCATCACGGCATCTTCCGCCAGCGCCAGCGTATCGGCCAGCGCCTGATCGATCATCGATGGGTGGGGCTTGGACGGGTGATAGTCCGCCGTCTGCAGCGTGGCGAAATGACCGGTCAGGCTGTGGGTGGCAAGGCAGTGATCCAGCCCGCGCTGGGCCTTGCCTGTGGCGACACCCAGCGTCCAGCCGGCATCGCGCAGCGCGTCCAGCAGTTCGCGGATCCCGTCGTAGAGCGGCTCGCTCATCGCGCCTGCTTCGCGCGCGGTGCGAAAGGCGCTGCGATAGGCGGCGTCGATCTGCCCGCGCTGTTCGTCGCTGGCATCGGGCAGCAGGATGCGGATCGCCTGCGGCAGGCTGAGCCCGACGATCCGGCGCACCTGGTGCTTGTCGGGCAGGGGCAGGCCGCATTCGGCAAAGGCCGCATCCATCGCGTTGCACACCGCAGCCTGGCCATCGACCAGCGTGCCATCGCAATCGAAGATCGCCAGCCTTACGCTCATGAACCCAGCGTCCGCATCAGTTGGGCGATGGCGGTGGCGCCCTGCGCTTCAAGCCCGGCGGCAACGCGCTCGTGCTCGTCCGCGCTCTTGTTCTGGCTCAGTTTGAGGGTTTCGCGCCAGGCCAGCACTTCCATCTCGAACCCGACGATTCCCGCCAGCAGCCCGCGCAATTTCTCGGGCGGGGTCTTGTCCATGGTCCACGGCTCGCCGCCTTCGACGCGAGCTTCGTGCAGGTCGGACAGCGCTTCAAGCATGCCGAGCAGGCCGTCGCTGTCCATCCGCCGCACCCGCCCTTCGAGTTCGAGCGCGACGTAGTTCCAGGTCGGCACCTGGCCCTGATCGGCATACCAGCGCGGCGAGACATAGCCGTCGGGCCCGTTGATCACGGCCAGCACGGTCATCCCGTCGAGGTGCTTCGTGAGCGCATTGCCGCGCGCGAGGTGGAACTGCACTGCGCCATCGCGGGTCCACAGCAGGGGCACGTGGGCCACGCGCGGGCCATCTGGCGTGGCGGCGAAGACCATGCCGAAGCCGATCTCCTCGATCATCGTTTCGAGCAGCGCGCGGTCCGGGCGGCGAAAGGCGGCGTTGGGGTGCATCAGCGCTTGGGTGCGGGACGTCCGGAGGGGCGGCGCGGGGCTGCGGGCTTGCCAGCCGGTTTGCCAGCAGGCTTGCGCGGCGCGGGCTTTCCAGTCGGTTTAGGCGAACCCTTGCCCTTGGTCGGCCCGCGGCTCTTGCGCGGCGGGCCGTCGCTGGCCTCCCCGCGCGAGCGGCGTTCGCCCTTGCGTTCCTTGCGGTATTGCTTGGCGTGGGCCTTGGCGGCGGCCTTTTTGGCCTCGCGCGTTTCCACCCTGGGCGGATCGGGCAGGGCGGCGCCGTCGGCCTGATCGAAGCCGAGGCTGGCCATGGAAGCGGCGAAATGCTCGGGCAGCTCGGCAATCACATCCAGCGGGGTGCCATCGGGATGGTCGATGATCAGCCGGCGCGCGTGGAGGTGCATCTTGCGGCTGATCGTGCCCGAAAGGAACGCGTCTGGCCCGCCATACTTGCCATCGCCCACGATCGGGTGGCCGATTGCCGCCATGTGGACGCGCAGCTGATGCGTGCGGCCAGTCAGCGGTTGCAGTTCCACCCAGGCGGCGCGGTTGCCCGCCCGGTCAAGCACGCGGTAGCGCGACTTGGAGGGCTGCCCGTGCTCGGACTTGTCGACCATCATCTTCTCGCCCCCGGTACCGGGCTGCTTGGCCAGCGGCAGGTCGATCAGGCCGTCCTCGATGTCCGGCACGCCGACCACCAGCGCCCAATAGATCTTGCGCGCCGAGCGGCCCGAGAATCGCTTGGAAAAGAACGCCGCGCTGCCCGGAGTGCGCGCGATCAGGAGGACGCCCGAAGTGTCCTTGTCGAGCCGGTGGACCAGGCGCGGGCGCGGACCATCGGGTGCATAGGCATCGAGCAGCCCGTCGACGTGTTCATAAGTGCCGCTGCCGCCCTGCGTGGCGAGGCCCGGCGGCTTGTTGAGCACGATCGCGGCGCGGTCCTGCGTGATGACCATCGAATCGGCGAGTTCGATCTGCGCCTCGGTCAGCGGCTTGCGCTCGCGCGGTTTGCGCGTCGCGGGATCCTGTTCGCCGCCCGGCGGCACGCGCAGGACCTGCCCTGCGGCCAGGCGGTCGGCCACGTCGGCGCGCTTGCCATCGACCCGGATCTGCCCGGTGCGCGCCCAGCGGCTGACGGTGGCAAAGCCGACCTGCGGCAGGTGGCGCTTGAACCAGCGGTCCAGCCGGACGCCATCATCGTCGGCGCCCACGGTGAACTGGCGAACGGTCTCGGTCATGCCAGCGCTCTCATTGCGGTCAGGCCCAGCAGCAGCCCGGCAATCCCGCCAGCCAGCGAAAGTCCCATGTAAAGCGCGGCATTGCTCAGCGCGCCGCGCTGGATCATGCTCACCAGTTCTAGGCTGAAGGCGGAAAAGGTCGTGAAGCCGCCCAGCACGCCCACACCCAGCAGCAGGCGCCAGCTTTCGCCGCCGCTACCATGTCGCGCCAGCCAACCCGCCAGCAAGCCCATCGCAAAGCTGCCGACAACGTTGACGGTCAGCGTCGCCCAGGGAAAAGCGCTGGCCGCGATGGGGCCGATGGCCGCGATCCAGACGCGGCTGACGATGTAGCGCAGCCATGCGCCAAGCCCGCCGCCAAGCGCGACAAGGACCGAAGAGCCAAGGAAAGTGGGTGGGTTCATGCCCAGCGCCTTAGCCGCTTGCCGCGTCCAGCGCCACTCCCTTGCCGGAAGGGACCAGGCAGACGGCGGCCGCGACCAGCGTCCCGATCACCAATTGCCAAGGGAAAGCGACGCCGCGCAGGGCATCGGGCAGGCCCAGGCTGTCGATCACATAGGGCTGGAACGCCAGCACGGTCAGGAACCCGGCGGCAAAGGCGGCGATCACGCTGCCCGAGGTGCCGCGCCGCGAAAACAGCGCCACGCCGTAAACCCCGATCAGCCCCGAATAGGCAAAGGCCATCACACCCAGCACGAATTCCAGCAGCGAGGAATCGGCATAGCGCTGCCAGTAGAATGAGAGGATCGCCATGCCGAACAGGGCAAAGCCCAGCAGCACCGAGGCGATCCGCCCGGCCCGAACATAGTGCCGTTCGCTATGGCCGCCATGGCGCTCGCTCCACGGGCGGTATAGGTCGTTGACCAGCACCGATGCCATCGAGATCAGTCCCGAATTGATCGCCGCCGCCGCGATCACCCCCACAGTTACGAGGCCGCGCAGCCCCGGCGGCAGCTCGGTCAGGATGAAGTGCATGAACACGGTGACCTTCTCACCCTTGAAGCTGCCCGCCGCCGCGCCGCCATCGGGGTGGTGCAGCCAGAGCAGCGCGCCAATCAGCAGGAACAGCGCAATCACCGGCAGCGAAACCCAGTTGGCGAGGTATAGTGCCTCATTCCCCTGCCGGGCATCGCGGCAGGCGATCAGCCGCTGGGTGATGTCCTGATCGAGCCCGGACGAGCCGACGTTGAGCAGCGTCACTCCGGTCAGCACCGCGAAAATGCCGAAGGGCGCGGACAGGTTCAGGCTGGGATCGATCACGGTCAGCTTGTCGCCGCCGGGGGCGTGGCGCAGCAGGTCGACGGCGGTGGCGAAATCGTAGGGCAGCAGTTGCCACAGGTAGATCGCCACCATCAGCGCCGCGCCGACATAGAGCACAACCTGCACCAGGTCGCTCCAGATGATCGAGGTAAGCCCGCCCATGAACGTGAAGACCAGGCCAAAGAGCAGCAGGATGAAGGCCGCGATGGTGATGTGCGCGGGCGATACGTCGAGAAACAGGATCATCGAGACGGCAATCGCCGCGAGGTAAAGTCGCGACCCGCTCGCAAGGATCCGCCCGATCAGGTACATCAGCGCCGCAGCGCGCCGCGCGCGCACGTCAAAGCGCGCCTCAAGCAGTTCGTAAACCGTCGTCACGCCCAGCGCATAGAAGCGCGGGATCAGCACGCGGGCCACGATCCACGCCGCCAGCAGCGCGCCGATCACGCCCGAAAGATAGGTGAAGTTGCCCCGGTAACTCGAATCCGGCGCGCCGAGGAAGGTTGCGGCGGATTGCACCGTCGAAAGCACGGACACCGCCACCAGCCAGGTCGGCGCGTGGTGACCGGCCAGAAAATAGTCCTCGCGGCTGGCCAGGCCCCGCCGGGTCGAAAGCCAGCCCGCCAGCGCCAGCAGCAGCACATAGCCGCCCAGCACGGCCCAGTCGGCCAGCATGAAACTGGTGTGCATGAAAATCCCCCGGCGCGTCCTGGCTGGCAAGAACCACAGATCTTATCGTCGCGCAATTGTAGCACTGTCACACAACGATAACCGCACCGCAAAGGCCCCGTCACATCCCGAAAGTAAAACCGGCCAAACCGGTTCGGGGGCAAGTGCCATGGAACAGACCACGACTATCGACGGCACAAAGCGGCGCCTTTCGCTGCGCCTTGCGCGCAGCGAGGACGATCTTGCAGCGGTGCAGCGGCTGCGCTGGGACGTGTTCTTCGACGAAATGGGCGCGACGGCAGAAGTCGGGGCGGCGATCGGGCTCGATGCCGATGCCTTCGATCCGCTGTGCGATCACCTGCTGGTGACCGACGAGGATGCACCCGAAGGACCTAGCGTGATCGGCACCTATCGCCTGCTGCGCGAAAGCGTGGCGCGGCGGCACGGCGGGTTCTATTCCGCCAGCGAATTCGATCTTGGGCCGCTCGGCACTGCACTGGGGCAAGGGGGCGAACTGCTTGAACTCGGGCGCAGCTGCGTGCTGCCGCCATACCGCACCAGCGCGACCATCTCGCTGCTTTGGCGCGGGATCAGCGACTATATCGCGTGCAACGGGATCGGCCTGTTGTTCGGCTGCGCCTCATTCCCCGGCACCGATGCCCAGGTGCATGCGGCGGGCCTGTCCTACTTGTTCGACAACCACTTGGCACCGGCACAGCTGTGCCCGCGCGTGCTGGCCGAGCGCGCCGCGCCGTGGGCTCCGCTGGCCCCCGGCAACTACGATCCACGCCGCGCGGTGATGGCGCTGCCGCCGCTGGTCAAGGCCTACCTCCGGGTCGGTGCGATGGTGGGGGAGGGCGTGTTTGCCGACCATGCCTTCAACACGGTCGACGTTTGCGTGGTCATGCCGGTCGAAAAGATTACCGACCGCTATGCCGCGCGTTTCAGCGTCGCGGCCTGATCGGCCTGCTCCAGCGCGGCCAGCCGCGCGCCGATCGCATCGGCGCAGGCGCGGGCCAGTTCCTTGCGCGGGGCGGGCGAAAGCGGCGCCTCGAACCAGACGTCGATCCGCGCCCCGCCAGAGGCGGCGAGCGCCATGGCATGCGGGAGCAGCGCGTCATCACCCAGCCAGGCGATGCGGCGCCGGCCCACCGGGCAAAGCGGCGCGCCATCGCGGCGGCGATAGGCCAGCGTCACCGGCTGGATCTGCGTCCAGCGCGGCCCGGCGGCGGCGAACAGGCTGCTGCGGAAGGGCAGTAGCGCGCCGCCCTCGCCCGTCGTGCCTTCGGGAAACATGATCAGACCGGTTTCGGGGGCATAGTCGCTCAGCTCCGCAACCGCCGATTGCACCGCGCTGCGGCTTTCGCGGTCGATGAAGACGCAGCCCAGTCGGCGTGCGAGCGCGCCGATCACCGGCCAACCCGCAACCTCGCGCTTGGCGATGAAGCCGCCTTCGCACAGGCGGGCCAGCACCGCGATGTCGACCCATGAGATATGGTTGGCAACCGTCAGCACCCGGCCGGAGCTCGCAGGGGTGCCATGCCGGCGCACGGCAATTCCGAAGCCGCTGAGCAGTATGCACCATGCGGCCCGTTCCAGTGCCCGGCGAGGGCGGGCTGCGCTGATGCAGGCCCAGAATGGCGCCAGAGCGAGGACGATCAGCAGCGCGCCGATCGCCCGCAGCTGGCGAAGCCGGGCCAGCGGCGAAAGCGAGGCCCGCTCCGGATTTGCAATGAACACGGCATCCATGCGGCAGCAATGCCGCGGGGCTGTGACGGTTTCGCGACGAAGCGGGTCCGGGATCAGGCTGGGGTCAGCGGTTCGCGCAGGGCCAACAGGGCTTCGAGCTGGCGGCGCAGCGCGGCGTTTTCGGCGCGCAGGCGGGCCAGTTCCTCGGCCGCGAGCGGCGGCGGCTGGCGCTGCGGCGAAGCATTGGGATGCGAGGAAACGCGTGCCCGCGGCCTTGAGCGGTGCTTGCGCGGCGGCTGGCCGCCCAGCGCGCGCCACACTTCGCGCAGGCGCCGGTCGATCCATTCGGCCAGCTGGATTACCAGCGGCGGACGCGGGATGGCCAGCGCCGTTCCGGAAGTGGAGGGCCGCCCGGCAGGCGGAGGATCTGCCGGGCGGCTTCCTTCTGGCGCGCGCGGCAGGGGTTGGGGCGCGGCAGACGGGTGGGGAGCTTGTGCAAGCGCGGCGCAGGCCGCGGTTTCGACCAGCGGTTCGGCAAGCTGCGGCAGGGCGATCACCGGGGGCGTGGTCAGCGGCTGACCGGTTGGCCGGGGCGCTCCGATTCTTGCCGCCACCTTGTCCTTGCGCGGCCTGGACGCTTTGGCCTTGCGCGCGGCGCGGGCCTTGTTGCGCACAAGCCGGGCCTTGCGGGCGCGTTCCTTCTTGCTTTGGACCTTCTGCGGGGCGACCTGTTTGCGGGCCTGGCGCTGCGCTGTCGGCGCTGCCGCTTGCGGTTCGGACGCTGCTTGTCCGGCGAGATCGACCTGCTGCGCCACCGCGCCCCGGTGCGGCGGGATAAGTACGTCGGCGGGAAAAGCCGGCCGGCGCGATGGCTCCGCGGAGATGCGCGGCGTGATGTTCGGCGGGGTTGCAGCCCGCCGGTTACGTGCGGTGTACATCGGCAATCTCCCCCAAGGGATTGCGGCTGGACACGATTTCTAGCACGGCCCCGCGCGGCGCAAAGGTGCAGACTCGTCCGTTCCGGCGCGGATTCGCAATGGGAATGGGGGCGAGTTTGGGGTATAAGCGGTTCATCCGGGGGTTATTCCCGGCTTGCCTTGTCTCCCCGACTCTGCTAGCCGCCCGCCGGTTCGCGCCGATCCTTGCGGATTCGGCCCGTTTTTCGTTTGCTAATTCGCAAAGGTGCTCCCCCGCGCCAGAGTTCAGCGGGGTTCTTGCCTTTCGTATGTGAGGTGTGTCGGTTTATGCAAATTCTCGTCCGCGACAATAACGTCGAACAGGCCCTGCGCGCGCTCAAGAAGAAGCTGCAGCGCGAAGGCGTGTACCGCGAGATGAAGCTGCGTCGTCACTATGAAAAGCCGTCGGAAAAGCGCGCCCGCGAAAAGGCCGCTGCCGTGCGCCGCGCCCGCAAGATGGAGCGCAAGCGGATGGAACGCGACGGGGTCAAGTAAGCTTCTGAGGCTTGCTCCTGCGTAGTGCTTGAGCCATGAGGGCGCGGACGAATCCGCGCCCTTTGTCTTTGGCGCACCT
>NZ_JAYSBK010000091.1:0-12291 GCF_041915465.1 Novosphingobium sp. | reverse complement strand
CATTTTCTCAGCTCTCCGTCGCGGGGCCAGAAGAATTGACCGGAGCCGCGTGGTTGTCGTCGCGCTTTTCGCGCGAAAGGAAGGAACGGGCAAGGATAAACAGGACGCCCAGCGTGATCGCCGCATCGGCCAGGTTGAAGATCAGGAACGGGCGCCATTCGCCAAAGTGCAGGTCGGCATAATCGACCACGAAACCATAGGTCCAGCGGTCCTTGATATTGCCAAGTGCGCCGCCCAGCACCAGCCCCAGTGGCAGGATATCGGCGCTGAGGCGTTCGCGCAGCATCCACACCAGCACCACCAGCGCGATCAGCGCGGTCGCACCCAGCAGGACCAGGCGCATTTCCATCGATTGGGCGGTGAACATGCCCAGCGAAACGCCATAGTTCGAGGTCAGCGTGAGGTTGAAGAACGGCAGCAGGACCACCTGATCCCCGTCGCGCGTCAGCTTCAGTGTGCCGGTGACATAGCCCTTCACCCACTGGTCCAGCACATAGACCAGAACTGCAAGGGCCAGGCCCAGCAGGCGATTGCGGGTGGTAAGGGTCATTCGGCCCCGTCCATCGCCGATACAACCTGATCGCAGCGTGAACAGAGCGCGCCGTCCTCGGTCACTTCGGGCAAGTGCCGCCAGCAGCGGCCGCACTTGTGGTCGGTGGTGCGGGTGACATCGATCTCGTGAATGTTCGGATTGGCGTCATCCGCAAACCCACTCACATTGACTTGGGCGGCGATGCAAATTTCCGTGAAGTCCGCACCTCCAGCATTTGCTCGAGCGACAAGACCAGCATCTTTCGATCGAACATTGACGATCGCTTCCATCGTGGAACCGATGACTTTTTCGCGGCGAAGTGGTTCAATCTGTTCGAATACACGCGAACGCAGCTCCCGCAACGCATCCCAGCGGGCCAGATCGACTTCGGCGGCAGGCACCACCGGCCATTCCAGCAGATGCACCGACCCGCCTTCCGGATAGCGGCTGGCCCAGACTTCCTCGGCGGTGAACACCAGCACCGGGGCGGCGTAACGGATCAGGGCGTGGAACAGCACGTCGAGCACGGTGCGATAGGCCATGCGCTTCGGGTCCGAAGGCGCATCGCAATAGAGGCTGTCCTTGCGGATATCGAAGAAGAAGGCCGAGAGGTCTTCGTTGCAGAAATCGGTCAGCGCGCGGACGTAAGTGTTGAAGTCGTAGTCATCGACGGCCTGCTTCAATGTCGCGTCCAGCTTGCCCAGCAGCGCCAGGACATAGCGTTCCAGTTCCGGCATGGCGGCAACGTCCACCCGCTCCGCCTCGCTGAACCCATCGAGCGCGCCCAAGAGGTAGCGGAAGGTGTTGCGCAGCTTGCGGTACTGGTCCGACACGCCCTTGAGGATTTCATCGCCGATGCGGTGATCCTCGGTGAAGTCGACCGACAGCGCCCACAGCCGGATGATGTCCGCGCCATAGGTTTCCATGACCTTCAGCGGGTCGATGGTGTTGCCCAGCGACTTCGACATCTTCATGCCCTTGGCGTCCATGGTGAAGCCGTGGGTCAGCACCGCTTTGTACGGCGCATGGCCGCGCGTGGCGCAGGCTTCCAGCAGGCTCGACTGGAACCAGCCGCGATGCTGGTCGCTGCCTTCGAGATACATATCGGCGAGCGGGCCGGTATAGCCTTCGTGCCGGGTCAGGTCGGGCCAGCGCCCGCTTTCCAGCACGAAGGCGTGGGTGGAACCCGAATCGAACCACACGTCGAGAATGTCGGTGACGCGCTCGTAATCTTCGGCCCGGTAATCGGCCCCAAGGTATTCCTGCGCGCGGGCATCGCTCCACGCATCGACGCCGCCGGCCGTCACCGCCGCGATGATCCGCGCGTTGACGGCGGGATCGACGAGGTACTGGCCGCTTTCGCGGTTCACGAACAGCGTGATCGGCACGCCCCAGGCGCGCTGGCGGCTGAGCACCCAGTCGGGCCGCCCTTCGACCATCGAGCCGATGCGGTTGCGGCCCTTGTCCGGCACGAAGCGGGTATCGGCAATGGCCTGCATCGCGGCTTCGCGCAGGGTCGGCGCGGCGCAGAGCTGCTCCTCGACCGGGTTGATCGCGCCGCCTTCGTTTTCCCAGCGGCGCTCTGCCGGGGTCTTGGGGCTGATATGGGTCATCACCCGGTCCATCGGCACGAACCACTGCGGGGTGCAGCGGAAGATCACCTTGGCCTTGGACCGCCACGAATGCGGATAGGAGTGCTTGTAGTCCGCACTGGCGGCCAGCAGCGCGCCGGTTTCCTTGAGCGCGGTGCAGATCGGCCCGTCGGGCGCGTTGAACTTGGGATTGATGATAGAGCCTTCGCCGCCCAGCCACAGCCAGTCAGCCCGGTACTTGCCATCGCCCTCAACCGCGAAGACCGGCTCGATGCCGTGGGCCTTGCACAGGTCAAAGTCGTCTTCGCCGTGGTCGGGCGCCATGTGGACCAGGCCCGTACCGCTTTCGGTGGTGACGAAATCACCCGGCAGGAACGGGCGCGGCTTGGCGAAGAACCCGCCGAGTTCGTGCATTGGGTGACGGACGACGGTGCCAGCGAGTTCGGAGCCTTTGATAGTCCATTCTTCGCAGTCGTCTGCGAATTCGAGCGAGAATGTTACGCTTGGTAAACCTAGGTCTGTGACATCAATTGACGCGAAGATTGATTGCAAACGGCTGGCAAATGCGGGCAGCAGTTCGGTTGCAATAATCAATCGAGTCAGTTTGTCGAACCAAGGAATAGCCGCCTGCACTCGTGCACGGGCACCGAGGGACTGCTCGTTGGTAACCTGAGACGTATTGAACGCTAGGACGCACTCCACCACCGAGTACTCAACCTCCGGCCCATAGGCGATCGCCTGGTTCGCCGGGATCGTCCACGGGGTGGTCGTCCAGATCACGGCGTGGGCGCCGACCAGTTCGGCAATCGGCGATTCGGTAATTTCGAAAGCGAGGTCGATCTGGGTCGAGGTGATGTCCTCGTATTCGACCTCGGCTTCGGCCAGCGCGGTCTTTTCGACCGGGGACCACATCACCGGCTTGGCTCCGCGATAGAGCATGCCGTTTTCGGCAAACTTCAGCAGTTCGGCCACGATGGTGCCTTCGGCCTCGGAATCCATCGTCAGATAGGGATTGTCCCAATCGCCATTGATGCCGAGGCGCTTCAATTGTTCGCGCTGGGTGTTGACCCAGTGCTGGGCATAGGCACGGCATTCGGCGCGGAATTCCTCCGCCGGAACCTCGTCTTTGTTGAGCTTCTTCTTGCGGTACTGTTCCTCGACCTTCCATTCGATCGGCAGGCCGTGGCAGTCCCAGCCCGGAACGTAGGGCGCGTCCATGCCCTTCAGGCTCTGCGTGCGCACCACCATGTCCTTCAGGATATGGTTCAGCGCATGGCCGATGTGCATGTCGCCGTTGGCATAGGGCGGGCCATCGTGAAGGATGAACTTTTCGCGCCCGGCGCGGGCATCGCGCAGCTGGCGATAGAGCCCCTGATCGAGCCACCGCGCCAGAATGCCCGGCTCCTTCTGGGGGAGGCCGGCCTTCATCGGGAACTCGGTCTTCGGCAGGAAGACGGTCGAACGGAAATCGCGCTGCTCAGTCATGATCGGCGGGCCTTAGCCGGGGCGGCGGCGTTTCGCAATTTCTGGTTCGCGGGCAGCCGATTCAATCGCGCGCCGCGCGCCGCGCCTCCAGCGCCTTGGCCAGCTCAGCCTCTTCGCGCGGGTTGCGCTTGTTGTAGGCGGGGCGCAGCGCCGGGCCGACGCTCCACATATCGTCCACCCAGACATAGCCATTGAACGAGCGCGGCACCTCGCCCAGCTGTTCGGGCAGGTCGAGCCCCATCGGCCTGTCCTTGCCACGGTCCGCGATCACCACCACCCGGCCGCCGACCGCTTCCATCCGCGCGATCAGCCGGTCGGGCCAGCCGGCGAAGGCCCACTGGTAGTTGAGGGGCACGAACATCGTGCCGTTGCGGCAGCTTTCGGGCACCAGCGTCAGCCAGCCGGTCTTGAGGTAGCCAATGGTGCAGGCCTTCACGCTGTCCGGGCTAAAGGCCCAGACGCCGGGGAAGGCGGTGCGCACGCGGGCGATCAGGGGTTCGGGCCCCGAAAAACCGTCGCCGCGCGCCACCGGATCACGCCCTGCCGCCTTCAGCGCGGCAATCAGCCGGTCGGCGTGTTCGGGGTCGCGGGTCTTGAAGTTGTAGATCAGCGCGGTGTTTCCGGCTGCGTCGAGGCCCTGCTCAAGGCTGGGGATCGCGCCAATCGCCTTGCCGCGAAACGGGAAGGTCTTGCCGCCATCCGCGCTGTAGCCATAGCCTGCGTCGAGCGTCTGGAGCTGCGCCAGGGTCGCCGCGCCGGTCGGCCCCTTGCCATTGGTGCGGCAATCGAGCGCGGCATCGTGGAACAGCGCGATCTTGCCGTCGGCGGTCGGGGCGATGTCGATCTCGACCACTTGCGCGCCCAGCCGCTTGGCCGAATTGATCGCTGAGACGGTATTTTCAAGGTAGTCGTGCAGCGGGGGTTCGATCCGGGTGGCGGTGCAATCCTGGTCACCAAGCCCCACATGACTAAATTGCTGCATCGTGCCGCGATGGGCGACCAGCTTGACGTAGCCCCTGGGGCTGTCCGCCAGCCAGCTTGCATTGATGAAGGTCAGCACCAGGAACAGCACCGCCAGCACCAGCGCGATTCGCTTGATCCAGCGCCTCACTTGCGGGCGATCCCGCTCAGCAGATCCTTGGCCTGCAGGCAGTCCCGCTCCATCTGCGCGATCAGGTCATCAAGCGAATCGAACTTGGCTTCGCCGCGCAGGAAGTGGTGGAACGACACTTCGATCTCCTCGCCGTAAAGGTCGCCCGCAAAATCGAAGAAGTGCGGCTCAAGCAGCTCCTTGGGCGGATCGAAGGTGGGGCGGATGCCCATGTTGGCGGCGCCGTGCAGCAGCGTGCCGCGCAAGGGGCCGGTCTCGATCAGGCCGGTCACGGCATAGATCCCGTAGCGCGGGCGCAGGTAATTCCCGAGTGCGAGGTTGGCGGTGGGAAAGCCGATCGTTCGGCCCACCTTGTCCCCGTGCTGGACCTGCCCGCGAATCGCGAAGGGGCGCGTCAGGAGGTGCGTCGCCAGGCCACAGTCGCCGACTTTCAGCGCATCGCGGATCCGGCTGGAGGAAACGACCTCGCCTTGTTCGGCGACGGCGCCAACCGCGCGCGCCGCAAGCCCGCAGGTTGCCCCCAGATCGCGCAGCACCGCCACATTGCCGCCGCGCCCCTTGCCAAAGGTGAAGTCCTCGCCCGTCACCACGCCGGCGGCACCAAGCCGGCGGGCGAGCAGTTCGGTCACGAAATCCTGCGCCGTGGTAGCGGCCAGCGCAGCGTCGAAGGCAAACACCAACATCGCGTCCGCGCCCGCATTGGCGAACAGTTCCTGCCGCTGGTCCAGCGTGGTCAGGCGGAAGGGCGGGGCATCGGGCGCGAAATAGCGCACCGGGTGCGGATCGAAAGTGGCGATGATCGCCGGGCGGCCCTCGGCCCGCGCCCAGTCGAGCGCTTCCTTGGCCACGGCCTGGTGGCCGCGGTGAAAGCCGTCGAAATTGCCCAGCGCAATGATCGCGCCGCGCAGCGATTCGGGCATGGGCTGGGAGGCATCGAGCCGCAGGATCGTCATCGTGCCAGCTTCTGCTCCGGCGTCAGGCGCGCATAGGGGATCATGCCAAGGCGGATCACGCGCAGTGCGTTGCCGCCCATGGCCTTGCGGATTTCATCGTGGCTGAAGCCTTCGTCAAGCAGGGCCTGGGTGATCTGCACCAGCTTCGAGGTATCGAAGCGCACGGTGGTCGATCCATCGTAGTCGCTGCCCAGCGCAACATAGTCGATCCCGACAAGGTCGCGCACGTGGCGCATCGCCTTGGCAATGGCGCGGGGGCTGGTATCGCAGACCGCCGCGTCCCAGTACCCGATCCCAATCACCCCGCCGGTCGCAGCCAGCGCCCGGATTTCGGGGTCCGAGAGGTTGCGGTTGACCTGGCAGGTCGCCTGCACCCCGCCGTGGCTGAACACCACCGGGCGGCGGGCCATGGCCAGTACTTCGCCGATGCAGGCATGGCTGCAATGCGCGATGTCGACGATCATGCCCATGTCTTCCATCCGGGTGACGACCTGCCGCCCGAACGGGGTCAGCCCCGCCTTGGACACGCCGTGCAGCGATCCGGCCAGTTCGTTGTCGAAGAAGTGGGTGAGGCCCGCCATGCGGAAGCCCGCGGCGTAAAGCCGGTCAAGGTTGGCGATATTGCCTTCCAGATCGTGCAGGCCTTCGATCGAGAGCAGCGCGCCGACCGGGCCGGTAGCATTGGTGTGCGCGGCGAGCAGCGCATCGAGGCTGGCATCGTCCGAGACCTTGACTAGCTTGCCGCCTGATGCCGCCACCGCCCGGTCAAGCTTCGTGGCGTGCCACAGTGAGCGCTCGGTCAGCGAGGTCCAGGTCCGCACCGGCTGAAGCTGGGCGATGGCGAGCGGCGTGATGTTGTCCGTATCGCCGGTGTTGTGGTCATAGTTCAGCCCGCGCGGGGCCTTGGTGACCGACGAGAACACCTGCAGCGTGACATTGCCTTCTGCCAAGCGCGGCAGGTCTTCATGGCCGCGATCCGCACGCTTCAGCACGTCGCGCTGCCACATCAGGGTGTCAGAGTGCAGGTCGACGATATGCAGCGTCTTGTGCAGCGCAATCGCCTCCGCGCTGACCGGGATGAGCGGCCCGCCGTCGAGCTTGTTCATGCCCTTTTCGAGATAGCCGGGCGCGAATCCGAAGAACCCTGCCGCCGCAACGGCCAGCACCGCCAGTGGAATCCAGAACCGCTTGCGCATCACCCCTCCTGCGTTTCGGGTTTCTTACGCAGCAAGGTGACGAAATCAAAGGCCGGGTTGCGTCCCTCTGCCGGATGACTCTCACGCTGGGCTTCGGTCCACCCGGCACGGTCAAGTGAGGGGAAGTGCGTGTCACCCTCGGGCGAGGCATGGACTTCGGTCAGTTCGATGCGGTGCGCCAGCGGCAGCGCCTCGGCATAGATCTGCGCCCCGCCGAAGATCACGATCTGCGGGGCGTTGGCAAGCTTCAGCGCTTCGGCCAGCGATCCGGCGCGCTCCGCTCCGTCCGCGCTCCAGTCGGCGTCGCGGGTGATGACGATGTGGCGGCGTCCCGGCAGCAGTCCGGGCAGCGAATCGAAGGTCTTGCGGCCCATCACCAGCGGTTTGCCCATGGTCAGCGATTTGACGCGGCGGAAATCGGCCGAAATGTGCCAGGGCATGCCACCCTCCGCACCGATCACGCCATTGTCTGCCACGGCGACGACGAAGACGATCTCGCTGCCTGTCATGCCGACTGCTTAAAGCCCCAGCCGGGTGACATGGCCCATCTTGCGCCCCGGACGGGCGGCGGCCTTGCCGTAAAGGTGCAGGTGATTGGCCGGATCGGCCAGGATCTGGTCCCAGTCGTGCGCATCTTCGCCGATCAGGTTGGTCATCACCGCCGATTTAGCGGCCAGCCGGGTGTCGCCCAGCGGCAAGCCGCAGATCGCGCGAATGTGATTCTCGAACTGGCTCGTCAGTGCCCCCTCGATCGTCCAGTGACCCGAATTGTGGACACGCGGGGCCATCTCGTTGAACACCGGGCCATCGGCCGTGGCGAAGAATTCGAGCGTCAACACCCCGACATAGCCAAGGGCATGGGCAACCTTTTCCGCCAAGGCGCGCGCGGCCGGCACCTGTTCGAGCACCTGCCGGCTGGCGGGCACGGTCGAGGTATCAAGGATCCCGCCCTTGTGGACGTTCTCGGCGCTGTCCCAGAACACCACCGCGCCATCGCTGCCGCGGCACAGGATCACGCTGAACTCGCGCGTGAAGTGGACGAAGCCTTCATAAACCAGCGGTTGGTCGCCCACGCGGATGCCTTCGGCCTCGTGGTCGGCCATGATCCGCCACTGGCCCTTCCCGTCATAGCCTTCGCGCCGGGTCTTGAGGATGCCGGGCGCGCCGATCCGGTCGATCGCGGTGGCCAGGTCCTCGGCCGTGTCGACCGCGAGATAGGGTGCGGGGCGGCCGCCCAGCCCTTCGACGAAGCGCTTTTCATTGAGCCGGTCCTGCGCCACTTCCAGCGCGCGCGCGCCCGGCAGCAGCCTTGCCGAGCCCAGTGCCTTCAGCGGCGCGACGGGGACATTCTCGAACTCGTAGGTGATGACCGCGCAGTCGGCGGCGAATTCGGCCAGCGCGGCGCCGTCGTCATAGCGTGCATTGGTGAACTGGGCGCAGACCTCGGCCGCGATCGAATCGGCCTCTGGCGCATAGACGTGGCACCGGTAACCGAGCTGCGCCGCCGCCATCGCCAGCATCCGGCCCAGCTGGCCGCCGCCAAGGATCCCGATGGTTTCGCCCGGTGCGATGATCATCGCGATTGGTTCGCCTTTCTCAGCTCGGCCGTTCGGCCACGCTGGCGCTCTGCGCCGCACGGAAGGCCTTCACGCGTTCGGCCAGTGCCGGATCGGTGGTGGCCAGGATCGCGGCCGCCAGCAGCCCCGCGTTGGTTGCCCCCGCTTCGCCGATGGCGAGCGTGCCGACCGGGATCCCGGCGGGCATCTGCACGATCGAGAGCAGGCTGTCCTGCCCAGACAGCGCCTTGGATTGCACCGGCACGCCCAGCACCGGCAGGTGGGTCATGCTGGCGACCATTCCCGGCAGGTGCGCAGCGCCGCCCGCGCCGGCGATAATCACCTTGAAGCCGGCGTCTGCCGCCCCTTCGGCAAATTCGACCAGCCGCGCCGGGGTGCGGTGGGCCGAAACGATCCGAGCGTCATAGGCGACGCCCAGCTTATCCAGCGCATCGGCCGCGCATTTCATCGTCGCCCAGTCGGACTGGCTGCCCATGACGATCGCGACGGGAACGGTCATCTCAACGCTCCGAGAGGTAATAGCGCTCAAGCGCGTTCAGATTGTCGTCCAGTTCATAGACGATCGGCTGGCCGGTCGGGATTTCAAGGCCGGTGATCTCGTCGTCCGAAATGCCCGAAAGATGCTTCACCAGTGCGCGCAAGGAATTGCCGTGGGCGGCGACCAGCACCGTCTCGCCAGCCTTCAGCGCCGGAGCGATGTTCGCCTCGTAATAGGGCAGGACGCGCGTGATGGTGTCCTTGAGGCTTTCGGTCGAAGGGATGGCGATGCCTGCGTAGCGCGCATCGAGCTTGAGATCGAACTCGCTGCCATCTTCCAGCACGGGCGGCGGCGTATCGAAGCTGCGGCGCCAGATCTTGACCTGGTCTTCGCCGTGCTTCGCCGCCGTCTCGGCCTTGTCGAGCCCGGTCAGCCCACCATAGTGGCGCTCGTTCAGGCGCCAGTCCTTGGTTTCGGGAATCCACAGCCGGCCCGCAGCTTCGAGCGCAAGGTGCAGGGTGCGAATCGCGCGGGTCTGGAAACTGGTGAAAGCGACCGTGGGGAGCATCCCCTTCGCCTTGAGCAGCGCGCCGGCCGCGCGGGCTTCGTCCTCGCCCTTGGGGGTCAGGTCGACGTCCCACCAACCGGTGAAGCGGTTTTCCAGGTTCCACTGGCTCTGCCCATGGCGGACAAGGATCAGGCGCGGCACTTGCTAACTCCCCCTGTTTCAGGAGCATCGGCCCCTAGCTTGTCGAGTCGGCTTTGGGAAGCGCGGGGTTGCTTTCCTGCGCCATTTCGCGCGCCTGCTGCTTGCGGCGGCGCAGGTTCTCGCGCAGCTTGGCGGCCAGCCGTTCCTCGCGGGTCTGGAGCTGGGCCGGGGAGGCGGGTTCGTCGGACATGGAGCGGTTCCTGCCGCGATGCGCGGCCAAGCTCAAGCTTTTGCCGCAAACACAGGTTGACAAAACTGGGGGCCACGGCCAATAGCGCGCCCCTGTCCGGCGGCACCGCCAGCCCGGACCCTTTGGAATGGTGTGCTGCTGTAGCTCAGTGGTAGAGCGCATCCTTGGTAAGGCTGAGGTCGGGAGTTCAATCCTCCCCAGCAGCACCATTCCCCCCCGTTGTCAGGTCGAGGTCCGACGCGCGGTGCTGCCGCGGGGTTGCGTGCGTCAGTACAGCCGGGCCGATTCTTCGGGATGATCCAGCATCTGGCGCTTGATCCGCTTGCCGTCGGGCGTGTGGTTAAGCCAGCCGAGCATGACGACCACGGCGGCTGCTGCATAAAAGACATAGCGCACGGCTCTTCTCCATCCTGCATGTCCCCCTGTGTTGCATCTGCCCTGGTCGATCAGGCGTTTAGGCACTGCTGGTGAATCCCGGCTTGCCAGGTATGGACAGCAGTCGGCATGAGAATCTTAACCCTGTTCGTCAGGGTAATTCCGTCAGGCGCGCAGGTCGGCCCATTCGGGATGACGGCGAAACGCAGCGTCAATGTAGCTGCAGACCGGATCGATCCGAAAGCCCTGTTCGCGGGCATCGGCAATTAGCGCCTCGACCAGCTGGGCCGCCACGCCGCGCCCGCCGATTTCCGGCGGGACCAGGGTGTGGTCGGCGATCCGCACATTGCCATTCTGCACCCAGGTCAGCTGCCCGATCGCGCTGCTGCCGGGCACGTTCGCGAGGTATTCGCCCTTGGCGCAGTCTCCGTGCCGGGTGATCGTGACGCCTGTCATTGCGTGAGCTCCTGCTTGACGGGGAACCGTGCCCCGCCCATGCAACATGGCGATGCAATTCCTGTCCGACAATGCCGCAGCCGTTCATCCCCGCGTCTGGGATGCAATGCGTGCCGCCGACGCGCCGCAGCCGCCCTATGACAACGATGCGCTGAGCCAGGCGCTTGATGCGGCCTTCGCCGAACTGTTCGGACGCCCCTGCGCGGTGCTCTGGGTGGCGACGGGGACGGCGGCGAACTGCCTGGCCCTGGCGACGATGGTTGCGCCGCACAGCGGCGTAATCTGCCACCGCGAGGCGCACATCGAAACCGACGAATGCGGCGCGCCCGGTTTTTATACCCATGGGGCCAAGCTGCTGCTCGCCGAGGGCGAGGGCGCGAAGCTCGCCGTGGACAGCGTCGCCGCAGTGCTTTCAGGAATTCGGGGCGATGTCCACCAGGTCCAGCCCAGCGCGGTATCGGTGACTCAGGCGAGCGAATACGGCCGCGCCTATACGCCCGCCGAAATGGCGGCGCTGTCCGCCTTCGTGAAGCAGCGGGGCCTCAAGTTCCACGTCGACGGTGCGCGCTTCGGCAATGCCGTCGCCCATCTGGGTTGCACGCCGTGGGAAGCCTGCGCCGGGGCCGATGCGCTCTCGTTCGGCTGCGTCAAGAACGGGGGCATGAGCGCCGAGGCGCTGGTGTTCTTCGACGAAGGTCTGGCCGATCTTGCCCGCCTGCGCCGCAAGCGCGCGGGGCATCTGCAATCCAAGGGCCGGTTCATGGCGGCGCAGATCCTGGCCATGCTCGAAGGCGGGCTCTGGCTGGAAAACGCCCGCGCCGCCAATGCCGCCGCGCAGGAAATCGTCGCTTCCGCGCAGGATCGCCTGCTCCACCCGGTCGAGGCGAACGAAATCTTCCTCAGGCTGAGCCTGGACGAGCGCGCCGCGCTGCGCGCGCAGGGTTTCTCCTTCTATGATTGGGGGGATGATGCGGCGCGGTTCGTAACCGCTTGGAACAGCGATCCGACCTACGTCAGCGCCCTGTCCTGCGCCATCGCCGCACTATGACCCAGCCGCCAGTGCAATCATCAGCCCAGTCGCAGGGCCGCGCGATCGCGGCCTTTATCCTCGTTACCCTGATCTGGGGTTCGACCTGGCTGGTGATCAAGGACCAGATCAGCGCGGTTCCGGTGAGCTGGGCGGTCACCTGGCGCTTCACGCTGGCCGCAGTGGGGATGTTCCTCCTCGCGGCGCTGCGCGGCGAGCGACTGGTGCTGGCGCGTGACGGTTTCCTGCTGGCGGTGCCGATGGGGCTGTTCCAGTTCTTCGGCAATTTCCAGCTGGTTTACCGCGCGGAACACTACATCACCTCGGGCCTCGTCGCGGTGCTGTTCGCGCTGTTGCTGGTGCCCAATGCGCTGCTGGCACGGATTTTCGTTGGCGCGCAGGTGAGCCGGCGGTTCCTGGTGGGTTCGGCAGTGGCGCTGGTCGGGATCGCGCTGCTCCTGACCCATGAATACCGCGCGGCACCTGCGGGCGGCGGTGACGTGCTGGTCGGGCTTGCCTTCACCGCCTGCGCGATCCTGTGCGCCTCGATCGCCAACGTCATGCAGGCCACCGACACCGCGCGGCGGCAGAGCGTGGTGGTGCTGATCGC
>NZ_JAYSBK010000090.1:0-12349 GCF_041915465.1 Novosphingobium sp. | reverse complement strand
CCTATCCCACGGCCACGTTCCGCTCCAGCCGCAAGGATCCGCTGGTGCTCGAAGTAAGCGGCGCGCAGTGGAGCAATGCGCAGCTCTACCTCCACCGGGTCTATGCCTATTGCGAAACCGCCAGCGCTGCCGATTGCGAAGCTGCAAAGCAGCGCATGATCGCCGCCGTCAGCAGCCCGCCGCCTGTCGCCCAGCCTCGGAACCTGCGGGTGATCGTGCGCGGCGAGGATTACATCGCCTATGCCCAGGCCAAGGCCGCCAAGGAAAAGCAGCCGTGGTTCTTTGTCCGCAAGATCGGCGACGATCTTTACGAGGCGCTCGCGCTCGATGGGCCGAACGTGATCGGCCTTGCCTCTGCAGCCGACCTCAGGGACATGAAGCTGAAGCCCGACGAAGCCTGGGCCATCGCCCGCCGCCAGACCCGCGCGATCCTGCCGCCAATGCCCGAGGCGGGCTATTATCTGATGGACACGGTGACCTTTGAAGGCCCCGAATACATGAGCGCCGTCCTGGCCGACACCGATTACTGGCAGAAGCTGCGCGACCTCATCGGGCCGGACCTGTTCATTACCGTCACCACCGACCAGTTCGTGCTCGCCTCGCTGCTCGCGGCTGGGCCGTCGATGGACCGCTTTGCCGAGGCGGTGGCCGAGGACTGCAAACGGGCCGAACGCTGCATCTCGCCCCACATCTACCGCTTCGAGAACGGGATGTGGGTGATCGAGCAATAGGCCGCGCGCGCCGCCCGGTCGCCTAGCGCGGCTGGGTCGGGGGCTTGGCCGCGGGCAGGACCTTGGGCCGGCTCTCCGACGCTTCCACTTCAGCCTTGGCCTTGGCGGACGGATTAAGCTCGGCGTTGACCTGGGCATGGACCTGCCGCAGTCTGTCGGCAGAGCCGCCAGCAAGGCGTTGGTTATGGGAATTGTCCGGGAGAAGGCGATGAACGGGAAAGCAATGACGAGCGGCCGCATTCTGGTGGCGCTGGTCGCGGCACTACTTCCGGGCACGGCTTCGGCGCAGGAATCCGCCGAGCAGGTGATCCGCAAGGGGATGGCAGATCGCGGGGTCGTTTCAGGCTATTCGGTTAACGAAACCGGCCTCCCGGCGACCGAATACCGTTGGGACGAGGAGCGCGGTCCGAGCTTTGCTCGCAACAACGCGATCTACATGAGCGTTGCCTACGCGACGGCCAACGATGCGTCAGGCTTTTCGCTGATCGCCGTGGTGCAGAACTTCACCAACCAGCGTGTTTGCATCCGCCCGCGCTTCAGGGGAGTGCCGGATGGCCAGGTGCTGTCCAGCCTGCGCGTCAACGACATCGTCGATCCTGGCAAGTCTTACCTTGTCCTTGCCGTTTCCGATTATAACCTTTCCGCGCTTCCGGCCGTGCAGATGAAATACAACGTGATGACCTGGTTGCCGAACATGAACGCCCCGGACGGTCAGAAGTGCCGCTCGTCGGCGCCCGACATTCTGGACGACTGGGCTAACTGGCGGTACTAGGGCGCGTATCCGAACGGGCCCGCAGCCGTCAGGCCGCCAGCTGAATCGGTTCGATCTCGCCCGAAAGATACAGCTTCTTGGCCTTGGCGCGGCTGAGCTTGCCCGAGCTGGTGCGCGGCAGGGTGCGCGGCGGAACCAGTTCGACGATGCAGTTCATGCCGGTGATCGAGCGCACCTTGTCGCGGATCATGTCGCGCAGTTCGACGCGGGCGACCGGATCGGAGACGCGGCAGTGGACCAGCACCGCGGGCGCTTCCTCGCCGTTTTCGGTCTCGACCGAGAAGGCGGCGATATCGCCATGGTTGAAGCCCGGCAGCTGTTCCACGGCCCATTCGATGTCCTGGGGCCAGTGGTTCTTGCCGTTGATGATGATCATGTCCTTGGCGCGGCCGACGATGAACAGATAGCCATCGACCATGTAGCCCATATCGCCGGTATCGAGCCAGCCATCGACCAGGCACTCCTCGGTCGCTTCGGGGTCGCGGAAATAGCCGACCATCACCGACGGGCCCTTGCACCAGACCTTGCCGATGCGGTGGTCGGCCAGCACTTCGCCGCGCTCGCCGCGGATTTCGAGCGCCATGTCCTTGACCGCCTTGCCGCAGTTGACGATCGCGCGGTAGCGCGCCGGACGCGACAGGTCGCGCGGCGTGCCCGACAGGCGTTCTTCCTCGACCAGTTCGACGCGGATCCCTTCGCCCGGCGGCATGATGGTGACCGCCAGCGTCGCTTCGGCCAGGCCATAGCTTGGCAGGAAGGCGCTGGCCTTGAACCCGGCCTCGGCAAAGGCGTTGACGAAGCCCTGCATCACGTCGGGGCGGATCATGTCCGCCCCGTTGCCGGCCAGCCGCCAGCGCGACAGGTCAAACCGTTCGCTCACGTGGCTCTGGCTGGAAATGCGGCGGGCGCAGATATCATAGCCGAAGGTTGGCGAGTAGGAGATCGAGTTGCCCGGATTGCGGCTGATCATGTCGAGCCAGGCGAGCGGGCGGCGGGCAAAATCCTCGGTCTTGAGATAGTCGGTCGAAACCTGGTTGGCGATGACCGAGAGGAAGCAGCCGACCAGCCCCATGTCGTGGTACCACGGCAGCCACGAAATGCAGCGGTCGGCATCGACCAGCTTCATGCCTTCGCCGTGCCCGGCCAGGTTGTTGAGCAGCGAGGCGTGGGTCACGGCAACGCCGTGCGGGAAGCGGGTCGAGCCGCTGGAATACTGCAGGTAGCAGATATCGCCGGGGCTGGTTTCCGGCAGCTCGCAGTCAGGCGCTGGCGCTTGCGCAAAGTCTTCCCAGGCGATGCCCTGGCAACCCTGACGCGCGGCGGCGGCCCCGGCCATTTCGGCCAGTTCGGCGGGATAGAACAGCGCGAGCGGGTCGCTCGACTGCAATTGCACCGAAAGCTGGTCGATATAGCTGTCCTTGCCGCCAAAGCTGGTCGGCAGCGGCAGCGGCACCGGCCAGGCCCCGGCATAGATGCAGCCGCAGAACAGCGCGGCAAAGTCGGCGCCGGTTTCGGCGATCAGGGCGATCCGGTCACCCTTCTTGACCCCGTGGGCAACCAGGCGGCGCGCCATGACCAGCGCATCTTCGCGCAGTTCGCTGAAGGGATAGACCCGCTTCAGGGTCCCGCGCGGATCGTGGAAATTCATCCCCCGCTTGCCGCTGGCGGCATAGTCCAGCGCTTCGCCAAAAGTGGCGAAATCGGACAGGCGGCGGGGAAGAACGTCTTCATTTGGCGTCGGCAGCAAGGCAGATGCTGCGGCCGGTTCGGCACTCGTCACTGGCGTGGCGGCGTCGGTCATGCGCGAAAACCCGTTTTTATCAATGTGATGCGCCATATTTCGGCGTCATCTCGTGTTACAGTCCACTTGCGGAGCCCTGAACTCCGCAACCCTAGGGCTTTTCCCTTTGCCTGATAGTGTGGCACGAATAAGGCCGACCATGACCCGCGCCCGTCCAAATCCCCGGCCATTGACAGCCCAACGGCTTGAGGAGCTGGCGCTGGCCTATGTCGCGCGCTTTGCCACCAGCGCGGCGAAGCTGGAAGGTTACCTGCGCCGCAAGCTGCGCGAACGCGGCTGGGAGGGGGAGGGGGAGGCCCCGGTGGCCGCGCTGGTCAGCCGGTTCGTGGCCAATGGTTATGTCGATGACGAAGCCTTCGCCCGCGCGCGCACCGGCAGTCTGCTGCGGCGCGGCTATGGCGCGCGGCGGATTGCCCAGGCGCTGTCCGCCGCCGGGATCGACGAAACTATGCGCGCGGCAACCCGCGCCGGGCAGGGCGAGCAGCGCCGCGCCGCGCTGGCTCTGGCGCAAAAGCGGCGGTTCGGGCCGTTTGGCGCGGAGTTGCCAGACCGGCCGCAGCGCGAACGGCAGCTCGCCGCGATGCTGCGCGCGGGGCACCCGCTGGACAGCGCCCGCGAATTGGTCAATGCCGCCGATATCGACGCGGCCCTGGCCTGGGCCGAAGCACAGGACGAGGACGAATGATGCGTAAATTGCTGCTCGGATCGCTGGCGCTGGCGCTTGGTGCCTGCGCGCCCTCGTCGGGTGACGCCGCGCCGCAATCGACCCAGGCCGCCCCGGCGGTCCACCCGGAATCGGGGCTTCCGGTCGTGCCGCTGACCGTCATTCACGACGGCAAGCGCCACGTCTTCCGCGTCGAAGTGGCCAGCACCGGACAGCAGCAGGCCATGGGCCTAATGTTCCGCACCAGCATGGGCGCGGACGAAGGCATGATCTTTCCGATGGACCCGCCGCGCGGGGCCAGTTTCTGGATGAAGAACACGCGGCTTTCGCTCGATATCATTTTCATCGGCGTCGATGGCCGGATCAGCAATATCGCGGCCAATGCCATTCCTTATGACCTGACCCCGCTGAGCTCGGTCGGACTGGTCAAGGGCGTGCTTGAACTCAATGGCGGCCGCGCGGCGGAGCTGGGCATCGTCGCTGGCGACAAGGTTGAATGGTGAGCAGCTTGGCCCTTTCCCCGCGCCCGCATTTCGGCTAGGCGGCGCGCATGGGAATCCTCGGCAAGATCTTCACCTGGTGGGACGGTGCCACCATTGGCACGCTCTTCACCAGCGCGATGACCGGCGAACTCGTCGGCACCGACGCGCAGGGCAACAAGTATTACCGCGCGAAGAAGCGCCGCGCCGCGGGGCAGCCCTTCGGCGGGAGCGAACGCCGCTGGGTGATCTACAACGGCCCCAACGATGCCAGCCGCGTGCCGGCCGAATGGCACGGCTGGCTGCACGGCAGCTTTGACGGCGTGCCCGAAAGCAACCTGCCGCCCCCGCGCATCTGGGAAGCCGACTATACCCCCAACGCAACCGGCACCCCCGCGGCCTATCGCCCCGCCGGTTCGCTCGACCGCGGCGGGAAGCGCGCCCATGCGACGGGCGATTACGAAGCCTGGTCTCCGGACGCCTGATTCGTGAAGCGGGCGTTTGCCCCCTTGCTGCTCGTTGGCCTGCCGCTGCTGGCGTTGGCCGCCTGTAACAGCGGCAACGAGCTGAGCGAGGCCGAATCCACCGACGTTCCCGACGCGCTGGCCGCCCCGGCCAAGGGCGCAGCCGTGGTGGAAAGCGAATACGGCACCCCGGTCAAGGACCGCGTGGCGACGCTCGGCCTGCTCAACAAGCGCAACAACCTGACCCAGGACCTGGTGATGAAGCCGGGCGAATCGCGCCGGGTCGGCAACGTCATCGTCAAGCTGGCGACCTGCGAGCGCACGCTGCCGTGGGAAAACCCGCCCGAAACCGGCGCCTTCGTGCAGGTCTTCGTCGAAGAGCGGGCCGACGTGAACAAGCCGCTGGCCTGGAACAAGGTGTTTTCCGGCTGGCTGTTCAAGAATTCGCCCTCGCTCAGCGTGGTCGAACACCCGGTCTATGACGTGTGGGTCAAGGACTGCGCGATGAAGTTCCCGGGCGAAGAGGAAAGCCCCGCCGATGCGGCGGCGGCCAGCAGTGCGGCAAAACCCGCCGGCAATCCGGCGCCCGCGTCAACTCCGTCCGCAGCGCCTTCGCCCCAGCCCTCTGCCAAGCCCTCTGCCAAGCCGGCACCAGCGGCTTCGGCGTCACCCGCAGGGCCAGATTGAGCCGCGCGCAGCAGCTTCAGGTACCGGGACTGCGTGATTTCGATCGCGCCGAGCGAGGCCAGGTGCTCGGTCATGAACTGGCAGTCGAGCAATTCGCAACCCGCGTGCCTGAGCGCCGCGACCAGCCAGGCCAGCGCCACTTTCGAGCTGTCGGTCATCCGGCTGAACATCGATTCGCCGCAAAACACCCGGTCGAAGCCGACCCCGTACAGGCCGCCGACCAATTGCCGTTCGCTGCCCGTGCCGAACCAAACCTCGATCGAATGGGCATGGTCCAGTTCGTGCAGCGCGATGTAGCTGGCGCGAATCCGGCCGCTGATCCAGGTCTCGCTGGTTTCGCGGCGCGGGGCCGCGCAGGCGTCGATTACCGCGGCGAAGGCAGTATTGCAGGTCACTTCGAAACGTCCGCTTTTCAGGACTTTCGCCAGTGAGCGCGAGCAGTGGAACCCATCCAGCGGCAAGATCGCGCGCTTGCGCGGTTCCACCCAGAATATCTCCGGATCGTCGCGCGCATCGGCCATCGGGAAGATCCCGCTGCGATAGGCCAACAGCAGCAGCTGGGGATCGATCGGCGAAGAGGCAACAGGGGCGTGCACGGCTTTTCTTTGTATGGACCTTTCCAGATCGCTTGTCATCTGCCGGTCAAGCCTGTAGGGGCCTCGTCGCCTGCAGGAGTGTAGCTCAGTTGGTAGAGCATCGGTCTCCAAAACCGAGGGCCGCGGGTTCGAATCCTGCCACTCCTGCCAGCCTTCCCCCCAAACAACCCGTAGAACGCGCTTATGTCCGTTGAACCTCCCTTCGAGCAGTTCAATACGCGCAGAAGTGCCGCGCGGCGTTGGCTTTCGGCCGAACCGACCCCCCGCGAAGGGCTGTGGCTGGGGATTGTGCTGGCGCTGATCGCCAGCCTGCCGGTGCTGCTGGTGACCTACCCCCAGATGGTCGACTATCCGGCGCACATGGCGCGCTATCACGTGATGCTGTCGCGCGATTCGAGCCCGTTCCTGCAGAAGTACTACGGCTTTGAATGGCGCTGGATGGGCAACCTGGGTGCGGACATGCTGATCCGCCCGCTTTCCGCGATCTTCCCGCTGGAGACGGCGGGACGGATAATTGCCGGGATCATCCCGCCGCTGCTCGGGCTTGGCATCGTCGCCGTCGAATGGGCGCTGCGGCGCCGGGTCGGCGTCGGCTCGATGCTGGCCTTCGCCTTCATCTGGTCACCGGCCATGCTGCTGGGCTTCCTCAATTTCGGGATCAGCCTGGCGCTGGCGCTATTTTCCTTTGCGCTGTGGGTGCGGATGGAGGGGAGCCGCTGGCGCCCCTGGCTGTTCATGCCGATCAGTGCGGTGGTCTATCTGTGCCACGTTTCGGGCTGGGGCGTGCTGGGCATTCTGGTGTTTGGCTACGAATGGCAGCGCCGCAAGGGGATCGAAGCCTTCTTCAAGCCGATGCCGCTGGCCGTGCCGATGATCGGCCTGCTGGCGTTCGGCGGTTCGAAGCAGCTGATGTCCTATGGCTCGCACTGGGACGTCTACAAGTGGGCGGTGTGGAAGCAGGCGATGCGCGGGTCGATCCAGTGGCTCGACTATGCCAGCCTGTGGTTCATCGCCGCGGTGCTGATCGGCAGCCTTGCCTTCCGCCGGTTCGATGGCCGCGCGGGCTGGGCGGCGGTGATCATGCTGATCCTGTCGATCGTCATGCCGCGCCACATCTTCGGCGGCGATCTGGTCGATGCGCGGATGATCTATTCCGGGCTGCTGGTCGGCTGCCTCGCGCTGAGCTGGCGCGCGCCGCGCTGGGTCGTGCTGCTCGCCCCGCTGCTGTTCCTGGGCCGGCTGGGCGTGACGAGCGACGAATGGGTGCGCGAATCGGCCCACACGGCAGAAATTCTCAAGGCGCTCGACTACCTGCCGCAGGGGGCCAAGGTGGCCAGCGTGGTGGTGACCGAGCGCCGCACCTGGGGCTATAACACGCAGGAGCACGTCGGCGCCTGGGCCGTGGTGCGCAAGGATGCGCTCAACAATTCGAACTTCGCGCTGCCTAAGGTCCACATGATGACCATCCTCGAGGGCGGCAGCCGGTTCCGCGACCCCTATCACCGCCTGCTCCACCGCCGCGGCGCGGCGATCAACCTGACCGAGTTTCCCGCCGCCAAGGAGACCGACTGGTTCCTCTATGTCGGCAACCAGGAACCCGAGGCCCTGCCTGCCGGTTACGTCGAGAAGGTGCGCGGCGAGGGCTGGATCCTCGCGCGGCTTGCAAAACGGCCCGACGATAGCTAAGTGCGGCGGTGTCTTCCGCACATGGGGAACATCTGCTCCTCCCGGACGCGCCATATGGCCGCCGGGAGCGGCGCTGTACCCCCAAGCCGCGGCGGGCAGATGATCAATCCTTTTTGGCAAGAGAGCGCGAACTGATGGCCAAGATCAATCCCGGCGAATTCATGCGCCAGGTTCAGGCTGAAGCCCGCAAGGTCGTGTGGCCGACGCGGCAGGAAACCGTCACCACCGCGATTTTCGTGGGTGTGATGATGGTGGTCCTCGCGCTCTTCTTCCTCGGCATCGATTCGCTGTTCGGCGAAATCGTGCGTCAGCTCCTCGCGCTGGCCTGATCTTCCTGGCCGCCCACACGCAATTACGAGAGAAACATGGCTCGCTGGTACATCATCCACGCCTACTCCGGCTTTGAAAACAAGGTCCGCGATTCGATCCTCGCCGAAGCCGAACGCATGGGCCTCGAAGCCCTCGTGGAAGAGGTTGAGGTTCCGCACGAAACCGTCACCGAGGTAAAGCGCGGCAAGAAGGTCCAGGTCGAACGCAAGACCATGCCGGGCTACGTTCTTGCCAAGCTGGCGATGAACGACGACGTCTATCACCTCGTCAAGAACACCCCCAAGGTGACCGGCTTCCTTGGCCCCAACGGCAAGCCGCAGCCGATTTCGGATCGCGAAGCCGCCCGCTATTTCGGCGCGCGCGACCAGGCTGCCGCCGAGCCCAAGAAGCACGTCAGCGTCGATTACGAGATCGGGGATTCGGTCAAGGTGCTGGACGGCCCGTTCAACAGCTTCACCGGCGTGGTCGAGGAACTCGACTTCGAAAAGAACCGCGTCAAGGTGGCCGTCTCGATCTTCGGCCGCGCGACCCCGGTCGAGCTCGATTTCGAACACGTCGAACTGGTGAAGTAAGCCGCGCGGCCGGTCTGTCGGCCGCGGGTTGTGATGGACTGGCGTCCTGTTGCCGTGCGCCGATCGCGCACGGATTGATGGGGGTGTCGGCTGAAGCGCGTTCCTGCCGCCCTGCCGCTGGTCTTGCTGGCTGCCACTGGTGCGAGCTGGGCCTTGTCGCCCGCGCGCAGCACGGTCAGGCTGTCAGCGGCCCCGGCAAGGCGCGAGGGCGCTGGGAAAGTGGGCCTTTTTCAAGGCCGAACAACGCTGCCTAGGCGCGCAGCCTACTTCTTCTTCGCCACCTTCTTGCGCAGCGCGGCCAGTTCGGCATCAAGCTGATCTTCGCGCGCGAGCGCGGCAAGCTCGGCATCGAGCGACTGTGCGCCGGCCTCGGCCCCGGCGAGGTCAAGCCGCTTTTCGAGCGTTTCGATCCGGTCGAGCCGCTTGTCGTGGCTGCTCGCGGCGGGGCCAGATCCGGCCGCATCCTTCAACGCCTTGAAACGCGCGCGGGCTTCATCGAGCCGCACTTCAAGCTGGGCCACGGCAGCGCGGGCCCGTTGTGCCGCCGTGGCCGCATCCGCCGCCTGGCTGCGCGCTTCGGCTGCTGCGGTTTCGGCGTTGGCGCGTTCGGCCAGCGCGCCGCGGGCGAGATCCTCGCGCTCCTTGGTCATCGCGAAGCGCGCCTTGTCCTGCCATTCGGCGGCGGCCTTGGCCTGTGCCTCGGCGGCAGTGTTCAGCGCCTTGGCGCTGCGCTCCGCCTGCGCGGCATCGCGGGTCAGGGCGATGATCGCTTCTTCCAGTTCGGCCACTAGCAGCCGGGCCATCTTGGCCGGTTCGCTGGCGGCATCGACCAGCGCGTTGACGTTGCTCGATACGAGCTGCGTGATCCTGACGGAGAATTCGCCCACTGACTTGCCCCTGCTTGGTTCTGCAGCGCCTTGTGCAACCGCATGAGAATGAAGGCAATCGGCGAAATTCGGCAATTCCGCTTCACTTTCGCGCGATGTTCGCCTATGCGCTCGCCTTCGCTTGCTCCCCGGGGCAGGTGATTCCGTGCGGAAGGGTCGGTTTCCGGCCTGTTTGACCGCTCACTCTGAGGCTTCCCGCATGGGGGCCGACAGGAAGAAAGGAGGCCATCGTGGCCAAGAAAATTGAAGGCTATATCAAGCTGCAGGTTTCTGCAGGCTCGGCAACCCCGTCTCCGCCGATCGGCCCGGCCCTGGGTCAGCGCGGCGTGAACATCATGGAATTCTGCAAGGCGTTCAACGCCGCCACGCAGGAACTTGAAAAGGGCATGCCGATCCCGACCATCATCACGGTCTATGCGGATCGCAGCTTCACGTTCGTCACCAAGACCCCCCCGGCCAGCTTCCTGATCAAGAAGGCTGCCAACCTCAAGTCGGGCTCGAAGGAGCCGGGCAAGGTTTCGGCCGGAACCATCGCCCGCTCGAAGCTGGCCGAAATCGCGCAGACCAAGTTTGCCGATCTCAACGCCAACGACATCGAACAGGCAACGAAGATCATCGAAGGCTCCGCGCGTTCGATGGGTCTAACCGTGGTGGAGGGCTAATAACATGGCCAAGCAGACCAAGATGCAGAAGGCCCTCGCTGAAAAGCTGGGCGACAACCAGAAGCTCTATGGCGTCGATGAAGCCATCCAGCTGCTCAAGGACCTCAAGACCGCCAAGTTCGACCAGAGCCTGGAAGTCGCGCTGAACCTCGGCGTCGATCCGCGCCACGCCGACCAGATGGTCCGCGGCATGGTCGTGCTGCCCTCGGGCACCGGCAAGGACGTCAAGGTTGCCGTGTTCGCCCGCGGCGACAAGGCCGAAGCCGCGCTGGCTGCCGGTGCCGACAAGGTTGGCGCCGAAGACCTGCTCGAAGACATGCAGGCCGGTAATCTCGATTACGGCCGCGTGATCGCGACGCCCGACATGATGGGCATCGTCGGCCGCCTCGGCAAGGTGCTGGGCCCCAAGGGCCTGATGCCGAACCCGAAGCTGGGCACCGTCACCCCGAACGTCGCTGAAGCGGTCAAGGCTGCCAAGGGCGGCCAGATCGAATTCCGCGTCGAAAAGGCCGGGATCATCCACGGCGGGATCGGCAAGCTGTCGTTCTCGAACGACCAGCTCAAGGCGAACTTCGACGCCTTCGTCGATGCGATCATCAAGGCCAAGCCGGCCGGTGCCAAGGGCAAGTACCTGCGCAGGGTCGCCCTGTCGTCGTCGATGGGCCCGGGCCTGAAGATCGACGTCGCCGAAGTGCACAGCGCCTGATTTTTCGGGCCTAAGCTTCGCGATCCAAGCGAATTGAACGGGCCGGGAGGGGAAACCTTCCCGGCCCTTTTCGTTTGTCCATCTGGCATAGGTCGATCCCGCATTGCCGTTCGTCGATCAGCCCCGCGCGCGCCTTGCCAAGCTGTGCGGGGCATTGCACCGTACCGCCGCAATCTAGCCAAGGGGACTGGCATCATGGCCGTATCGCATATCCGTTCGTTCATTCTCGCCGGGGCTGCGCTGGCCATGCTGGGCGGCGCGCCGGTCCGGGCCGAAGAAGCCAAGCCGGCTACCGCCGCGCCCGCCGCGCCTGCGGGCCCCAATCGGATCTTCCAGCCGACTGCTGTCACCACCACCGGAACCGTTACCGTAGGCGGCAAGGCGGTGGCCTATCAGGCGGTCGCGGGCACCTTGGTGGTCCATCCGGCCGGGTGGGACGACACGACCTGGCGTGAGACCGCCGCCGCGCCCAATCCCGACAAGGACAAGGAAGGCGTGCCCGCCGAATCATCGATGTTCTACACCGCCTACTTCAAGCAGGGCGGCGGGCCGAACCGGCCGGTTGTGTTCATCTACAACGGCGGCCCGGGATCTGCGACGCTGTGGCTGCACATGGGCGCCTTTGGCCCGCGCCGCGTGGTGACGAGCGAGGGCGGCCACACCAAGGCCGCGCCCTATACCGTGGTCAACAACGCCTATTCGCTGCTCGACGTGGCCGACCTGGTGTTCATCGACGCTCCGGGGGCCGGCTTCTCGCGCATCGCCGGCAAGGACAAGGAAAAGGCGTTCTGGGGCGTCGATGCCGATGCCCATGCCTTTGCCGAGTTCATCACCGGCTTCCTCTCGAAATACGGGCGCTGGAATTCGCCCAAGTACCTGTTCGGTGAAAGTTATGGCACCACGCGTTCGGCAGTGCTGGCGAACGTGCTGACCAGCGATGCCAATGTCGATCTCAACGGGGTGATCCTGCTCTCCACGATCCTGAACTTCGATCTTTCGGTCGATGCTCCGGGGTTCAATCCGGGCGTCGACACCGCCTATGTCACCGGGCTTCCGACCATGGCGGCCACCGCGTGGTATCACAACCGTTTGCCCGGCACGCGCCCGGCCGAGCTCGAACCCTTCCTGCGCGAGGTCGAGAATTTTGCCCAGACCGACTATGCCGCCGCGTTGCAGCAGGGGGCTAAGCTCGATCCCGCCACCCGCCAGAGCGTGGCGGAGCGGCTTGCGGGCTATACCGGCCTGTCGGTCGACTACATCCTGAAGTCGAACCTGCGGATCAGCGGCGGGCAGTTCTCGCAGCAGCTCCAGC
>NZ_JAYSBK010000089.1:0-12757 GCF_041915465.1 Novosphingobium sp. | reverse complement strand
CCGCCAAAGCACGGCCCAGCGCGATCACGCGTTCGGCGCGGGTCGGGTCGATCAGGATCTGCGGATTCGACTGGTCAAGGCAGCCGAATACATCGTCCAAGGCGGCAAGGCTGGTCGAAACCACCAGCTGCGCGCCGACATGGCGGATCCGCATGTCGAGCCGGGCGAGCGCGGCGAGCCGGGCTCCGTCAACCTCAGGGCAATCAACCGCGACGATATCGCCGAGCGAGCGCGCATCGCCTTCGAGCAGGGTCGCCAGATCGCCAAGCTGCGCGATCCTGAGCCCCGCCCCCATCGCATCCTCGCCAACCTGGTCGCGCACATGTGCCCGATCGGCAAAGATCGACAATGCCACCGGCAGACCGGCGGCATCGTTGGCGGGATCGGCAAAGGCGAAATTGGCAATCGACATGGCAGTCCGACTCCTGTTCTCTTGTGAACATGAGTAGAACAAATAGGGTCTATGTCAAGATCATGGGAGAACTTCGACGTCCGTGCCTTGGGGAACCGCGCGCCACAATGCCTCGATCTCGCGGTTTGAGACGGCGATGCAGCCATCGGTCCAGTCCCCCGGCAGGCGGCCGAGCGCAAGCCAGTTCGGTTGGCCGTGAATATAGATTTCGCCGCCCGGACTGCGGTGCTGCGCGGCGGCAAAAGCCGTTGCCGCGGCATCCGGATAGGAAAGCCGAAGCGAAAGGTGGTAGGAGCTGTGCGGATTGCGAAAGTCGATGGTGTAACGACCTTCCGGGGTTCGTTCGTCACCTTCGAAATGCTTCTGCCCGACTGGCGCATCGCCAAGCCCGACCCCGGTCATGACATGAACCAGCCGGCCGCCGGAGAACAGTTCCATCCGGCGCTGGGCCTTGTGGATCACGATCCGGTCGATGCGGCCCAACTCGGGCACTGCCGGGAATGCGCGGTAAGGCAGCATACCGCCCCCGCCGAGCAGCAGCGCCGCGCCCGCAAGGGCGGCAGCGCGCAGCGCGGTGGGGCGATGGGCCATCAAGTCAATCGACGAAGGGATCGCGCACGAGGATCGTGTCTTCACGCTCGGGGCTGGTCGAAACCAGGGCAACCGGCGTTTCAATTAGTTCCTGAACGCGCTGGATGTACTTGATCGCCTGGGCCGGCAGGTCGGCCCACGAACGCGCGCCGGCGGTCGTGCCGCTCCAGCCGTCCATTTCCTCGTAGATCGGCTCTACCTCGGCCTGATCGGCGGCATGGGCCGGGAAATAATCCAGCACCTTGCCGTGCAGGCGATAGCCGGTACAGATCTTCACCTTGTCGAAGCCATCGAGCACGTCCAGCTTGGTAAGCGCGATGCCGGTCACGCCCGAGATTGCGCAGGACTGGCGGGTCAGCACGGCGTCGAACCAGCCGCAGCGGCGCTTGCGGCCCGTGACGGTGCCGAATTCGTGGCCGCGCTCACCCAGCCGCTGGCCGACCTCGTCTTCCAGTTCGGTCGGGAACGGGCCCGAGCCGACGCGGGTGGTATAGGCCTTGACGATCCCCAGCACGAAACCGGTGCTTGCCGGGCCAAGGCCCGAACCGCTGGCGGCCGTGCCGCTGACCGTGTTCGACGAGGTGACGAAGGGATAGGTGCCGTGATCGACATCGAGCAGCACGCCCTGCGCGCCTTCGAACAGGATGCGCGCCCCGGCCTTGCGCACGGTATTGAGCCGCTTCCACACCGGCTGGGCATATTTCAGCACCGACGGCGCGATTTCCCGCAGGTCTGCGAGCAGCTGCGCGCGGTCGACCGGCGGCTGGCCGAAGCCGGCGCGCAGTGCGTCGTGGTGGGCGCAGAGCCGGTCAAGCTGGGCATCGAGTGCGTCGAGGTGCGCCAGATCGCAGACGCGGATCGCGCGGCGGCCGACCTTGTCTTCATAGGCCGGGCCGATCCCGCGCCCGGTCGTGCCAATCTTGCCCGATCCGGCAGCCGCTTCGCGCAGACCGTCAAGATCGCGGTGCAGCGGCAGGATCAGCGGCGCGTTTTCGGCGATCGCGAAGTTTTCGGTGTTGATGACCACACCCTGCCCTTCGAGCTTGGCGATCTCGTCGCGCAGGTGCCACGGATCGAGCACCACGCCGTTGCCGATGATCGACAGCGTGCCGGTGACGATGCCCGAGGGCAGCAGCGAGAGCTTGTAGACCTGTTCGCCCACCACCAGCGTGTGGCCGGCATTGTGACCGCCCTGAAAGCGCACCACGGCATCGGCGCGGCTGGCCAGCCAGTCGACAATCTTGCCCTTGCCTTCATCGCCCCACTGGGCGCCGATCACGGTTACGTTTGCCATGGTTATACTCCGCCACCCTGCCAGGGTGGATCCGCAAGCGCCCTTCGACAGGACTCGGCACAGGGGATGGGATGAAGGGCCGTAAACCGGCCCGTTTTGCGGTGCGCGCACTAGGGTGAGGACGCATCAAGAGTCAAGGCAAAGCACGCGACAATCGGCGACAATTCGTGACTGGCCAACATCCCTTTGCGCAATGAAACCGTGTCTGCAAAGGAGATTACCGCGATGAGGAAGACCGTTATCCTGTCCATGGCCGCACTTGCGGTGACGGCCGCCAGCCTGGCCGAAGCGCGCGAGCGTCCGCGCTGGCGCGATCGGACAGCCACCGGGCAGCAACATGCCACCCCGCCAAAGGCACAGGGCAAGCAGACCTTCGCCTATGGCAGCGATCCTTTGCAGGTGCTCGATTACTATCCGGCCGTGGGCGCCAAGGCCCCTGCCCCGCTGGTCATCTTCGTCCACGGCGGCGGCTGGAAGCGCGGCAGCAAGGACAACGCCGACGGCGGCTGGAAGGCCCCGCACTATACGCAGGCCGGCTATGCCTATGCCTCGATCAATTACCGGCTGGTCCCCGAAGCCACGGTTGAACAGCAGGCCGCCGACGTTTCGGCGGCAATCGCCGCGCTGATTGCGAGGGCGCCGCAGCTGGGGATCGACACATCGCGCATCGTGCTGATGGGCCACAGCGCCGGCGCGCATCTGGTGGCGCTGGTGGGCACCGACGAGCGCTATCTCAAGGGCGCGGGGCTGTCCTTTACCAACCTGAAGGGCGTGCTGCCGATCGACGGGGCGGCCTATGACGTGCCGCGCCAGATTGCGGACGGCGGCCGCTTCATGCATGACACCTATCTCCAGGCCTTCGGCACCGATCCGCAGCGCCAGCGCGCATTGTCTCCCGCCTTGCAGGCCGCCGCGCCCAATGCCCCGGCGTTCCTGATCATCCACGTTCAGCGCCAGGACGGGATCGCGCAGGCCAAGGAACTGCAGGCCGCGCTGCAAAAAGCAGGCACTCCCGCCGAGCGCCGGGACTTTCCGGGGACGGGCCTGCGCGGCCACGCCGAGATCAACCGCAGCCTCGGCGATCCGGCCTATGCGGCGACCCCGGTGGTCGATGCCTGGCTAAAGACGTTGTTCGGCTTCTAGCAGCACGTCTCCGCTTCGCGCTTGAACCGGCGCGCCAGCAGGCGCAATCATCGCGCGGGTTCACGCGGAGCGATCCATGGCGCAGGACGATCAGGCCGAGCATGACAAGGTCCCTCCGTTCTGGGCGCAGCCGCCGGGCAGCCTTGCCGAGGGCAACGCCGCGCCGGATGCCGGGCTAAGCAGTGCCGAAGCCGCGCGGCGGTTGGCCGAAGACGGGCCGAACGTCATTGCCGACAAGGCCTCGCGCACGATTCTGGCGCGCGTCCTGGCGCGGCTGGCCGAACCGCTGGTCGCGATCCTGCTGGTCGCCGCCTTCGTTTCCGGGGCGAGCGGGGACAAGGCCAGTCTGATCATCATCCTGACGATGGTGCTGATTTCGGTCGGGCTCGACGTCTATCAGGAACATGGCGCCGAAAAGGCCGCCGAGGCGCTGCGCCGCACGATTGCGCTCAAGGCCAGCGTGCTACGCGATGGAGCTTTCGTCGACCTGCCAACCGAAGCGCTGGTGCGCGGCGACGTCGTTAGACTCGGCCCCGGCGCGCTGGTTCCGGCGGACGGCATCGTGCTCACCAGCCACGGCGCGCGGGTGGACGAGGCAATCCTGACCGGCGAGCCCTATCCGGTAGACAAGCGCCCGGGGCCAAGCGGCGCGACCGCGCTTGCCGATGCCTATGACGCGCTGTTCAGCGGCACAGCCGTGGTCAGCGGCGAGGCGACGATGCTGGTTGCCGCCACGGGCAAGCACACCAACCTGGGGGCGATATCGGGCAGCCTTGCCAGCGCCGAGCCGCCCACCGCGTTCGAGCGCGGGCTGCACCGGCTGGGAATGCTGATCCTGCGCTTGACCTTGGCGCTGGTGCTGTTCGTGCTGCTGATCCAGATCCTGTTCCACCGCCCGATGCTCGAATCCGTGATGTTCGCGGTGGCGCTGGCCGTGGGCCTGACCCCCGAACTGCTGCCGATGGTCACCACGGTCACGCTGTCGCGCGGGGCGCAGCGGCTGGCGCGACAGCAGGTGATCGTAAAGCGCCTCGCCGCGATCCACGATCTGGGCGCGATGAACGTTTTCTGCACCGACAAGACCGGAACCCTGACCGAAGCCCGGATCGAGCTGGCAGCCTGGCCGGGATGCGACGGAAAGGACAGTGCCCGCGTGCTGGAACTGGCGACGATCAACAGCTTCTATGAAAGCGGCGTCGGCAATCCGCTCGACGCGGCAATCTGCCAGAAGGCAGGGAGCCCGGGCGAGATCGAATGGCGCAAGCTGGCCGACCTGCCGTTCGATTTCGAGCGCCGCCGCGCCGCCGTACTGGTGGAAAAGGGGGCGCAGCGCATGCTGGTGACCAAAGGCGCGCCCGAAGCCCTGCTGGCCCTGTGCGACCGCGCCGAAATCGGCGGCAAGCCTGCTCCGATGGACCCGCAGCTGCGCACGCGGCTCGAGGCGATGCACGATGAACACGCCGCCGATGGCGAGCGGCTGCTGGCGATTGCCTGGAAGGAATGGAGCGGCGATGTCCGCGCGCTTACCCCCGACGACGAAGCCGGTCTGGTCTTCGCGGGGTTTTGCGCCTTCCTCGATCCACCCAAGCAATCCGCGCACGAGGCAATCGCGCGGCTGCGCAAGCTCGGCGTCAGGGTCAAGGTGATTTCCGGCGATGCCGCGCCGGTCGTGCGACATCTGGTCAAGTCGCTCGACCTCGATTGCGAGGGACTGCTGACCGGCGATCAGATCGACAAGCTCTCAGATGCCGCGCTGCGGGTGCAGGTGCGCCGCACCGATCTGTATGCGCGCGTTTCGCCCGACCAGAAGCTGCGGATTATTCGGGCGCTGTCGCGCGCGGGCTATACGGTCGGCTACATGGGCGACGGGATCAACGACGCCCCCGCAATCAAGGCTGCAGATGCCGGGATGTCGGTCGACGGGGCAACCGATGTGGCGCGCGGCGCGGCGGACATGATCCTGCTTTCGAACGATCTGGGCGTCGTCGCCGACGGGGTGATGGAAGGGCGGCGCACCTATGCCAACATCATCAAGTACGTGCGCATGGGCACCAGTTCGAACTTCGGCAACATGCTGTCGATGGCGCTGGCCGCGCTGGTGATCCCATTCCTGCCGATGACCGCGATCCAGATCCTGCTCAACAACCTGCTCTACGATTTCTCGCAGCTTGGGATTCCCTTCGACAATGTCGATGCGGCCGAAACCCGCCGTCCGCACGACTGGTCGATTGCCGCGATCCAGCGCTTCACCACCTTCATGGGGCCGCTGTCCTCGGTGTTCGATATCGCCACCTTTGGGCTGTTGCTGCTGGTGTTCAATGCCTCGCCAGCGGAATTCCGCACGGCATGGTTCGTCGAATCGATGCTGACCCAGATCCTCGTGATCTTCGTGATCCGCACCCATGGTCGGCCTTGGCGCAGCACCCCGCACAAGGCGCTGGCGCTCACCAGCCTCGGCGCGCTTGGCATTGCCCTGTTGCTGGCACTTGGATCGTGGGCAAGCGTGTTCGGATTTGCGCCGATGCCGGTGCACCTATTGGGAGCAGTGATCCTGCTGGCACTGGCCTATCTTGCCTGCGCCGAGGGGATCAAGCGCCGGGCGATGACAACCGTGCGTTAGAGGCTGATCGCCTCGGTACCCTGCAGGCGGTGCATGCAGCCGAGCGCCTTCGGATCGCAGTCCGCGCTCAGCGCCGCCACGGTGCGCCAGCCGATCGCGCGCAGGCGCGCGGCCTGAACCGGATCGTGGCCCAGCGGCAGGAACAGCGTGTCGCGCCTGGTTTCACCCGCCAGCACGTCGATCAGCGCATCGGGATAGAGCGAGAAGCCGATGGCGGGTTCGTCACGGCCCAGGATGCGGTATGAACCGCCCCGGCCCAGTGCCCCCGAAACGCCCTCGGCATAGATCGTGAAGCCGAACCACGACTGGTATTCAAAACCGTGGCGTTCGCTGGGATCAAGCGTCAGCCGGGCCGAACCGCCGACCCGTGCCGCGATTTCGCGCAGCGCCTTGATCCGGCCGGACAGCGCGCCGCCCGCATCGATTGCGGCAAGCCGTTCGATCGCGGTGTCGAAGGGGCCAATCGCGGTCAGCAGCGGCAGGTAAGCCTCGCCGCCTGCCGCCACCAGGCCGCCCGCGTCCTTGGCATCGAGTTCGCGGCGCACCGCCTCGATCTTGTCGGCATCGAGCGGCAGAGCCTTGGCGGCCAGCGTGTCGACCAGGTCCGGCAGCGTGAAATCGACCGAGATCCCGGTCGCGCCAGCCGCGCGCAGCGCCTCGATCGCCATTTCGACGATTTCGCCCGCAGCGGCGACACTGTCGGACCCGATCAGTTCCGCGCCCAGCTGCAGCCGCTCGCGCGCGGGATCGAGCCCGTCGCCCTTGATCGTCACGACTTGGCCCGCATAGCACAGCCGCAACGGACGCGCCGCGCCAGCAAGGCCGGTGGCGGCAATGCGGCCGACCTGCACGGTGATATCGCTGCGCAGCGCCATCATCCTGAGCGAAAGCGGATCGACGAAGCGGAACATCCGGCGCGGTTGGACCCCGGCCATGCGGCTAGCCATCGACTTTTCGAACTCGATGGTCGGCGTCTGGACCCGGTCATAGCCGTGGGCATCGAGCACATCGAGGCCAGCACGGGCAACATGGGCTGCGGCTGCCGCGCTGGGCGGCAGCCGGTCTTGGAGCCCCTCGGGCAGCAGGTCGCGGTCGGTATCTTCCATAGCCAGGTCCCGTTGCCCGATCCGGCGTCAGAACGCCAGCGCCATCACCCGCTTGACGCCCGGAAGCGTCTTGGCCTGTTCCAGCACCGCGGCCGGAACCGCGCTGTCGACCGAGAGCAGCAGCACCGCTTCCCCGCCCGCGTTGCGGCGGCCGAGGTTGAAGGTGCCGATGTTGATGCTGTTTTCGCCCAGCAGGGTGCCGATGCGGCCGATGAAGCCGGGGGCGTCCTCGTTGACGATATACATCATGTGCCCGGCAAGTTCGGCTTCGACCTTGATCCCGAACAGTTCGACCAGGCGCGGTTCGCTGTTCGAGAACAGCGTGCCTGCAACCGAACGCTCACCCGCATCGGTCTTCACCGAAACGCGGATCAGGGTGTGATAGTCACCGGCCTTCTCGGTCTTGACCTCGCGCACTTCCATGCCGCGTTCCTTGGCGATGAAGGGTGCGTTGACCATGTTCACCGTGTCGGACTGCGTGCGCAGGAAGCCGCACAGTACGGCCGCGACGATCGGCTTGATGTTGAGCTCGGCCGCAGCGCCTTCGGCGTGGATCGAGATGCGCGGGATCGCCCCGGTGGTAAGCTGGCCGACCATGCCGCCCAGCTGTTCCGCAAGCTGCATGTAGGGGCGCAGCTTCGGCGCTTCCTCGGCCGAGAGCGAAGGCACGTTGAGCGCGTTGGTGACGCCGCCGTTGACCAGGTAGTCGGCCATCTGTTCGGCCACCTGCAGCGCCACGTTGACCTGGGCTTCGGTGGTCGAGGCGCCAAGGTGCGGGGTGCAGATGAAGTTCGGGGTGCCGAACAGCGGCGATTCCTTGGCCGGTTCGGTTTCGAACACGTCGAGCGCGGCGCCCGCGACCTGGCCCGAATCGAGCGCGTCCTTGAGCGCGGCCTCATCGATCAGACCACCGCGCGCGCAGTTGACGATCCGCACGCCCTTCTTGGTCTTGGCAAGGTTTTCGCGGCTCAGGATGTTGCGGGTCTGATCAGTCAGCGGCGTATGCAGCGTGATGAAGTCCGCGCGCGCCAGCAGCGTGTCGAGATCGGCCTTTTCAACGCCCATTTCCACGGCGCGTTCCGGGGTCAGGAACGGGTCATAGGCCACGACCTTCATCTTCAGGCCAAGCGCGCGGGCAGCGACGATCGAGCCGATGTTGCCGGCCCCGATCAGGCCAAGCGTCTTGCCGGTGACTTCAACGCCCATGAAGCCGTTCTTCGGCCACAGGCCGGCCTGGGTCTGGGCGTTGGCTTCGGGGATCTGGCGGGCCAGCGCGAACATCATCGCGATGGCGTGTTCGGCGGTGGTGATCGAGTTGCCGAACGGGGTGTTCATCACCACCACGCCCTGGGCCGAAGCCGCCGGGATATCGACGTTGTCGACGCCGATCCCGGCGCGGCCGATGACCTTGAGGTTCTTGGCGGCGGCCAGGATTTCCTTGGTCACCTTGGTCGACGAACGGATCGCCAGGCCATCGTAATCGCCGATGCGGGCGATCAGCTGTTCGGGGGTTTCGCCGGTGATGACGTCAACGTCGCAGCCCATCTCGGTGAAGATACGGGCGGCGTTGGGGTCCATCTTGTCGGAAATAAGTACGCGGGGCTTGGTCATGATAAGCCTCTTTCAATCAGAATGGGGGGAAACGGACGGGCACACGTGGCCCGTCCGGAAAAATCAGGCAGCCTTGGTGGCTTCGTAGGCCCAGTCGAGCCACGGACCGAGGTCTTCGATGTCGGCGGTTTCAACCGTCGCGCCGCACCAGATGCGCAGGCCCGCCGGGGCATCGCGGTAACCGGCGATGTCATAGGCCGCGCCTTCCTTCTCGAGGAGGCCGGTCATCTTCTTGATGAAGTCCGCATCTGCGCCTTCGACCGAGAGGCAGACCGAGGTCTTCGAACGGATGCCCTTGTCCGCCGCGAGGTGGCTGAGCCAGTCGCGTTCGGCGACGATCTTGTTCAGCGCATCGGCATTGGCGGTGCAGCGCTCCTGCAGGCCTTCCAGCCCGCCGACGCCTCTCGCCCATTCAAGCGCAAAGATCGCGTCTTCGACAGCCAGCATCGAGGGCGTGTTGATCGTTTCGCCCTTGAACACGCCTTCGGCGAGCTTGCCCTTGGAAACCAGGCGGAACACCTTGGGCAGCGGCCAGTTGGGGGTGTAGGTTTCAAGACGTTCGACGGCGCGCGGGCCGAGGATCAGCACGCCGTGGCCGCCTTCGCCGCCCAGCACCTTCTGCCACGAGAAGGTCGCAACGTCGATCTTGTCCCACGGAATGTCATAGGCAAACACGGCGCTGGTCGCGTCGGCGAAGGTCAGGCCTTCGCGGTCGTCGGGGATCCATTCGCCGTCGGGCACGCGCACGCCGCTGGTGGTGCCGTTCCAGGTGAACAGCACGTCGTCGGCGAAATCGACCTTCGACAGATCGGGCAGCTGACCATAGTCGGCGCGGTGCACCTTGGGTTCCAGCTTGAGCTGCTTGACCGCGTCGGTCACCCAGCCTTCGCCAAAGCTTTCCCAGGCCAGCGCGGTCACGCCGCGGGCGCCAAGCATCGTCCACATCGCCATTTCGAAGGCGCCGGTGTCCGAGCCGGGCACGATGCCGATGCGGTGCGTGTCGGGCAGGCCCAGCACTTCGCGCATCAGATCGATGCAATACTGCAGACGCGACTTGCCGATCTTGGCGCGGTGCGAGCGGCCAAGGGATTCGGTAGCGAGTTTCTCGGGGGAATAGCCCGGCGGCTTGGCGCAGGGACCGGAAGAAAAGAACGGGCGCGCAGGCTTGCGAGCCGGAATCGTAGCAGTCATGTAGACTCTCCTTACAGAGAGCACGCGCGGCGTTGGGACCGCGTGGCCCGGAGCCGCAGGTAGTGGCTTGGCCGCACATGTCAAGGAAATGCGGCGAACTGACAGCAGTTTGTGCAAAGGCGCTTTCGGCCTTTAACGAATCTTAACCATGAATCCCGGATAATCCCGGCCATGTTGAGGGCATTGATGATCCTGCCCACGATGGCCATGGTCGCGGCTTGCGGCGCAATTCCGCAGGCGAGCCGCGAAACCCGCGGCCCTGTCCAGCGTTCGACCATGGTCTTCACCCCCCGCCCCGAAGCGCGCCAGTGCCTGTCCGAGCTTTCTTCGACCAAGGCGGCCTTCACCCCGCTGCCCGACCAGTATTATGGTGCGGGCTGTTCGACGCTGAACACGGTCAAGCTGTCCACGATCCGCAGCGATCACGATTCGCTCGCCCTTACCAACCTTGGCCCGGTCGCCTGTCCGCTGGCCGAAAGTTTTGCCGCCTGGGCCCGCTATGGCGCGGACCGCGCCGCGCAGCAGATCCTGGGCAGCCCGCTGGTGAAGATCGAGACGATGGGCAGCTACAATTGCCGCAACGTTGCCGGAACCGACCGGCGTAGCGCCCACGCCACGGCCAATGCAATCGACGTGTCCGGCTTCGTTCTGGCTGACGGGCGGCGCATCACCGTGAAGGGCAGCTGGTCTGATGGCACGGCAGCCGAGCGCAAGTTCCTGGAAACCATTCACAACAGCGCCTGCAAGCGCTTCGGCACGGTGCTCGGCCCGGCCTACAACGCCGCGCACAAGGACCACCTGCATCTGGAGCTGAGCGGGAGTTCGTTCTGCCGGTGAGGCGCGGCTATTTGGCGTTAAAACTGTAATCCGGCAGCGATTCGAAAGCGAGCTTCAGCGCCTCGCTCCAACCCACCGAAATCGCCCGAAAATAGGGATCGTCGGCCGTGATCCGGCGCTGGTGCACGGGTTCGAAGTAATCGCGCCGCATCACCAGCAGATCGAGCGGCAGGCCGACCGAGAGGTTGGCCTTGATCGTCGAATCAAAGCTGACCATCAGCAGCTTGACCGCATCCTCGAAGCTCATCTTGGGGTCATAACCGCGCAGGATGATCGGACGGCCGTACTTGGTTTCGCCAATCTGGAAGAACGGCGTGTCGAAGCTCGCCTCGATAAAATTGCCTTCCGGGTAGATCAGGAACAACCGCGGCTCCATGCCCTTGATCTGGCCCGCAACAATCATCGAAGCCGTAAAGGTGCCCGCGGCTTCCTGCCCATTGTCCTTGTCACTTGACGCGATCGTATCGCGCAGCAGCTTGCCCACGATCGTCGCAATCTGGAACATCGTCGGCGCTTCGAGCAGCGAGTTGTGCCGCTCGTCCGGGGTCTTGCCGCGCTCTTCCAGCTGGCTGATCACGGACTGGGTCGTGGCAAGGTTGCCAGAGGTCATGATCGCGATCATGCGCTCGCCAGGGACCGACCACTGATACATCTTGCGGAAGGTGGAGATGTTGTCGACGCCCGAATTGGTGCGGGTGTCGCTCATCATCACCAGCCCGTCATCGAGCATCATGCCAACGCAATAGGTCAAGGCTGCATTCCCCTTTCGCCGCCCGCCTACTGTTCCTGCGCTTGTTGTTCAACCGCAAGGCGCACTTCCAGCACGGATTCCCCTTCGCCCCAGCTGATGCCGGTAACGGGTGCAGCCTCGCGGTAATCGCGGCCCGTGGCGACGCGAACATAGCGTTCATCCGGGCTCATTCCGTTGGACACGTCAAAGCCGACCCAGCCGAGGTGTTCAACATAGGCTTCGGCCCAGGCGTGACCCGCTTCCTGCTCGACCCGGTCATTCATCATCAGATAGCCGGAGACATAGCGCGCCGGCACGCCCAGCGCGCGCGCCGCGCCGATGAAAATGTGGGCGTGATCCTGGCATACGCCAACGCCCAGCATGGCCGCTTCCTCGCCCGAGGTGTGGGCCTGGGTCTCACCCGGTTCGTAGCGGACCTGCTCGAGGATCAGGCTGGAGAGGCGGTGCAGCATTGCCAGCACTTCGCCCTTCGGCACGTCGAGCTGGGCCGCGATCGCGCGAATTCGCGGCCCCGGACGGGTCAGCGGCGATTGCTGCAAAAACGACCACAGCGGCATATGCCCCGAATGCGGCCCAATGACCCCGTGGTTATCGGCCGTGACGACCGTTCCGGAGCAATGGACCACGACCTCGCTGATCCCGGGATTGACCGAGATCAGGGTGATCATGTTGTAGTTGTGATCTTCGTACTCGACCTCGACCTTCGCCCCGGTGAGCTGCATCGACCAATCTATCACCTTCTGGCCGTGGGTGCTCTTGGGCGTCAGCCGCAGGCGCTGGAGCCCGTGCGAGACCGGCCGGGAAAAGGTGTAACGGGTAGTATGTCCAACCTTGAGGCGCATTACGCGTAGAACCTGTAATCCTGCTCGACCGCCATGGCCACCTGCCGGTTGCAAGCAATGAATTCGGCAATGAATTCGTGCAGGCCAGTCTCGAAGATCTGTTCGATCCCGGTTTCGTGGAACTGCGTGCCCAGCCCGCGCAGGCTTTCGTGGGCGGAGGTTTCGTGGCCGTATTCGTGCGCCAGCCCGCGCAGGTTGGAGCGCAGCTTGTCGAGACAGAAGGCCAGGCTGCGCGGAAAGCGCTGATCGAGGATCATGAAGCTGGCGATCCCGCGCGGATCGACCGAACCCGCATTGAGCCAGCGATAGGCGCGCTCACCCGAAACCGAGCGCAGCACCCCTTCCCACTGCACGTTGTC
>NZ_JAYSBK010000088.1:0-12979 GCF_041915465.1 Novosphingobium sp. | reverse complement strand
GGCCTCAACTACGGCACCGTCGGGTTCATGATGAACAAGCCCAAGTCGAGCCGTTCGCTGATCGAGCGCGTGAGCAGGGCCAAGCCGCTGGCCGTCACCCCGCTGGAAATGATCGCGACCACGGGCACCGGCAAACTGATCAGCGCCTATGCGATCAACGAAGTCTCGCTGCTGCGCGAAACGCGCCAGACGGCGAAGCTGGAGGTGGCCGTCAACGGCAAGGTGCGCCTGCCCGAACTGTTTTGCGACGGCATCCTGGTGGCGACCCCGGCGGGCACGACGGCCTATAACCTTTCCGCCAATGGCCCGATCCTGCCGCTTGGCTCGAACATGCTGGCGCTTACCCCGATCAGCCCGTTCCGACCCCGCCGCTGGCGCGGCGCGATCATTCCCGATCACTATGAAATCGACTTCACGGTGATCGAACCGGAAAAGCGCCCGGTGGCGGCCGTGGCCGACCAGAAGGAACTGCGCGACATCCTGGCCGTGCAGGTCAAGGTGGCCCGCGAACGCCAGCTGACCCTGCTTTTCGACCCCGGCAAGACGCTGGAAGACCGGATTTTCGCGGAACAGTTCCACTACTGATATTTTTGCCGCGCAGCGACTTGCCAAACGCGGCGGCGCTGTTATAGGCGCACCCCTGTCCGAAAGGACTGCTCCCTGATAGCTCAGCGGTAGAGCTCTCGACTGTTAATCGAGCGGCCGTAGGTTCGAATCCTACTCAGGGAGCCATTTCCTTCCTCACATTGGCGGAAAACCGGGCCTTTCTCCTTGACCGGGCAAGTCCGAAAGCGCACTCGTCAGCCTGAAGTGCATCCGGGAAGGTCGCCTTGCACAACGCGCTGAAATTCCGTTCCGGTCAGGTGATTCCGCTTTGCCGCGTCGCGCTCGCCGGGACGTTCTTGCTCACCTCCCTCGCCGATCCGGAATACCCTTTCGGTTCAACCCGGCTCGGCATGGGCATGCTGATGGGCTATTTTGCCTATGCGCTGATCATGGCGGTGATCGCCTGGCGCGACTGGTGGCTCGACCACCAGCTCAGGATCGTCAGCTTCGCGCTCGAAGCGATCTTCAGTTTCGCCGTGCTGTTCCTGATCGAAGGCAGCCCCGGTGGCCCCATCAGCCCGTTCATGGCGCTGTTCGTGTTCCTGCTGGTGACCGGCACCCTGATCTGGCAGCAGTGGCGCCTGATCGCCGTTGCGGCCGCGCTGCTGGGCATTTATTGCCTGACCGGCATCGCCATAGTCATGACCGATGCCTACTTTGACCCGCACTGGTTCGGTCGGCGGCTTGCCTTCATGCTGGTTATCGCGACCCTCGTGATCTGGTTTGGACACTCGCGCGGAAAACCGCGGGCCGAACGGCTTGACTGGTCGATTGACGATAGCCTGGAAGAGCGCTTTTCGATCATCGCCGCCTACCTGCAAACCCACATCGATGCGCCCGGTCTGGGGCTGGTCTGGATGCCCGAAGACGAACCCTGGGCCTTCGTCCAAACCAGCGGAGCCCTTGGCGAAAGCCAGCGCCGGGTCAGCCCCGAGGAGTTCGATTTTTCCGACCTTTACCCTTGCGATGCGGTCCTGTTCGATCGGCTGCGCGGGCGCAACCTTGTGCTAAGCCGGCACGAAAGCCTGAAGGCAAGGCGCGGGCGAATCCCGCTTTCGCTGGCTGATTTTCTGAACCTGCCGACGGGCTTGCTGGTTCCGATCCGCGCCGAGGCCGGCCAGGGGGCACTGGTGCTGATCGGCTCCCGCGCCATGTCTCCGGACTACTTGCGTCCGACCGCGGTCATCGCCCAGGAAATCGCTCTGGCGCTGGACCGGCACGAGATCAACGCGATGACCAAGGCCGCTGAGATCGCCCACCTGCGCGAAAAGCTGGCCCGCGACCTGCACGACAGCGTGGTCCAGACGCTGGCGGGGGAATCCCTGCGGCTTGGCGTACTTCGGGCAAAGCTGGCCCAGGGGCGGGATATTGCCGCCGAACTGGGCCTGCTGCACGAATCGCTCGACGAGGAACAGCGCAACGTCCAGCGGATCATCGGCCGCCTTCACGAGACCGCCCCGCACAATTCCGAGTGCGACCTTGGCGCGACGATCGCCGAGACGCTCGCGCGATTGGGGCGGCAATGGGGAATCGATATCACGCTGGACATGACCAGCGACCAGCAGACGGTTGCGGAGCCGCTTGCCCATGAATTCGAGCTGCTGCTGCGCGAAGCCATCGCCAATGCCGTGCGCCACGGCAATGCCACCAGTGCCAGGGTTCAGGCCAGAATAGTGGGACACACAGTCCGCATGACGATCATCGATAATGGCAGGGGCTTTCCCGCCAGCGAAGAGGCCCCGTTCCCGCGCTCGATAACGCAACGCGTGCAGCACCTGGGCGGAACGCTCGACATCAGCACGAGCGGGTCCGACACCACCTTGTCGATTGTCATCCCCGGAGTAGGGCCCGCATGACCAGCGTCGTAATCGCAGACGACCACCCGATCGTGAACGAAGGGCTGAGTGCGGTCCTCAGGCAGGCGGGAATTCTTGTCTCGGCCGCCGTGGGCGATGGGCGCGCGCTGATCGACGCGGTGAAGGAATTCGATCCCGACCTGGCGATCATCGACGTCTGGATGCCCGTGCTGGACGGCATCGCCACCCTCACCGAACTGCGCAAAGGCGGGGCCGACCTGCCGGTACTGCTGCTGACGGCGGGCGTTGACGACGCGCATCTTGCCGCATTGATCGAGGCCGGCGCCGACGGGATCATCTTCAAGCAATCCGCAGGTGCTCACCTGGTCGAGGCCGTGGAGACCATTCTGCGCGGCGAACCCTATTTCGAACCCCCGGCACTTGAGCGCGCACGGGCCTGGGCAGATCGCTCATCGGGCAAGCTGGCGCTGTCCGAGCTATCGGAACGCGAACAGGCGATCGCCCTGGCGGCAAGCGACGGAACCAAAAACCGAGAGATCGCCGAGCAGTTTGGCGTAAGCGAGGGCGCAATCAAGGTTTCGCTCCACCGCATCTATGACAAGCTGGGCGTGACGAACCGCACCGAGCTGGCTCTGCTGGTCAAACAGGCACGCATCCCGACGGGCAAGACCGCCAGCTAGCCGGCATATGCAAAGGGGGCGGATTGCTCCGCCCCCTTCGTCAGGTATCGATCCGATTGGGATCGCGCGATCAGGCTTACATCCCCGAACCCGGACCGTAGGTGATTTCCACCCGGCGGTTCTGCAGTTCGCGCACGCCATCGGCAGTCGGCACACGCGGATTGTTTTCGCCAAAGCCCTGGGTGGTGATCGCCGCGGCATCGACACCGTGGTTGGTAAGGTAAGTGCCAACCGCAGCGGCCCGGCGTTCCGACAGGCCCTGGTTGTAGGCGGGCTTGCCCGAACGGTCGGCATAGCCCGCGACCATCACCGGCACCTTTGCGCAGTTGCCATAAGCGACCACCGCAGAGTCGAGCACCGTCGCGGCCTCGGGCGTGATGTCCGACTTATCCCAGTCGAAGAACACGATGTAAGGACCCTTGGCGCAAACCGGCGGCGGCGGGGCTGCCTCGACCACCGGAGGCGGCGGCGGGGGCGGCGGCGGGGGCGGCGGGGGCGGCGGCGGCGGCGGCGGGGTTTCCGCACCGCCGAAGCGCAGCACCAGCGAGCCGTAGACCGCGTTGTCGTTCAGACCGCTTGCGAACCGGCCCTGATAGCCGATCCGACCGGTCAGGCGATCGGTCAGGCCAGCGGCCAGGCTGAAGCCCGCCATCACCGAGTCCTGCTTGGTCACCGGCGAGCGCACGGTGAACCAGCTGGCACCCGGCGCATCGACGAAGCGCGCCGTGGTGGTGAAGAACGGATCGCCGTCGTCATGGCGATAGGCCACCTTGGCTTCGGGGATCACTCCGCCCAGGTTGCCCGCCAGCTTGAAGCCGGCCAGCAGCGTGGTCTGGTGCTGGCTCTGCTCACCGAACTGGAGGTTGGCGCCAGCCACCCCGGTTTCGGTAAAGCCCAGCATCTTCACCTTGGTGTAGTCGACACCGACGAACGGGGTCAGCCAGGCCGACTGGCCGAGCATGAAGCGGGCGCCGGCTTCGCCATAGGCGTTCCAGATCCGCATCTTGGGCTCGCCAATCGCCACGCCGACGGTCGAGACGACCGAGATCGAACGGGTGCTGGTGCCGTCAAGCGCCGCATAGCTGCCGTTGCCGCGCAGGTAGAACGACCCGGTATCGACCCCGGCAACGAGGCCGAGCTGATAGCCGTCCGCGTCGATCTGGCCATTGTTGCGGGTGAACTTCGACTTGGTCTTGCGGTAGCCACCGAACGCACCGACGGTGAAGACACCGGTGGTGTAATCGAGGCCGAGCAGCGCGAAGTAGTTATCGCTCTTGTAGCCCGGCGCATTGACGTCGGTATCGACCTTGGCGTTGTTGAACCCGCCCAGCGCCCACATCCGCAGGCCCCCTTCGGGATCCTTGCACATGTCGATGCCCTTCTTGCTGATCGCGCAGTCAAGCTGGTCGGACACGAGGGTCGAAGTCTGCAGGCTGGTGTTGCGCAGCCCCTGGACATAACCCGCGTACTGATCGCCCGAGATCTGGTCCAGCGCGCCCGGATAGGTTGCCGCCGTCTGCAGGAACAGGTTGGCAAGCAACGTACCATAGGCACCCGTCTGACCCGGATTGTAGACCGCTTCGATCGCGTTGCCCGTGGCGGTCTGGTTGAAGGTCAGCCCAGGTACCGCGCCAAAGGCGACGCGGGTCAGCGTGACGTCGACGTTGTTTCCGGTGTCGTAAGCGGCAGTCGGCGTCAGCAGCGCCGAGCGCGTGCTGGTGACGACATTGGCGAACTGGCCGGTCAGCGTGTTGGCATCGATGACGTTGTTGTAGAAGTACAGGTCGTCATAGAGCCCGTTCGGGGTCGACAGCCGCAGTTCCAGCGTACCGCCGAGCGAGGCGGTGTTGGTGATGATCTGCGGATAGACCGTGTGAGTGCTCAGCGTGCCGACCGAAGCGGAGCGGAGCCCGGCATCGTGAACTATGTTCGAGTACGGGCTGGTCGGCAGCTGGATCGCCAGGGTGCCGCCGCTTTCCTGGGTGAAGCTCTGGACATAGCCACCCGCCGGACCATCGTAATTCGGGTTCGAATTGCGCGGATCCATCAGATAGAGCGTTGCGCCAGACTTGATCGTGAGGCTGCCTTGCAGAGCCTCATCAGGATTGATGAAGCCATCGAGGCGGGTCTCGCCGCCGGCAATCGTGATCGTATCGGCGGCCGAGATGTCGATGTCGCCATAGACATAGCTCTGGCCGAGGAAGCGGATCGCGACCGGGTTGGGTGCCAGGCTGGTATCGATGGCCAGGCCATGATCCCAGGTCGCGCCCATGTCGGTGCTCTGGCGGGCAATGATCGAGCCACCGTTGTTGATCAGCGTGAAGAGGTCACCCTCGCCAGCCTGAACATTCCAGGTGTTCTCGTAATCCAGCACGCGGATGCCATAGGCCGCAGCGGGTGCGCCGTTGGTCATCGCCGAGACGTTGATCGTACCCAGGTTCTGCATCGTCACGTTGTTGGAGGCCGAGACGAACTCCACACCGACTGCGGTCGCGCCGACGGACAGCGTCTGTCCCGACACGATGCTTCCGGGCAGCATGAACTCGCCATCGGGCAGCGCCGCATCCCCGGTGGCCTGGGCCGAAACCGCAATCGTGCCACTGTTGGTCACGGTGCCGGTCAGGGCGTAGGTCGGGATCGAAGGTTCTTCTTCCACGTCGCTCGGCGGATGCTGGCCACCGCCTTGGCCGCTATCGCCGCCATGGACGATATCGGGCAATTCGGGCAGCGGTTCGTAATTGGCATAGAAGCCCATACCGGTGGCCAGGGCATTGCCCAGACGGACTGCTTCGGAACCGGCCGAGGTATTGGCTGAGGCGGAAACGCTAACGGTTCCGCTGTTCGAAACGGTGACCCCCACCGGCTCGCCAGTCACGCGGTAACCCGCCGCCGATGCCAACGCACCAGCCCCGATGCTGCCGCCATTCGCGGTGGCCGAAGCCGTGACGCCCAGCGTGCCCGAATTGGCGAAGCGCGCATCGGTGTTCTTGCCAAGCAGCACCTGGGTGACGCCGACCACATCGTGCGCGGTCGGAAGGCGTCCCTCATCAACCGGGAAGCCGACATCGAGCACCAGGTTGGCGGTACCTGCGGTTGCGAAGGCACCAATACCGGATGCCGTCGTGGTCGATCGCACCAGGAAGCTGCCACTGTTGTTGAAACTTGCCACCGGCGTCCCACCATCGACTTGCGCAGTCTGGAGCAGGCCTGCATCGACGTAGGAATGGGCTTCGCCATAGCCGCCATTGGCAGTAACCGTCGCGATTGAACGCAGATCGACACGGCCACTGGAAGCGTTGGTGAAGGTCAGCGTGCCGATATTGGTGTAATAGCCAAAAGTCGGTTCGCTCCCCGTATCCACGGCCGGCGTCGTGCCGCCGCCGCCACCGCCGGTGCCACCGGTTCCGCCGGTGAGCGAGTATTTGGTCGGACCGGTAACCTCGGCGACCTGGACGATCGCGTTGTTCACGGTCGAAATCGCATAGGCATCCCCCTCCGTCGCGGTCGAGGAACCATTGACGCTTACGTCGATCCGGCCCGCGTTGGTCAGATCGGCAGTCGCCGTATCGTTGCCGGTGCCATTGGCCTGCGTCTTCTGGACGATCAGGCCGGCCGCAGCATTGCGGGCCACGGCATCGCCGGCCGGGTTGGCGGCGGTTGCATTGGACACCACGTTGATGCGCGCACCCGCGGCATTGGTGAACGTCACGTTGGAGACGTCGTCACCCCAGCCATTGGCCTGCCCGCGCTGAGAAATCACCCCATGCTCGCTGATGATGGGGCTATCGACCCCGAACAGCTGATAGCGGTTGATGGTGCCGACACCCACCCCGTTCGGTCCGTAGGTGTTGGGGTAGATATCTGCGTACTGCCCGAAATTGGCCGGGGTAAGCTTTACGCCCATCAGCGAGGTGGCGGACCCTACTGCCGACGCATTGGTCGTGAGGTTGATCGTCCCCGTATTGTTGAGGGCCAGCGTGGCCACATCGTTCCAGCCGGTGGTAGGATCGCTCTGCAATCCGCCGCCATTGGCCTGAACGCGCTGCGTCAACACTTCGGTAGCGAAAGCTGTCGCGGTGAGCGCGGTGCCCGGTCCAACCCCGGCCGTCGCGTCGAAGGTCAAGGTGCCGCTGTTGTTGACGGTCCCGGTAAGATTGCTGTTGCCGCGACCGGTGGCCTGGATCTGCTGGACCACACCGCCGGTAACCTTGGCGGTGGCGCTGATCGTCCCTGGGATCACGGGAGCCGCGCTGGCCGTGATGCTTACCTGACCCGAATTGGTGATCGTGCCGGTACCGGTGGTGATTGCATCGGGGCTCTTGGCGGAAAAGACGAACTGACGAATGGCCGGCGAACCGGTTTCACCGCCCGTACCGACCGCGGCGGAGACCACGCCAGCACCGCTTGCCGCCGCGCTGACTTCCACCGTCCCGCTATTGTTCATCAGCGCTGTTGCAGAGCGCCCCTTGGTTTCGACAGAAGCGACTTGCGCGATCCCGCCATAAACGGCCGCCGTTGCGTTGCCATCGCTCGACGAGGCAATCGCGCGAACGCGGGTGACGCCGGTATTCACCAGCGTTGCAGAGGCATCCCAGGTTGCGCCTTCCACATCGCCCAGCAGGTGCTTTTGCGTGATGGCCGACTGATAGGCCCCGGTCGCGGGGACATCGGGCGTGGTATTGCCCACGGTCGCCGTGGCCGTGCCGGTGCCGCTTGCATTGGCCGTGATTTCAACCGTGCCGCCGTTCGTCAGCGAGGCCGGCGTCGCATCTTCCGAGACCTGCGCGACTTCGCCGTTGTTCAGGTTGTCGACAATTGCCGTGGGGTTCGTGCCGGTCGCCGTCACGCCGCCGGAATAGAGTTCAAGCGTTAGCGTGGTCAGGGGATTTGGCAAAAGTGCGCCGCCGTTGATCGCCACGGTCTGGGCTGCAACCGGTGCGGCGATGCAGATCGCCAGCGCCGATGCGCCGATGCACAGAGCCTGACGCGATATCCTGTTTTTCATAGATTCCTCCCTCAACTGAAAGCGTTTCGGTGCCTTTGCCCGATCCCAGCCCGGACGCAGCAACTTAGCGTAACTATGGTTACACCAACAAGACCGCGCGGCTTTGACGTCAGTCAATTTGACAAGCTTATTGACGGCAATTGTTTCCGCCCTCGGTATTTTCAACTAAGCGCATAAAACGATTGAATTAATCCGGAGATCGGCAGGCATTGCCGGGTTCGTTCCGACCTGCCAGATTACTCGGCATGTGCATGCACCCAGCCAATGCCGGCGAATCGCGTCCCTGGCCCCAGCAAGGGCGTGAGCGAATCATCTGCCCTTCGCCGATCGCCTGGGTCGGCACGGACACGCCCGATCCCGAACCCGGCATGCTGGGGCGCCTGTCGGAAAAGGCGGTGTTCATGATGGGCGACAATCCCGCCCTGCCCCGCATGCCCGAGCGGCCGACGCTGATCGACTTCTTCAAGCTGCGCTTCAACGATTTCACCGTTCAGCACCTCCTCGCCAGCGCCAACCGCGCGCTGAAGGAAGGGCATGACGAGAAGATCGTGATGGCCTGCATGCTGCACGACATCTCGAACGGCTGCCTGGTGCGCCCCGATCATGGTTACTGGAGCGCGCAGATCGTCGCGCCCTATGTCGACGAGGAAGTGGCCTGGGCGATCAAGTATCACCAGGCGCTGCGCTATGTCCCCGACGAGAGCGTGAACTACGCCTACCCGGTCAGCTACGACCGGTTCTTTGGCGCGGATTACGAAATGCCCGCCTACCTTCGCCGCGATGCCGAAGTGGCCCGCGCGCACCGCTGGTACATGACCTCGCGCGTGGTCACGATCAACGATCTCTACTTCTTCGAGGACACCGATCCGGTCGATCCGGAAATCTTCACCGACATCATCGGCCGCAATTTCCGCCAGCCGGAGGAAGGGCTCGGCCACGACGATTCGCCGTCCGCCCACATGTGGCGCACGATGATCTGGCCAAACAACTTCCTGTAAGCCCCCCCGCGCGTCAACCGATCAGCAGGCGGCTTCCGGCCCAGATTGTGAGGGCCGCGGTCAGCCAGCGGATCACCTTTTCCGGCAGCCAGCGCAACGCCAGCAGGCTGCCGAGCTGCCCGCCCAGCACCACCGCGATCAACAGCGGCAGCGCGCCCGTGAGCGCCTCGGCAAAGCGCTCTGGCCCGTTCTTGGTAAGCTGGCCGATGAGACCCGAAACCGAGTTGATCAGGATGAACAGGCTGGTGGTCGCCGCGATCTGCCGTGCTCCGGCCCAGCGGGTGAGGTGCAAGAGCGGCGCAAGGAAGATACCGCCGCCAATCCCGACGAGGCCCGCCAGGTAGCCCAGCGGCGCCACGGCAAGGGGCATCAGCCGCGCCGCGCCGGTCGGCTGGGCATCAAGCTCGGGCGCGCGCGGGGCGAACAGCGCCAGTCCCGCGCCAACCAGGCTGAGGCCAAGGATGAACAGGAACGTCGCCTGCCTGATCGGGGTCAGCCCGCCCAGAAAGGCCAGCGGCGCCGCGATCAGCGACAGCACCAGCGCCCGCTGCCACGGCACCGCCCCGGCCCGCGAAAAGCGCAGGATGCTGCCCGAAACGACCACGATATTGCAGGCCAGGCTGACGATCGGCAGCAGCTTGTAATCGAACCCGATCAGGCTCAGCAGCGCATTATAGGTCGATCCGCCGCCAAACCCGACCGAGGCATAGAGCAGCGCGGTGGCGAAGAAGCCGAATGGCAGCCAGATCACCGCGCCCTACTCCGGCTTAGCCGGCAATACCGTGACAGTGCTTGTACTTCTGCCCCGAGCCGCAGGGGCACGGCGCGTTGCGCGACAGGCCCATGTTGGCATAGGGATCGCTCCCGCCCGGAATGTCGATCGTTGACCCAGCCGCGGCGACGCCCGAACCCAGCGCGCCCAGCATCGCCGAAGCGCCCGGGGTGACGACCGCGTCGTTTTCGCCGCTGAACGGATCGATGTGGCTGGTTAGGAATTCCGGCAGTTCGGGCAGTTGCAACGGTTCGGGCATCCTGAGTTCGCTGTTCATCAGAATCCGCGTCACGTCGAGCCGGATCGCTTCGAGCATCTTCTCGAACAGGCCGAAGGCTTCCTGCTTGTACTCGTTGATCGGCGTCTTCTGCGCATAGGCGCGCAGGAACACCACCTGGCGCAGCGCGTCGAGCGTGGCGAGGTGTTCCTTCCAGTAATGGTCGAGCCGTTCGAGCAGGATCTGCTTTTCGACCTGCCGCCAGATCGCGCCGTCCTGGCCGATCTTGGCTTCCATCTTGGCGTCGGCCGCGGCGGAGAGGTGTTCCTCGATGTGTTCGGGGTCGATCCCGTCTTCGGCCAGCCATTCGTCGAATGGCGCCTCGAGCCCCAGCACTTCAAGCGTGCGGGCCTTGAGCCCTTCGATGTCCCACTGTTCGGGATAGGATCCCGGCGGGCAGGCATCGCCGACCAGCGTGTTGACCGTATCGTGGCGCATGTCGACAACCACGTCGTCGACCGTTTCGGAATCCATGATGTCGGCGCGCTGTTCGTAGATGACCTTGCGCTGGTCGTTCATCACGTCGTCGTATTCGACCACCTGCTTGCGAATGTCGTAATTGCGCGCCTCGACCTTCTTCTGCGCGGTCTCGATCGCCTTCGACAGCCAGCGCGAACCGATCGCCTCGCCGTCGGCGAGGTTCGAATTCATCATCTTGGCGAACAGCGTGTCCGGCCCGAAAATGCGCAGCAGGTCATCCTCGAGGCAGAGGTAGAACTTTGACAGCCCGGGGTCGCCCTGACGGCCCGAACGGCCGCGCAGCTGGTTGTCGATGCGGCGGCTTTCGTGGCGTTCGGTGCCGATCACGCAAAGCCCGCCAGCGGCCAGCACCTGTGCCTTCTCGGCCTCGATCTCGGCCTTGATCCGTTCGAGGGCGGCATCGCGCGCCGGGCCTTCGGGCATGTCCTTGAGCTCGTCTTCCATGCGGAATTCAAGGTTGCCGCCCAGCTTGATGTCGGTACCGCGCCCGGCCATGTTGGTGGCAATGGTCACCGCGCCAAGCCGGCCCGCCTGGGCGACGATGTGGGCTTCCATCTCGTGGAACCGCGCGTTGAGCACGTTGTGCTTCACGCCCAGCTGCTTGAGGTAGTCGGACAGCATTTCCGACTTTTCGATCGAGACGGTGCCGACCAGCACCGGCTGCCCCGCGCCGGCTTTTTCGCTGATCAGCTTGGCGATCGCCTGGAACTTGTCCTGCGTGTTCTTGTAGAACTCGTCTTCCTCGTCGACGCGCTGGACCGGAATGTTGGTCGGGATGGTCACCACGTTCATCTTGTAGATGTCGTAGAATTCGGCCGCTTCCGTCGCCGCCGTACCGGTCATGCCGGCCAGCTTGGGATACATGCGGAAATAGTTCTGGAAGGTGATCGAGGCCATGGTCTGGTTTTCCGGCTCGATCCGGACACCTTCCTTGGCTTCGACCGCCTGGTGCAGACCGTTCGACCAGCGCCGCCCGTCCATCATGCGGCCGGTGAACTCGTCGATGATCACGACCTTGTCGTCCTTGACGATATAGTCGATGTCCCGCTTGAACATGACGTTCGCCTTGAGGCTCTGGTCGAGGTGATGCACCACCTGGGTGTTCTCGATGTCGTAGAGGTTCGAGCCAACCAGCAGCCCTGCACTTTCAAGCAGGCGTTCGGCCTTTTCGACGCCGTCTTCGGTCAGCGTGATGTTCTTGGTCTTTTCGTCGGCCTCGTAATCCTCGGGGACGAGCTGCTTCACGATGCCGTCGACCGCAACATACAGTTCGCTCTTGTCGTCGGTCGGGCCCGAGATGATCAGCGGCGTGCGCGCTTCGTCGATCAGGATCGAGTCCACTTCGTCGACAATCGCGAAGTTGAACGGGCGGTGCACCATCTGCCCGCGCTCATGCTTCATGTTGTCGCGCAGGTAATCGAACCCAAGCTCGTTGTTGGTGGCGTAGGTGATGTCCGAGTTATAGGCCTCGCGGCGTTCCTCTTCATTGAGGTTGGGGACGATCACCCCCACGGTCAGGCCGAGGAACTTGTAGATCTGGCCCATCCATTCGGCGTCGCGGCGGGCAAGGTAGTCGTTGACGGTGACCACGTGTACGCCCTTGCCTTCAAGCGCGTTGAGATAGACCGCCAGCGTCGCGACCAGGGTCTTGCCCTCACCGGTGCGCATTTCGGCAATTTCGCCGCGGTGGAGCACGATGCCACCGATCATCTGCACGTCGAAATGGCGCATCCCGAGCACGCGGCTCGACGCCTCGCGCACGGTGGCGAAGGCTTCGGGCAGGATGTCGTCGAGCTTCTTGCCTTCTTCCAGCTGGCGGCGGAACTTGGCGGTCTGGGCCTGCAGCTCTTCGTCGGTAAGGGCGGAAATCGTGGGCTCGAACGCCGCGATCTGCTTGACGATCTTGTCGAGCGACTTGACGTAACGATCATTTGACGAGCCGAAAATGGCCTTGGCGATTGCGCCGATCATGCGGAAATTCCTGACTTTGAATGGGGTATGACAGATGGCCGCAAGCGGGGCGCACTGGCCCCACGCAGCCGCATTGGCGGATCAGCAGGCCGCCCTATTCGAACGCGCGGTCGGCGCCGAACAAAACCGAGGGAATATAGACCGTGGGCCGCGAGGGCTGGACCCGGCCACTTTCGCGATCGCGCCGTTCCTGGCGGTTCGCGGGCGCATCGGCCGAAGCGGACTGTGCCGCCTGGCTGCGGGTGGAGCCCCGCGCGCTTTCAACCGAACCGATTTCGGTATCGCCCCCGCCGATCCGCGCCTGGGCAGGCGCGGCCTGCGCGGCGATGCCCGCGAACAGGGCCAGAAGGGCAAGCAGAATACGGTTCATGGC
>NZ_JAYSBK010000087.1:0-13390 GCF_041915465.1 Novosphingobium sp. | reverse complement strand
CCCAGGCCTTGCGCTGATCGGGGACCGCCACGTTGCCTTCGAAAGGTACGAACGAGGGGTAAACCCGCGCTGCCACCTTGCTGGCGCGGGTAGGGAAGGGGGCATCATAGGCTGCGATCTCCGCCGCGGAGAGCGCGCGCTTGGTCCCGGCCTTGACGATCCGGCCAATTGGAAAAACCGGACTGTAGCGCGAAAAGGCGCGCCAGATGGCAAAGGCCCGCGGTGGCACGCCACCTTCGGGCAGGCCGCCATTGGACAGTGCGACGCCGTGGAACCGCTCCGGCATCTCGGCCGCCAACCTTAGTCCGATCAGCGATCCCCAATCCTGGCAGCCCAGCGTGATGCCGCGCAGATCCAGCGCCTCGATCCATTGGCGCATCCACGCCACCTGCCCGGCATAGGAATAGGACGTGGGCTCAAGCGGCTTGTCCGATTTGCCGAAACCGACGAGATCGGGCGCGAGGACGCGATAGCCGGCGGCCACCAGCGGCGGGATCATATGACGCCAGAGATAGCACCAGGTGGGCTCGCCATGGAGCAGCAGCACGACCGGCCCGCCGCGGGGCCCTTCATCAAGATAGTGGACCCGCAGTCCGCCACCAATCGCCAGGTAGTTCGAAGCAAACGGGAAATCGGGCAGGGCGGCAAAGCGCTCTTCCGGTGTGCGATAGACCTTCATTCCGGCTTCCCTCGGCAACTATTTGTGCCATCATGGGCAAGAAAAAACGATACGGGAAGAGGGCCTGATGGGATTCGCAAATTGGTACGACGAGCATATTGTCCCGCGCTTCATCAAATGCGCGTGCTCGAGTCCGGCAATCATGCATTTGCGGGAAAAGGTGGTCCCCCTGGCATCGGGTTCGGTGTTTGAAATCGGCTGCGGCGGCGGGATCAACCAGCAGTTCTACGATCCCGCGAAGATCACCAGCTATGCCGGGCTCGACCCTTCGGGCAAGGGGCTGGAATATGCCCGCGGCGAAGCGGCAAGGAAGGGATGGCAGGCCGACATTCGCCAGGGCTTTGGCGAGGAAATCCCCTTTGCCGACGAAAGCTTCGATTGCGTGGTCTGCACTTTCACGCTGTGCTCGGTCAGCAGCCAGGCGCAAACCCTCAAAGAGCTGCGCAGAATTCTCAAGCCCGGCGGACGGCTGCTCTATGCCGAGCATGGACGGGCGCCGGATGCCGACGTCCAGAAATGGCAGAACCGGATCGAACCGCTGTGGAAGAAGCTGGCGGGCGGCTGTCACCTGACCCGCCCCGTGACCAGCGCGATCGCGGCGGGCGGATTTGAAACGCACGAGGCCGGGGAGCGCTATGCACCCAAGACCCCGCGCTTTGCAGGCTGGATGGAATGGGGCGAGGCAGTGAAGGCTGGGCGGTGAAGGCGGGGTAAGGCCCGCTTTCAATCCCCGGCTCAGGCTTTGCCCTTCACGAACACCTGCGCTCCGCCCTGGGCCCATTCCATTAGCGCCTCGGTGCGCTTTTTCGCGCCTTCCGGATCGGTTTCGATGCCGGGGATCGAATCCAGGATCGCCGCGAAGTGCGCGGCAAGCATGTCTTTCGTTTCTGGATAAGGGATGATGTAGAGCGCGTTATCCTCGATCCCGCGCCTGATGTTTTCGGCAAGCTCGGTCGGCTCCATGCCGTGCTGGTAGATCGAATCGAGCGAGGCGATGGCTTCCTCGCCTTCGACATAGCCGCTTTCGCCATAGGCGGCGCTCCGGGTGAGGGTGGCGCGGGCGATGTTCGATTTGATGTTTGCGGGGCAGACCACCGAGACGCCGATGCCATATTTGTCCAGGCCCTGGCGATAACCCTCCATCAGGTTGATCACTGCCGCCTTGGCCGCCGAGTATGGACCGGCCAGGGCCGAACCGGTGAACCCGCCGAGCGAGGCCACCGTGGTGATGTGGCACGGTTTGCCGCTGGCGATCATGCGCGGCACGAAGGTCACCATGCCGTTGACCACGCCGCCGAGGTTAACGCCGATCAGCCAGTCAAAATCGCCATAGGTGGTGCTCTCGATCGGGCCGAAATTGTTCACGCCGGCAGTGTTGAACAACAGGGTCGGCGCTTGGCCGAAGACCTGTTCGACCTCATCGGCGGCGGCGGCATAGGCCGCGCGGTCGGTGATATCGAGCTGGATGCCGTGGACCTCGATCCCTTCGGCCTTGAGCGCGGCGGCGGCCTCTTCAACGGCTTCGGCGCGGATGTCGGCGATCACGATGCGGCAGCCCAAGCGGCCGAAGACCTGCGCCTGCCCAAAGCCTGCGCCCGAGGCGCCGCCGGTGATGAACGCCAGTTGGCCCGCTAAGTCCTTCATGGGTACCCTCTCTCAATTTTTTTTGATTGGTACCGTTTGGCCCCAGTCGAGCCGCCTTGCAAGCCATAAGCCTACCAATTGTTAGAAATCGCGGACTTCGCCGACTTGCATGATCCAGGCATTCGCCTCGCCGAATTGCTGTTCAAGGGCGGCCTTGCGAAAGCGCTCGGGCGCTTCGAACGGATCTTCCGGGGTGAGCATGATGCTGCCCCAATGCATCCCCACGGCGACGCGCGCGCAGATGTCACGCGCGATGGCAATCGCCTCTTCGGGGTTGGCGTGGCTTACCTCCATGATCACGCGCGGCTCGTAGGCGCCGATCCCGATCAGTGCCAGATCGAACGGGCCAGCGCGCTCGCCAATCTCGTGGAATATCGCGCCATATCCGGTATCCCCTCCGAACCAGACCCTGCGCGTGGGTGAGGTTATGGCGACGCTCATCCACAGTGTCTGGTTGCGATCGAATGGTCCGCGGCCCGAGAAATGCACGGCCGGAAGGGCGGTGAGGGTCATATCGCCCAGCGACCATGCATCCCACCAGTCCAGCTCGATTACCTCGGCAAAACCCAGGCGCCGCATCAATTTGCCAACGCCAAGCGGGCACACAACCGGCGTTTCGGCGCGCCAGCGATAGGCCCTGAGCGCGGCCGTATCGACATGGTCGTAATGGTTGTGGCTGATCACGATGCAATCGAGCCGCGGCAAGTCCTGCGGCGCGACGGCGGCCGGCAGGAAGCGCTTGGGGCCAAATCCGAACGGTCCCGCCGTAGCCGTGAGGTAGGGATCGGTCAGCACCAGCTTGCCGCCGATGCGCAGCGCAAAACTGGCATGGCCAAGCCAGGCAAGGTGGTTCTCGGGCAGAGCTGCCAGGTCGGGCGCAATAGCTGCGGCGAGCCATTCAGGTGCCGCTGGCGGTTTTACCCGGCGCATGTCGACCAGCAGGAACTTGAGAAAGTCGAAGACAGTTGCCCGCCGCGATGGGCTGCCGGGAGGGTTGCGGAAGCCGCCGCCGGGACGATGGTGGACCGGGGACGGAGGCAAGTGTTCGCTCATCGACCTGATTGTGGCTGAAAACATCAGCCAGCACAAAACACTCTTAGCTGCAATAGCGTGCCACGTTCATGGATCGCAGGGCGGTGCGGTTGTCGCCACGCGGATACCACCCGCAGGCTTCGGTGCGATTCTTGTGCATGGCATTGGAGACGGCCGCGCACATCGCCAGCAGCTTCGGGTTATCGTGCGCGGCGACGTAATCCATGTAGCGACCGGTGGCGCCGCCGACCTTGTAACCACGCGCCAGCGGCGCGGAAACGCGGGCGGCAGCGGGTCTAAGCTGCCGCCCGGTTATTCGGTTATTCGCCGAAGGTACGCTGCCACCAACCGCGCCGCGGCTGGCCGGTGTCTTCGGGTTCGGCAGCAACTTCGGCCGGTGCTTCGGGGGCAGCGGCTTCGCTCGCCGCTTCCGGTGCAGCTTCAGCCGGTGCTTCGGCTTCCACAGGGGCCTCGACCTTCTTCTTGCGCGTCCGCTTGGGCTTTGCCGGAGCTTCCTCGGCAACCACTTCCGCAGCCGGCTCGGCGGCGGCTTCGGCTTCGACCTCGGCCTTCTTTTTGCGGGTGCGCTTGGGCTTGGCCGGTGCTTCTTCGGCTACGGCCTCGGCCACAGGTTCGGCCACAACTTCAGCTGCAGCAGCCTCGGCGGTGTCGGCCTTCTTCTTGCGCGTGCGCTTGGGCTTGGCGGGAGCTTCCTCCACCGGAGCTTCCGCAGCAGTTTCGGCTTCGACCGGAGCTTCCTCGGCAGTCTCGCCAGCGGCTTCATCGGCTTCGCCTTCGCTGGCTTCGCCGTTTTCGCCGCCTTCGCCATCGCCGCCTTCGCCATCGCCGCGACCACGGCCACCACGCCGACGACGACCACGGCGGCGACGCTTGCGCGGCGTTTCGTCATTGTCGCCGTTGTCGGTTTCAGCTTCGCCTTCGCCTTCGCCGTCGTCGGAACCTTCACCCTCGTCAGCGTCTTCGCGCTCCTCGGACTGACCTTCCTCGCCCTCGGCGCGATCACGGCCACCACGGCGGCGGCGCTTGCGGCGACGCTTTCCGCGACCTTCGCCATCGCGGCCTTCGCCGTCGCGCTCGCCGCGATCGTCTTCGGCTTCGATTTCGTCTTCGTCATCCTCGTCCGGGATATCGTCGAGTTCGTCCTCGATCGCGATCGGTTCAAAGCGCGGCACGAATTCGGGGCGCGGGCCGGACGAGATGACGCGCATCTTGGCGCCTTCGTTTTCACCCTCGGGCAGGACTTCGACGCGCACGCCATAGCGGTCCTCGATCTCGCCGAGATCGGTACGCTTGGCATTGAGCAGGTAAACCGCCGCTTCGGTGCTGGCGAAGAGCGAGATGATCGTGCCCTTGCCCTTGGCAGCTTCGTCCTCGATCAGGCGCAGCGCCGAAAGGCCCGCGCTCGATGCGGTGCGGACAAGGCCGGTGCCATCGCAGTGCGGGCAGCCGCGAGTCGTGGCTTCAAGCACGCCGGTGCGCAGGCGCTGACGGCTCATTTCCATCAGGCCGAAGCTGGAAATGCGTCCAACCTGGATGCGGGCGCGGTCGTTCTTGAGCGCCTCCTTCATCGCCTTTTCGACCTTACGGACGTTGGAGTTGTACTCCATGTCGATAAAGTCGATCACCACCAGGCCGGCCATGTCGCGCAGGCGCAGCTGGCGGGCGATTTCGCGCGCGGCTTCAAGATTGGTGTTGAGCGCCGTCGCCTCGATGCCATGCTCCTTGGTGGAACGGCCCGAGTTGATGTCGATCGAGACCAGCGCTTCGGTCGGGTTGATGACGATGTAGCCGCCGCTCTTCAGCTGGACGACCGGATCGTACATCGCGGTCAGCTGGTCTTCCGCGCCATAGCGCTGGAACAGCGGCACCGGGTCCGAATAGGCCTTCACCCGTTTGGCGTGGCTCGGCATCAGCAGCTTCATGAAGTCGCGCGCGGCACGGTAGCCCGCTTCGCCTTCGACCACCACTTCGCTGATGTCGCGGTTGTAGATGTCGCGGATCGCGCGCTTGATCAGGTCGCTGTCCGAATGGATCAGCGCCGGAGCTGTGCTGCCCAGCGTGGTTTCGCGGATTTCGTCCCACAGGCGGGCGAGATAGTCGAAGTCGCGCTTGATCTCGGTCTTGGTGCGCTGCAGCCCGGCGGTGCGGACGATGCAGCCCATCGACTTGGGCAGGTCCATCTCGGCGATGATCGTCTTCAGCCGCTTGCGGTCGGCCGCCGAGTTGATCTTGCGGCTGATGCCGCCGCCATGGCTCGAATTGGGCATCAGGACGCAGTACCGGCCCGCGAGGCTGAGGTAGGTGGTGAGCGCTGCGCCCTTGTTGCCGCGCTCTTCCTTGACGACCTGGACCAATAGCACCTGGCGGCGCTGGATCACGTCCTGGATCTTGTAACGGCGGCGCAGCGCCATGCGCTTGGCGCGCAGTTCGTCCGCCTGGCCAGACATCTTGCTGGCCTGGCCGCGATCACGGCCCTGGCGGCGACGACCGCGACGTGGGCGGCCTTCGCCGCCTTCCGCAGCTTCCGCTTCGGATTCGTCGCCTTCGCCGTCGCCAAAGCCGTTGTCGACGTGGCCGTCCTCGATCGTGGCAACTTCGTCTTTTTCCGAAGTATCAACCTCGGTCACGCCACCGAAATCGTCGTCGTGATGGTGTTCGTGCGAAGTTCCGGCAAGTTCGTCGGCCAGCGTTTCGCCCAGTTCGTCGTCACCAACGAAGTCTTCCTCACCCTCGGCAATGGCGCGGAGCGCGGCCTCTTCCTCGGCGTGGGCGGCCTCTTCGGCAAGCAGCGCCTCGCGGTCTTCCTTCGGGATCTGGTAGTAATCCGGATGGATTTCGCTGAAAGCCAGGAACCCGTGGCGATTGCCGCCGAAATCGACGAACGCCGCCTGCAGCGACGGTTCGACGCGGGTTACCTTGGCGAGGTAGATGTTGCCCTTGATCTGCTTGTGTTCGGCAGATTCAAAGTCGAATTCTTCAATCCGATTGCCCTTGAGCACCGCCACCCTTGTTTCTTCCGGGTGGCGCGCATCGATTAGCATGCGCATGTTCATTCAAAATTCTCCGTGCGCGCCGAGGCCGGCCAAACCCATCAAGGGCAGCCAGGAAGCGGGCGCGTCTGTGTGCGAAACGGCCACGCGGCACGCGGGCAGACCCGTCGCGGCGCATGGCAGCATATGTGAAGCCGGGGCGAAGGATCGAACCGGCGGCGTGGTGCGTGTCTGCAGGAATGAAGTGGCGCGGCGAAGTCGTGCGCGCCTGACCGACCACCTGCAACGCCATGGCCCCTTGGGCTGGCGCTTGGCAGTACGGCGAAAGGCTTTTCATTTCCGGCATCAACCTGATTAAGCCCGGGCGCTGGCCCGGGTTCTCCCTCCGGCGCTGACGATCCGATCCGGAAACTGCGCTGCCACTGCTTGGAAAGGGTGGGTTGAGCGCAAGGATCGGAGCGGATCTGCTCCGGGATTGCGAACGACTAGCATCGCTTCGCAGCCGCGGCAAGTTGCTTGCAGGTCCAGTTTGAGTGATTGCGCGGCGGGCCATGAGATTCTAGTCACCTTAACCATGCGCCGTATCATCCTGATCCTTGCGATTTTCCTCATGCCATTGGGGGTATTTGCGGCAATGGTCGCGGCGGACCGCATTTTCGGCGCGCCGGGGCGGGGCTATGACTATGTCGTAACCGTCGACCTTCCCGATGAGGGCAGCCAGATCGGTCTGCCCAAGATCGAGGGACCGATGGACGCCAGCCGCCCCCTGGTGGTGATCGACGCGGGTCACGGCGGCAAGGACCCGGGGGCCGGCACCGGCCGGCTCAAGGAAAAAGACCTGACGCTCGCGCTGGCCCTGGCCCTGCGCGACGAATTGCTGCGCGGTGGTGGGGTGCGCGTGGCGCTGACCCGCAGCGATGATCGTTATATCTTGCTGCCAGACCGCTCTTCGATCGCCCGGCGCCTTGGTGCGGACCTGTTCATTTCGATCCACGCCGACAGTACCGAAGCGGCGAACGGCGCCAGCGGCGCGACCGTATACACCCTTTCGGCCAAGGGCTCGAACGAAGCGGCCAACCGGATTGCTGCGCGGGAAAACTCGGTCGACGTGGTCAATGGTATCCGCATCGTGGATCAGAGCGATGCGGTCAGCGCGATCCTAGTGGACCTTTCGCAGCGCGAAACCCAGGCGAAATCCGAAGAATTCGGCAGCCTGATCCTGCGTGAAGGCAAGGGACGCCTGCCATTTCGGGAAACGACGCCCCAGTCCGCCGCCTTTGCCGTGCTCAAATCGCCCGATTTGCCGTCGGTGTTGTTCGAGAGTGGCTACATCAACAACGATGCCGATATCGAACGGCTTAACTCGCCCGCGGGCAAGCAGACCTTTGCCGGCGTTCTGGCCGCCGCGATCCGGGCCTTTTTTGCCCGCCATTCACTCGCGACCGCGTCTGGCTGAGAAGTTGGGAGGAACCGTCTGGCAAAGCGCCACCACGGCGTGCTAGGGACCCTCGCGATGGCTGATCCGGACGCTCCAGAATCCACTCACCTGCGCATCCGCCGCGAGGCGCGCGGCTTCTTCACTGGGCTGTGGACGACACTGCGCGATCATCCTCTCGGCATGTGGGCGCGAGAGCAGTGGCAAACCAGCAAATGGTTCCGCCGCGCCAGCTATTTGCTGGCCGCACTGGTCGCCTTCAACATCATCCTGTGGGCCACGGTTACGCGCAACCTGCCGTCCGCCGAAAGCCTGCTGACCTATCAACCGCCGCTGCCGACCATGGTGCGCGGCGTGAATGGCGAGATTGTCTATTCCTATGCGCGCGAACGGCGCGTGCAGCTGCGTTACGTCGACTTCCCGGAGCAACTGAAGAACGCCTTCATCTCGGCCGAGGACAAGACTTTCTGGACCCACGGCGGGATCGACTTTACCGGCCTTGCCGGTGCCGTGATCGACTACACGCTGAAATTCGGATCGGGTGAGCGCGCGCGGGGGGGATCGACCATTACCCAGCAGGTCGCGAAGAACATCCTGATCGGCGACGAATACTCGATCACCCGCAAGCTCAAGGAAATGATCGTAGCGCGGCGGATCGAAACGGTGCTGTCGAAGCCGCAAATTCTTGAGCTTTACCTCAACGAAATCCCGCTAGGCCGGCAGAGTTTCGGCGTCCAGGCCGCGGCGCGGGCCTATTTCGGCAAGGACGTCGCCGACCTTTCGCTGTCCGAGAGCGCCTTCCTGGCGATCCTGCCCAAGGCGCCCGAAAAGTATGGCCGCGCGAAGTACGCGAATGAGGCCTTGACCCGCCGCAACTGGGTGCTCGACCAGATGCTCAAGAACGGGCACATCAACCAGCAGCAGGCGCAAGAGGCCAAGGCTCAGCCGCTGGGCGTGATCCCGCGCCGGATCGAGGCTTACGATCCCTCGGTCGGGTATTTCGTCGAGGAGGTCCGCCGCGACCTCATCAGCCGCTATGGCGAGAGTGCCGATGCCGGTCCGAATTCGATCTATGCCGGCGGGCTGTGGGTGCGCACCTCGCTTGATCCCCAGCTCCAGATCGCAACGCAGAATGCGCTGCGCAGTGGCCTGCTGCGCTACGGCGGCAGCAAGGCCTGGCATGGCCCGACCGAACATATCAACGTCGATCCGGACAAGTGGCAAAGCCAGCTCATTGCGCTCAACAAGTCGGTCAATTACCTGGATTGGCGCATCGGCATCGTTATTTCGAGGGACGGCGCAAAGGCAACGATCGGCTTCACCGATGGTCAGTCCGGGCCGCTTGGCGGTCTTCCCGATGCGTTGAAGGCGGGCGATGTGATTGCAGCCGCCCCCAATGGCAATGGCTGGGCCGTGCGAATGATCCCCGAAGTATCCGGCGGGATGATGGTCGAGGATCCGCACACCGGACGCGTCTATGCGATGCAGGGCGGGTTCGATGCCGGGCTCGGCAGCTTTAACCGCGCCACCCAGGCGCAGCGCCAGCCGGGTTCGACGATCAAGCCCTTCGTTTACGCAACCGCGCTCGATTACGGGATGACCCCGGCGAGCGAGGTCGTCGACGGGCCGTTCTGCGTCTACCAGGGCGCGAAGCTGGGCGAGAAATGCTTCCGCAACTTCGACATGCGCGGGGCAGGGGGCACCCACACGATGCGCTGGGGGCTTGAACAGTCGCGCAACCTGATGACGGTACACATCGCCAATGACACCGGCATGGACCGTGTGGTCAACCAGATTTCCAAAGTCGGGATTGGCAAGTATCCGCCCTATCTGTCCTATGCGCTGGGCGCTGGCGAAACGACCGTGGCGCAGATGACGAACGCCTATTCGGCACTCGCCAATAACGGGGTGCAATATCCCCAGTCGCTGATCGACTATGTCCAGGATCGCAACGGCAAGGTCATCTGGCGCGCCGACAACCGGCGCTGCGACGGATGCCTGATGGCCGAATGGGATGGCAAGCCGATGCCGCGACTGGCTCCGCGCGGCAAGCAGGTGCTGGATCCGCGCACCGCCTATCAAGTCGTCCACATGCTCGAGGGCGTGGTGACGCGCGGTACTGCCGTGGTGCTGCGCGATCTCGGCCTTCCGCTGTTCGGCAAGACCGGGACGACGACGGGGCCGACCAACGTCTGGTTCGCCGGCGGTTCGCAAGATATCGTTGGCGTGGTCTATCTTGGCTACGATCAGCCGCGTTCGCTTGGCGGCTATGCCCAGGGCGGCACGTTCGCAGCGCCGATCTTCAAGCAATTCGTCACCGAAACCCGCGCGCGCTGGAGCCACCGGCCCTTCGTCGCGCCGCCTGATGTCTACATGGTCAAGGTCGACCGGGTGACTGGCAAGCGCGTCTTCGATGGCACACCCAGCACCGATCCCAAGTCGCCGATCATCTGGGAAGCGTTCAAGGCCGATGCCGAGCCGCGGCGCGGATTGTCGAGCGATATGGCCGCCCAGCGTGACGCGATGATCGCGGCGGCGCGCAAGGGTGCGGCCGCACGCGAACGGCAGCCGGACGTGACTTCACCGCAGGCATCGCCCTCGATAGCGGCCGATCAAAGCGTGATCGTTCAGTAGCTGGACATTTTTGCGAATTGATCGCAAAATTGCGCCATGAACAAACTGCTTCTCTCCGTCACGACGGTTATCGCCGCATTTGCCCTCCCGGCCAGCGCCCCGGCCGAATTGCCGCGGGGCGCAAAGGCCCCCTTGTTCTCCACCGAAGGCGCGCTGGCGGGCAAGCCATTCGCGTTTCAGCTGCGCCAGGCGCTCCGCAAGGGGCCAGTGGTGCTTTACTTCTATCCCAAGAGCTTCACCCAGGGCTGCACGCTGGAGGCCAATGCTTTTGCCGAGGCGATGGGCGATTTCACGGCCGCCGGAGCAACCGTGATTGGCCTTTCCGCCGACACGATTGAAACCCAGCAGAAGTTTTCGACCGAACATTGCCGCGACAAGTTCCCGGTCGGCGTTGCCACGCCTGCGATCATCAAGGCCTATGATGTCGCGGCCGTCGGGTCAGATGGCAAGCCTAACGGGCTGACCAACCGCACCAGCTACGTGATCTCCTCCGATGGGCGGATTCGCCTGGTCTATTCCAATCGGGACTATCGCGATCACGTGCGCCTTACGCTTGAGACCGTGCGCTCGATCCAGAACCATTCCAAGCACAAGCACTAGGCGGCGCTTTACAATCGAAGGCCTTGCGCTAAGCGGGGCGCGTGACAGGTCGCCGCATTGATGGCGTCCGCGAAAACCGTTTGTCTGGAGTTGAACATCATGCGAGCCGAAGGGCAGGCTCATATCGACAGGATCGAGGCCGCACTGGCGCTCATCCGCAAGTTCCTTGACTGGGACCGCGCGCTGCGCCGCCTTGACGAGCTTAACGCCCGGGTCGAGGACCCTAACCTGTGGAACAATCCCAAGGAAGCCGAAGCGGTCATGCGCGAACGGCGGCGGCTCGAAGCAGCCGTGAACACGGTGAAGTCGATCGGGCAGCAGATGACCGATGCGATCGAATATGTCGAACTCGGCGAAATGGAAGGCGACGAAGCGACGATTGAAGAAGGCATCGCCAGCCTTGCCGCGCTGGCGGAAAAGGCCGATGCCGACAAGGTCCAGGCCCTGCTTGGCGGGGAAGCCGACGCCAACGATACCTACATCGAAATCCACGCAGGCGCGGGCGGCACGGAAAGCCAGGACTGGGCCGAAATGCTGCTGCGGATGTACACCCGCTGGGCCGAAAAGCGGGGCTTCAAGGTCGATGTGATCGAATACCAGTCGGGCGAAACCGCGGGGATCAAGTCGGCCACGATCCTGGTCAAGGGCGAGAACGCCTATGGTTATGCCAAGACCGAAAGCGGTGTGCACCGGCTCGTGCGGATCAGCCCCTATGACAGTTCGGCGCGCCGACACACCAGCTTCTCGTCGGTCTGGGTGTTCCCGGTGATCGACGACAGCTTCGAGATCGACATCAATCCGTCCGACCTCAAGATCGACACATACCGCGCCTCGGGCGCGGGCGGGCAGCACGTCAACACCACCGACTCCGCCGTGCGCATCACCCACGTGCCCTCGGGCATTGTGGTGGCAAGCCAGCAGGATCGCAGCCAGCACAAGAACCGCGACATCGCGATGGGCATGCTGAAATCGCGCCTCTACGAGGCCGAAATGCAGAAGCGCGAGGAAGCCGCTAGCGCCGAACACGCCAGCAAGAGCGACATTGGCTGGGGCCACCAGATCCGGTCTTACGTTCTGCAGCCCTACCAGATGGTCAAGGACCTGCGCACCGGCGTCACTTCGCCGACCCCATCCGACGTGCTTGATGGCGCGCTCGATCCGTTCATGGCAGCCGCGCTGGCCCAGCGCGTCACGGGCGAAAAGGTGGCCGTGGAGGACGTCGATTGATCGCGCGGCTGGCTTGCCTTGCTCTGATGCTGGGGGCCAGCGGCTGCGCGAAGCAGGCTGACGACCTTGACCGGCCCGAAACGGCGCGGGCATTCCCGCGGCCCTATCGTCCGGTCTCGGGGCTCGAAAACAGCGACTCGGTCGGCGAAGATCAGCGGGACAACATGGGCGAAGCCAAGGTCGTCATGGACTTGGCGGACATCCGCGCCGGGACGACCGTTGCCGACATCGGCGCGGGCGAGGGGTATTACACCGTCCGCCTGGCCGAACGGGTCGGGGCCAAGGGGCGCGTGCTGGCCCAGGATATCGCCCCGGCGGCAATCCAGCAGCTTGGTCAGCGCGTGGAACGCGAGCGGCTCGACAATGTCTCGATCAAGTTGGGCGCTGCGGATGACCCGCGCCTGCCGGCAAACAGTTTCGACCGCGTGTTCATGGTTCACATGTATCACGAGGTGACCGAGCCCTATGCCTTCCTCTGGCGGCTGCGCCCGGCGCTGCGCAAGGGCGGGCAGGTGGTGGTGGTCGATATCGATCGCCCGACCGACCAGCATGGTATCCCGCCTGCGCTGCTTTTCTGTGAATTTCAGGCGGTGGGCTTTCGCTTGGTCGAATTTATCCGTAAACCGGAACTCAACGGGTACTATGCGCAGTTTGAAGCAACCGGTGAGAGGCCGGAGCCAGCTGCGATCAAGCCGTGTAACACGGCCAAGGGAAAGACAGGAACGTAATGACTTTCAAGGGGTTGAAGCCGATTCTTTACGGCGGCCGCGAAGTTTGGCCGTTGGTTGAAGGCGGCAAGGGCGTCGCCGTTTCGAACCACGCCAGCTCTGGCGCCTGGGCCGCTGCGGGCGGGATCGGCACGGTCAGTGCGGTCAATGCCGACAGCTATGACGCCGAAGGCAAGATCATCCGTCAGGTCTATGACCAGCTGACCCGCAAGGAGCGGCACGAACAACTGATCCGCTATGCCATCGACGGGGCGGTGGAACAGGTCAAGCGCGCCTACGAGATTGCCGGCGGCAAGGGCGCGATCAATATCAACGTCCTGTGGGAAATGGGCGGCGCGCAGCAGGTGCTGGAAGGCGTGCTCGAACGTACCAAGGGCCTGGTTACCGGCGTCACCTGCGG
>NZ_JAYSBK010000086.1:0-13434 GCF_041915465.1 Novosphingobium sp. | reverse complement strand
TCGCGGACCTTTGATCCCGAGACCATGGGCTGGCTCATGGCAACACTCGGCATTTCGGCCGGGATCGGCAGCTTTGTCGTCCCGGCGATTTCCGACGCGATCGGACGGCGTCCGGTGCTGACCTTCTTCTCGTTCCTGGGGGTCATCCTGCCGCTCGGCGCGCTGTATTTCCAGGGTTCGGTCTGGGTTTTGGCGGCAATTTTCTTCTTCGGCTGGGCGCTCAACGGGGTGTTCCCGCTGTTCATGGCGACGATCCCGGCGGAATCGGTCGATCCGCGCCTGACCGCAACGCTGACCGGGCTGGTGATGGGCACCGGCGAAGTGCTGGGCGGCGTGCTCAGCCCCTTCGCGGCGGGCGGACTAGCCGACGTTTTCGGACTGACCGCCCCCTTGTGGCTGATGCTGGGCCTGACCATCGGGGCTGGCGTGCTTTCGCTCGGGCTGGTCGAATCCGCCCCCAAGGTGCTCGCCCGCCGCGCAGCCAAGGCGGCTGGAGGACATGGCTGAGCTTTCGTGACTGGCCCATCTGGAGGAGGGACGGAAATGATCACCGCAGTCGAGAAATACGCGACCAAGGGCGTTGCACCGGCGCAGCGCCTGCGCTTCTGGAACGACCTCGTCGACCGGATCTATAGCGGCACTTTCGTCAACACCCCCGATGGCGACTTTCAGGGCGAGATGTGGGCATGGCAGGTCGGCGAACTGGGGATGATCCGCCCCCGCTCCACCGCGTCCTTCGTCGGCCGCAAGGCCCGCGCGGGCGCGGAGGAACGCCTGATCCTGCACCTTCAGTGCCGTGGCACCAGCCTGCACACGCAGAACGGCGCAGAGAGCGAGCTTCAACCCGGCGATTTCGTCCTTGGCGCGGCGGACGATCCCTATTCGCTCGACCTCAAGGCGCACGAGCTGCTGGTCGTCGAATTCCCGCGCCAGCCGCTGGCCGAGCGGCTCCCCGGGCTTGACGACCTGCTCAGCCGCCGGGTCTGCGGATCTTCGCCGGGCGGCCGCGTGTTCCACGATTTCCTGCTCTCGTTGTGGCGTCAGGGTGACCAGAGCGCACACGATCCCGAGTGGGAAGACGGCGTCAACTCGGTCTTCTACGATCTTGCCGCCCTCGCCATCCGGGGCGCCGGAAATCCTCAGGAACGAACGATCGACCAGGCTCTGCGCAACCGGGTGCTGGCGATGATCGAGGCGCGGCTGTGCGATCCCCTGCTCAAGACCACCACCATCGCCGAGGCATTCAACACCTCGGTCCGCACGGTGCAGAACCTGTTCGCGGCAATGGGCACGACGCCTTCGGCCTACATTCTCGAGCGCCGCCTGCTGCGTGCCTCGGATCGGCTGCACGGCTACCACGACGAAAGCATTACCGAGATCGCCTTCGAACTGGGCTTTAACGACAGCGCCTACTTCTCGCGCTGCTTTCGGCAACACTTCGGAGTCTCACCGCGGGATTGGAGATCGGGACACTAGGGCGACTGCGCGATTGTCCTGTTCGCGTTGCGCCACAGTGCAAGCGCGCCAGCCCGCCAGATTGCATGAAGGCTACCCGGCTCGCGCGATGCCGATGCAGGAATTCGCGTGAATAACCATAATAAGGGAGAGTGGGTATGAGACTCGCAGTTGCACTGGCAACAGTTTCGTTCGCGGTCATGGGTACGGCGCTTGCCACCCCGGCCTATGCGCAAAACGCCGATGAAGCCGCGCCCAGCGGCGGGATCGAGGAAATTGTCGTTACCGCGCAGAAGCGCGCTGAAAACGTCCAGGACGTGCCGATTTCGATCTCGGCCTTTACTGCCGGCGCGCTCGAAGAGCGCTCGGTCACCAGCGTCGCCTCGCTGTCGAACATCGCCCCCAACGTAACGCTGGATGCCGGCACGCCGTTTTCGGGCTCGTCCTCGGTGCTGTCCGCCTACATCCGCGGCATCGGCGCCAACGACTTTGCCTTCAACATCGATCCGGGTGTGGGCGTCTATCTCGACGGCGTCTATCTGGCCCGCTCGGTCGGCGCGAACCAGGACCTGCCGGACGTGGAGCGCGTCGAAGTGCTCAAGGGGCCGCAGGGCACCCTGTTCGGTCGCAACACAATCGGCGGCGCGATTTCGATCGTCACCCACGATCCGGGCAACGAGTTCCGCTTCCGTGGCAGCGTCACCGCCGGGCGGTACAACCTGATCTCGGTCAAGGGCACAGTCGACCTGCCGCTGGCCGAAGGGCTGTCCTCGTCGCTGAGCTTCTCGACCACGCACCGCGATGGCTACATGAAGCGCATCGCCTACCCCGGCGCGGCGAACTACGTCGAGGATCCGATCACCAGCTTCAAGGCTGCCGGCTATGACAATATCGGGCTCGGCACCGAAGGCGGCGACAACAATTACAACCTGCGCGGCAAGCTGCGCTACGACAATGGCGGCACGTTCCGCCTGACGCTGAGCGGCGACTATACCAAGGTCGATACCTCGCAGATCGCCAACAAGGTCATCACCACCTTCCCGGCGGTGTTCGCCGGCACCTACAACTGCGCGATCGCGGGCAACCCGACCGTGACCGTCGGCGGCGTCACCGGTCCGTGCGACAGCTTCATCGGCGGCCCGCCGGCGGGCGCGCTGTTCGGTCGCCGCGGCGGCCTGACCTCGGTGGTGGACCTGCCGTCGATCTGGGGCGTCAATGCCGACGCCAACCCAGACAACAACCGGCTGCCTTATGACAACCGCTTCATCACCAATTCGATCGACACCACTTATGCCAACGGCAACAACTTCTCCAAGCTGAAGACCTATGGCGGCTCGGCAACGGCCGAAGTGGACCTTTCGGATTCGGCTACGATCAAGTCGATCACCGCTTACCGCGAGCTGCACTGGAAGACCGGCATGGACCTCGACGGTTCGCCGCTCGATTTCCTGCACACCAGCTTCACCATGAACCAGAAGCAGTTCAGCGAGGAACTGCAGCTGACCGGCGATGCCGCCGACAAGCGCCTGAAGTACGTGCTGGGCGCCTATTACTTCACCGAATCCGGCGACCTGCATGACTACGTGACCTTCGCAGAAGGGCTGCTGCAGGTTGACGGTCCGAACAACCTTTCGACCAAGAACTACGCCTTCTACGGGCAGATCGACTACAAGGTGACCGAACAGCTCGGCATCACCCTGGGCGGTCGTTATACCCATGAAAACAAGGAGTTCGAAGGGTTCCAGTCGGACAACAACGGCCTCAACTACAAGCTGGCCCAGTTCTTCGGTGATCCCAATTGCGCCTCGCTCACCCCGATCAGCGATGCCTGCCGGATCGACAACGGCTTCCCCAATCCGGGTCAGCCGCTGCGCTATTACATCGCCGGGGTGCAGCAGAAGTCGTTCAGCAACTTCTCGCCCAAGGTCGGCCTGCAGTATCATCCGAACGACGACGTGATGGTCTATGCCAGCTGGTCGAAGGGCTACAAGACGGGCGGCTGGACCACCCGCCTGTCGAACCCGCTGCCCACCGCGCCGAACTTTGGCCCGGAAAAGGCGACCACCTATGAAGTCGGCTTCAAGTCGCAGTTCATGGACCGCAAGGTCCAGCTCAACGTCGCGGCCTTCCTGACCGACTACAAGGGCATCCAGCTGAACTTCCAGCAGGGCGTTTCGCCGACCATCCAGAACGCCGGCGATGCGCGCATCAAGGGCTTCGAGGTCGAATTCACCGCCGCGCCGACCCACGGCCTGACGCTGAATGCCTCGGTTGGTTATACCGATGCCTATTACACCAGCGTGCTGGCGCCGGCACAGGTTGCCGCCTCGCCGCTGCAGGCCGGCGTGTTCAAGGGCGTTTCGCTGCCCAAGACGCCGAAGTGGAAGCTGAACTTCAGCCCCCGCTACGAAGCCGACCTGGGTGACAAGGGCACGATCGTGTTCCTGGGCGACATCACCTGGACCGACAAGATGAAGAACGACACCGAAGGCACCTTCCTGCTCGACCGGCCCAGCACCACGGTGATCAACGCCAGCATCACCTACAAGGAACCGGGCGATCACTGGGATCTGACCGTTGGCGGCACCAACATCACCAACGAGCGTTACCTGACCACCGGCCAGGCGCAGCTTGCGGGCGGCCAGATCTACGGCACCTACAGCCGTCCGGCCGAATGGTACGTGCGCCTTGGCGTGAAGTTCTAAGCCTACACCCTACTGGGCGGGAAACAGTTGTTTCCCGCCCTTTTTTTTCCGGAGAAGCGATATGCCCGAAACAGCGCACACCGAATTCTGGAAGGGGATCAAGCCGGTCGAAAAGGTATTCCGCGAAGGCGGCCTGCCCGAAGTCTACATGCCCAAGATCGCCGAAGGCGACGAGCGCTACTGGGTACCGATCAGCGAAACCGTTTCCTCCAAGCCCGTCTGGATCAGCCCGGCCAAGAACATGTGGGCCGATGTGCTGATGTCGAAATCGGCGGGCTTGGTGAACCGCCATTACCACCCGCACCCCATCTGGGCCTACACGATCAGCGGCAAGTGGGCCTATCTCGAACACGATTGGACCGCGACCGCCGGGGACTTCATCTACGAAACCCCGGGCGAGAGCCACACGCTGGTTTGCTATGATCATCCCGATCCGATGAAGGTGTTCTTCGTCGTCTCCGGTCCGCTGATGTGGCTGGACGAGGATGGCAACACCATCGGTCACTACGACGTGTTCGACTACATGGCGGCCGCACGCGCGCACTATGCCTCGAACGGCATCGGCGCGGACTATGTCGACACATTGATCCGCTGAAGGGCGGCAGCGGGGCGGGACCCTTCCCACTCCCCGTCCCGCTTGCGCCCCTCCGGCAACTACAGACTTGAAGGATAGCAGGCCATGTCAGGCATGAAGGCGCCCCCGTCGGGCGCATACAAGATCGTCGATGTCCCGGAACTCTATGGCGACCTGATCAAGGCGCGCGGAATCGAGGGCACCTATGTCGGCGCCTCCGAAGCGGAAAGCCCATGGGTTCCCTTTGGCGACAACGCCGCCATCCGCCACCTCGCCTTCGACGTGCGCGAAAACGTCTACGTCAACATCCTGTGGATCAAGGGGCCGGGCGTGATCGGCACCCACAAGCATCGCGGCCGGGTCTGGGCGGTGGGTCTCGAAGGCTCGTTCCGCTACCTCGAATATCCCTGGGTCTGCCGCGCGGGCGAATTCATCACCGAAACCCCGGGCACCGCGCATACGCTGGTAACCGACGATCCCAACGGGATGAAGGCGCTGTTCCACATGCAGGGCGCGAACGAGTTCTATGACGAAGCCGGGAACCATGTGGAGACGCTCGACGTGTGGTGGTTCATGAACCACTATGAGAGCTACTGCCGCGAGCACGGCATCGCCATCAATCCGGCCCTCTACCTCTAGGGAGACGCGGGCATGAGCGAACAACAGGCCATGCCCCGTCTGGATGGGCCCACTGGCGGGCCGTACCTGCGCAACACCTGGTACGCCGCTGGTTGGGCGGACGACCTGACCGACCAGCCGCAGGCCAGGGTTTTCCTTGAGGAACCGGTGGCCCTGTACCGCGACGCCGATGGCAAGGCCCATGCCATTGGCGGACGCTGCCCGCACCGCTTCGCGCCGCTTGGCGCGGGCTGCGTGATCGACGGACACCTCGCCTGTCCCTATCACGGCCTGCGCTTCGACCACACCGGTGCCTGCGTCCACAACCCGCACCAGGGCGAAGCCCCGCCAAAAGTTGCCGTTCCCAGCTACCCGCTGGTCGAGCGGTACCGGATCCTGTGGATCTGGATGGGCGATGCGGCCAAGGCCGATCCGGCGCTGATCCCGGATTTCGGCTGGCTGGATGATCCCGCCTGGGTGGCCGTGCGGGGCATGACGATAGCCGAGGGGCATTACGAGCTCTACAGCGACAATATCCTCGATCTTAGCCACGCGAACTTCGTTCACCCTGCCCTCGTCGCCAACGCCTTCACCATCGGGGAACGCAAGTTCTGGCAGGACGGTGAGCGGGTCTTCGTGCGCTATACCCACCAAGACGATTACCTGGCCGAAGCCCTTGCCGCGATGATGGGGGTGGCAGGCCGCAAGCAGGACTTCATCGGCGAAGTCACCTGGAACGCCCCGGCGACGCTCTACTTCGATTACCGCGCGGGCGACCCTGGCACTCCGGCCGAAGGCATGACCGTGCTCAAGTCGATCCACGCCTTTACCCCCGAAACCGGTGGCACCACGCACTACCTGTGGGCCACCGCGCGAAGCAATGCGCTGGACGATGCCGAGCTTTCCGCCGTGATGCAGGGCGCGCTCGAACACGCCTTCGAACACGAAGACGCGCCGATCATCCGCGATGCTCACCGCCTGATGGCGGGGCGCGATTTCTGGGACATGAAACCGCTGATCCTGTCGGGCGATGGCGGCGGGGTGCGCGCCCGGCGGATGCTGCGCCGCCTGATTGCCGCCGAGCAGGGCACCCCATCCGAATTTGAAGACGATACAACAAATTGAGCTGGAGATACGATGTCGATTCTAGGCAAGTTTGACATTTCGGGCCGCTCTGCGCTGATCACGGGCGCGGCCTCGGGAATTGGCCTCGCCTATGCCGAGGCAATGGCTGAGGGCGGCGCAAGCGTGACGCTGACCGACATCGACGGCGAAGGCGCCGAGCGCGAGGCCGCGCGGCTGCGCAGCGAAGGGTTCGACGCCCGCGCCGACCGGCTTGACGTGGCCGACCGCGAGGCGACCGCGCGCGTGTTTGACGCCCATGCGGCGGCCTTCGGCGGGCTCGACATCTGCTTTGCCAATGCCGGGATCGATCCGGGCGCGGGGTTCTGGAACCCGGCCGGGCATCGCAATCCCGACGGGCAGGTCGATACCTTCGACCCCGCCCGATGGGACCGCACGATCTCGATCAACCTGACCGGCGTCTACAACACCATCCGCGAGGCCGTGCGGCTGATGAAGGCGGGCGGAAAGGGCGGCTCGATCATCGCCACCGCTTCCAACGCAGGCCTCGTCACCGAACCGATTGTCGGCATGGCCTATATGCCGGCCAAGGCGGGCGTGCTGCACATGGTCCGCGCGCTGGGGCTGGAACTGGCCGAATTCCGCATCCGCGTGAACGCCATCGCCCCCGGCCCCTTCGTCACCAACATCGGCGGCGGCTGGCTCAAGCACGATCCCGTGGCCCGCAAGGCCTGGGACGCAATCGTGCCGCTGGGTTCGGTGGCCGAAACCGACCAGCTCAAGCCGCTGGCGCTGCTGCTCGCTTCCGACGCATCGGACTATATGACCGGCAGCCACGTCGTTATCGACGGCGGCATGATGCTCGGCAAGTTCGAGTGAGCCGGCTCGCAATCTGCGCGGCAATCGCCGCGCTTGGTATCGCCGGGGGTGCCTATGCCGCATCGCAGAAGCTTGGCGAACCGCTCGGCCAGCGCAGCCCGCAAAAGGTCTATGCCAGCACCTGCGGCTATTGCCACGGCACCAACGTCGGCCCGATCATCCTCGGCCGCAAACTGCCAGCGGACTACATCAAGCAGATGGTGCGCGAAGGCCGCAATGCCATGCCTGCCTTCCGCCCCACCGAAGTCAGTCCCGAGGAACTCGATGCGCTGAGCAAGTGGATCGAAACTGCCCCGGCCAATCCGCAGGAGAAGGGCAAGTGAGCAGCCTGCCGATCGATCGCCGCGCCCTGTTGGGCGCCAGTGTGGCCGGTGCCGCCGCGCTGACGCTGGCCGGGTGCAAGGGCACCACCCTCGCCCCGGGCGTCTCCAAGGCCGATTTCGCCGGGTTCATCACGGCTGCCAAATCGGTCGTCGAGGCCGAATGGGTCGCGGGCGATGCCGCCGCGGTCAAGCCCTGGACCAAGACCTATGTTCCCGATCCGGGTGGCCGCCATGCACCGATTGGCGCGGTCGCGCCGGCCTCGGTCGAAGAGGTTCAGGAACTGGTCAAGATTGCCAACAAGTTCAAGCAGCCGCTGTGGCCGGTCTCCACCGGCAAGAACATGGGTTACGGCATGACCAGCACCGCCGCACCCGGGCAGGTCGTGCTCGATCTCAAGCGGATGAACCGGATCATCGAAGTCGATCCGGAACTGTGCACCGCGCTGGTCGAACCTGGCGTGACCTATCAGCAGCTCAAGGACTACCTGGTCGAAAACAACCTGCCGCTGTGGATCGACGTGCCTACCGTTGGCCCGATTGTCAGCCCGGTCGGCAACACGCTCGACCGCGGGGTCGGCTATACGCCCTATGGCGAACACTTCATGGTCCAGTGCGGCATGGAAGTGGTGATGGCCGACGGCCAGATCCTCAAGACCGGGATGGGATCGACCAAGAATCCGTCCACCTGGCAGGCGTTCAAATGGGGCTATGGACCCTATCTCGACGGGATCTTCACCCAGTCGAACTTTGGCGTGGTGACCAAGATGGGGATGTGGCTGATGCCGGCCCCGCCGGTCTACAAGCCCTTCGTGGTGCGCCACAGGAACATGGGTGACCTCTCCAAGATCGTCGATGCGATGCGCCCGATGCGCATTTCGAACATCATCCCAAACGTCGTCTTGATGATGGGTGCGGGCTACCAGCTTGCCATGTTCAACCGCCGCGGCGAGGTGTGGGACAAGGCCGAGCCGGTGCCCGACGAAGCCTTCCAGCAGGCGGGCGAAAAGGCGGGCCTCGGCATGTGGAACACCTATTTCGCGCTCTACGGCACCCCCGGCATGATCGCCGAGAACGAGAAGATCGTGCGTGCCGCCTTCGAGGCAATCGGGGGCGAAGTGCTGACCGAGGGCCAGATCGTCGGCAATCCCTATTTCCACCACCACGCCACGCTGATGCAGGGCGGCCTCAGCCTTGAGGAAGTTGGTCTTGCCCGCTGGAAGGGCGCGGGCGGCGGCCTCGCCTGGTTCGCGCCGGTCGCCCCGGCCAAGGGCGGCGAGACGGAAGGCCAGGTCGCACTCGCCAAGGAAATCCTCGGCAAGCACGGCTTCGACTATACCGCCGCCTTCGCCATCGGCAGCCGCGAACTGCACCACATCATCGCCCTGCTCTATGACAAGTCCGACCCGGAAGAGGAAAAGCGGGCCGATGCCTGTTACAAGGAACTGGTGACCGGCTTTGGGGACAAGGGCTGGGCCAGCTATCGCACCGGCGTCCATGCAATGGACCTTGTCGCGCAGCAGTATGGCGAAGTGAACCGCGCCGTGAACGCCGCGATCAAGCAGGCGCTCGATCCCAACCATATCCTTGCCCCCGGCAAGTCGGGCATCGCCTGATCGCGCGCGTCCAGCCCAAGGAACCATTGCCATGACAGCTCAAGACTCGCGTTTCGCCGGCCAGGCCGTGCTGATCACCGGCGGCGCTACCGGGATCGGCCGGGCCGCCGCCCAGGCCTTTGCCCGCGCCGGGGCCAGCGTGATGATCGGCGATATCGACGCGCGCGCCGGGGAAACCGTGGCGCTGATCCGGCAGGAAGGCGGCGCGGCCGAGCACGTCCATGCCGACGTCACCGATCCCGCCGCGATGGACGCGCTGGTCGCCGCCTGTGTCGGTCAGTTCGGGCGGATGGACGCGGCCTTCAACAACGCCGGAATCCTGCCCCCGCAGCGCCCGTTTCACGAAATCCCGCCAAGCGAGCTGGCGCTGGCAGTCGATGTCGACCTCAAAGGCGTGTTCTATGCCATGCAGTCGCAGGTGCGGCATTTCCTGAAAGTCGGCGGCGGGGCAATCGTCAACACGGCCTCGGTCGGCGGGCTGATCGCCGATCCCAACATGGCCGCCTATGTCGCCGCCAAGCACGCCGTGATCGGCATGACCAAGGCCGTGGCGATCGAATATGCGCAGTCCAGCATCCGCGTGAACGCCATCGCGCCGGGCTTCGTCGTCACCCCGATGACCCAGCACTGGGCCGACAGCGAGGATTTCCGCAAGGCCTTCTTCGCCGGCAACATCTCCGGCCGGGCCGCCCAGCCCGAGGAAATCGCCGGAACCGTGCTGCACCTGTGCTCGGACGCCGCGAGCTTCATCAACGGCGCAACCTTTACCATCGACGGCGGACAGACGGCGCATTGAACCAGACCGTGCGGCGCGCATCACCTGTGAGGATTTTGTCAGTCTTAGTTACAAATTAACTTTGCCACGCCACTGAAACCTGTCGCGAAACAGGAACTTACCGGTGATAGGCGCTTCGGGTCACTTCGGCTTTCTGCCAATTCTTCTGCCTGCCCTGATGCTGGCCGTGCTTGTGCCGGTGATCGCGTGGCGCAGGCGCGTCGGGCGGACGCGTCTGGCGGCGGCGGGGCTGAACCTCGCCTTGGCAGATGGTGAAGATAGCGTCGCGCAGCAGCGCAGGCGCATCCTCAGCCCCGCCGAACTGGTCAACGAAGGCCAGGCCGACGCTAAGCTTTTTGCCGAATCCGATGAGGCAGAGGCCCCCGGCGAGGCGGCTGGCGATGACGATCTAGCCCCGGAGCCCGGCACCCCGAGCGAAAGCCTTACCGCGGTACTGCGCCGGCGCGCGCCGCCCTGGGAGGATGGACCGGCTGGTTCGTGGCTCGGCGGCCTTCCGGAACTGCCGCCGCAGGTCGAATGGCCGCGCGCCCGCGCCGCCGGACATCCGGACCGCAGTGAACGTCCGCTGCATTTTCTGGCGCAGATCGCCTGCAGCGAGCTTCCCGCCGAGCTGTGGGGCGGACTGGGGCCGCGCGATGGCTGGCTGCTCTTCTTCATCGATCCGAACCAGCCGGGTCCGCTTGGCCGCGATGCCTACCGCGTCGTGCACATCGACCAGACCGGCCCCGCAAGGCAGCCGCCAGCCGACCTTGCCCCGGTTCATGACCGGACCCACGGCGGAGGCAGCTATCGCTGGCTCGCAGCCGAAAGCGTCCCTTCCCTCTGGCGGCGCTGGCCGGTCGACATCGTCAGCTTTCCAAACACGCTCCGCCTCGAGGATGGACGCAGCCATGCGGCGCCCGAAAACTTCGCCGAGTTGTTGTACGAGGGCCACCGCGTGCTGTCCTACCGCGAACTCGGCACGGTCGCGCCCTATTGCTATGGGCAGGCGCTCCGGGCCGTCAATTTCCTCGCCGCCCGGATGCGCGCAGAGCCACCGCCGGTAACCAACGCATACGTCGATGAACTGCTGCGCGAGGACGCTGACCTCGCACAATTGCGGGCCAGCGTTGCAGCACAGGTTGACCGGGCCACCGCGCACGCGGACGGCAAGCCGCAAAGCGCGCATCTTGCTGCGCTGAAGCGCGGCCAGGCGCTGCTTGCGGCCTGCGCCGATGCCGATCAGCTCGTCGCCCGTCTTGACGCCCAGCGCGAACGTTACAAGCTGTGGCGCGCCTCGGTGGTGGCCGACTGTGAAAAGCTGGCATCCTTGCTTGCCGAACAGCCACCCGAAACGCTGCTCGACCTTGATGACTGGAAGGAACTGGACGCCTGCCTGCGGGTCAGGAAATGGCGCGGTTTCGAGCTGCGTATCGAATACCCCTCGAACCAGCCCCATTGTCTCGACCTGTGCGAGCGGTTCGAAGTGGCCCATCTTGAAATCCCGGGTGGCACGACCGACGAAGCCATGGCCGACTGGCTCGATCCGGAAACCCGCGACCGTGTTCCGACGCGGAGCAGAGCCGATCTCGAAGCCGCGGCCCGCAGCCTGCGCGACAACCGCCCGCACCGGATGGGTGGCTATCACGACGGGGTGCGCAGCGACGCGGGCGATGGTCCGGCCGACTCCTTGCTGCTGCTCCAGATCGTATCGGACGATGCGATGGACTGGTGCTGGGGCGAGCGCGGCGCATACTATTTCTGGATCAGCCCGGATGATCTTGCCCGGTGCGACTTTTCCGGCGTGTCGGTGATCCTTGAATGCCATTGAGCGTCCTCTCGCCCCCCTGGGAAGAGCTGCACGCCTTTCCTTTTGCACATCACTGCTCTTGATGCTGATCGATAATCCGGTTTAGCATCGCGCCACACGCTCACGCGATTTGTGCGCAGATTCGAAAACCCGGTTTGTTCAGAAGCGATGCCAGTCGCTCACCGCAGCAGGCCACCACCAGAGCAGGATGCCAGCATGTCCAATATCTTCACGATTCCCGAACTCGATGACCTGCGCATGTCGGAAAAGGCGCGTCCGTTGTTCGAAGCGGTGAAGCGTCACATTCGCGAAAACGTCGACCCGATCTATGAGGAATACGAGCGCCTCGGCACGGACCGCGCCGATCCGTGGAGCTTCGCCCCCGGCCAGCTCGAACTGCTCGAAGGCGCCAAGAACAAGGCCAAGGCCGCCGGTCTGTGGAACTTCTTCCTGCCCGACGACGAACACGGCGAAGGGCTTTCGAACCTCGACTATGCCTATATCGCGGCGGAACTGGGCAAGAGCCCGCTTGCCTCGGAATCGCTCAACTGTTCCGCCCCCGATACCGGCAACATGGAAGTGCTGGAACGCGTCGGCACACCCGAACAGAAGAAGCGGTGGCTCGAACCGCTGCTCGCCGGGGAAATCCGCTCCGCCTATGTGATGACCGAGCCTGACGTTGCCTCGTCGGACGCCAAGAACATCCGTACCCGCGCGGTGCTCGATGGCGATGACTGGGTCATCAATGGCGAGAAGTACTACATCTCGGGTGCCGGCGATCCGCGCTGCAAGATCATGATCGTTATGGTCCGCACCAGCGATGAAGGCGCGGCCTCGTCGCAGCAATCGCAGATCCTTGTCCCGATGGACACGCCGGGCGTCGAAATCCTTGGCCCGATGCACGTGTTCGGCGCCACCCATGCGCCGCGCGGGCACATGCACATGCGCTTCAACAACGTGCGCGTGCCCAAGGAAAACATCCTGCTGGGCGTCGGGCGCGGGTTTGAAATCTCGCAGCTGCGGCTTGGGCCGGGCCGCATCCATCACTGCATGCGCACCATCGGCAAGGCCGAGATCGCGCTCGACCTGATGGTCAAGCGCGGCAACTCGCGCGAGGCGTTCGGCCGCTCGCTGATCATGCTCGGCAAGAACCTCGAACTGGTCTCGCGCGCGCGGATCGAGATCGAGGCGATGCGCCTGATGGTGCTCAAGGCCGCCAAGGCGATGGACGTGCTCGGCAACCGCGAAGCGCGCGTCTGGGTCAGCATGGTCAAGGCGATGGTGCCTGAAAAGACCTGCCAGATCATCGACCAGGCGATCCAGCTCCACGGCGCCACCGGCATTTCGCAGTGGACGCCGCTGGCCGAACTTTATGCCGATGTGCGCCACCTGCGCTTTGCCGACGGTCCGGACGAGGTGCACCACATGGTGACCGGTCGCTACGAACTGGGCCTGCACTGATAGATGCGCTCGCCGGGCAGGATCGGCCTGCCCGGCGGCGCCCTTCAGCCCGCGTCCTCGGCCAGCATCAGCGCGCCGGTGATCCCGCTGTCCTCGCCAAGACCCGGCGCGACGATCCTGTGCCGCGCCGTTCCCGGC
>NZ_JAYSBK010000085.1:0-13435 GCF_041915465.1 Novosphingobium sp. | reverse complement strand
TGCGCAATCCGCGCTCTACGCATAGCGCTTCGATGTCGATGGCCTGATGCACGTAACTATCCGTCAGAAAAGGAACACCCCGCCGATCATAAACCGGCGGGGCGATTCTTCAACTGCAACTCAATTGTTAGCCGATAAGGCCAGGTTCACGCCTTGGGCTTGCGCCCGCGCTTCACGCCAGGCTTGCGGCCCAGGCCGATCTTCTTGGCAAGATCGCGGCGGGTTTCGGCGTAGTTCGGGGCGACCAGCGGATAGTCCGCTGCCAGGCCCCAGCGCGCGCGATAGTCTTCCGGCGTCATGCCATGATGCGTCATCAGATGGCGTTTGAGCATCTTGAGTTCCATGCCGCAGTCAAGGCAGGTGATCTTGTCGGCCTTGACCGAAGCGCGCACCGACACGGCGGGCTTCAGCGGGGCTGCTTCCGGCTCCGGCGCGGCCTGGCCAAGCCCGGCAAGTGCGCCATAGACGTTGCTGATCAGAGTGGGCAGTTCTTCCACGCCGACGCTGTTGTTGCTCACATGCGCAGCAACAATATCGGACGTCAGCGTAATGAGCGTTTCATTTATATCAGCCTGGATCGAGTCCATGCTTGTTTCCTTCCTGTGATTGTAAGCGACCGTTTTTGGTTTTCGGAGTGTCAGGCCACAGACAGCCCGCCTCCGGGTGGCAATTTAGCCTCCCGTGACAATAAAACAACCCGTTGGCGACCATATTACACTGTAATACAGTTCGATTCCGGCGGATTGGTCATGAAATTCGAGTTAACTAATGGCAATCGCAGGCAAAAGTAATCGCGTCGATCCGCTCTGCGGTGGCGCTGCGATAATAGTTCGGGCGCACCCCGATCTGATTGAAACCGAAATTACGATAAAGCGACTCGGCTGGATTACCGCGCCGCATTTCCAGCAACAGCCGCTTCGCGCCATGCGTGCGCGCGCCTTCGGCAAATTGCTCAAGTAAACGGCGGCCCAGTCCCAGGCGACGACAGGCAGGGTCGACTGCCAGGAGGAGCAATTCTTCCTCGTCATATCCGGTACGGGAAAGGAAAAACCCGGCCGCGGCCTCGTTGGTGCCGGGCGCACCGCCATGCGCCGCGACAAGACCGTAGTGACAGCCGCCCAGCAGCATCGCGTCTTCAACCTGTCGGCGGGTCCAGGCCTCGCCATATTCCGGGGGGAAGGCGGCTTGCATCACCGCCATTATCCGGTCGAGATCGTCACCCGGCGGGGTCACGGCGCAACTCCCCCGGGCAGCTTGGCATCCGGGGCGCGGCCATAGAGCGGTTGAACGTCTGGTGTGAGCGCGACGGCGCCCAACTGGTCAAAGCAGCGCGCATCGCTCCAGATCGGCAGGGCCTCGCCGCTGCCGCGTGCGGCGACCAGGGCTTCGGCCTGGCTCCCCGCAACCAGCGCCGCGCCCCCCTGGGCCGCAACGGCCGGGAGCAGTGAGGCAATGTCGCCCAGCGGCGCGCCGTCTTCGGTAAAATCGCTGACGAACCATTCGCCGTGCCCACCCGTCATGGCCACGCGTACGGGCTGTGCGCCGCGCTGCGTGCGCGCCATGGCGGCAATCAAGGCGGGTGTGGGATATCCGACCAGTGTTGCGCCCCAGACCAGCGCCAGCGCCCGCGCCGCGGCGAGCCCGACGCGCACCCCGGTGAAGCTGCCCGGACCAAGCGCAACCGCGATCCGGTCGGCCTGGCCCTTGCCGGGCAGGGCGGAGATCATCGGGACCAGCTGTTCGGCGTGGCCCCGGCCCAGCATGCGCCAGTCTCCGGCGAGAAGCCCCTCATCGCCGAACAAGGCGACCGAGCAGGCCTCGGTCGCACTATCGATTACCAGCGTTCGCATCGCCGCGAAGATAGCGCCTCAGGCGATCCGGTTGAAAGTGTCGAAATCGGGCCGCGGGCTGCGCGGGAAGATGCTCGCCGGATCGCCATAGCCGAGCGTCGAAATCATCACCGACTTGTAGTCCGGAGTTTCGGCCAGGAACGCGGCATCGACCGCGTCGTTGGCGAAGCCCGTCATCGGCCCGGTATCGAGTCCGATCGCGCGGGCGGCCATGATGAAATAGGCGGCCTGCAGGGTGGTGTTGAGGAAGGCCGAACGTTCGCGCAGGGCGTCATTGCCCACGAACCACGAACGCGCATCAGCGTGCGGGAACAGCCAGGGCAGCTGTTCGTGGAACTGGGTGTCCATGGCGACAATCACGGTTACCGGGGCCGACCGGATCTTCGCACCGTTGGCCGGCATCGTGCAGGCGGCCAGCTTTTCCTTGGCCTCTGGCGAAGTGCACCACACCAGGCGGGCGGGCAGCTGGTTGGCCGAAGTCGGGGCCATCTTCATCAGGTCCCAGATCGCGTGGAGTTGCTCGGTCGAAACCGGCTTGTCCAGATACCCGTTGTACGTGCGGGCGGTGCGGAACATCTGATCAAGCGCGGCATCGTCAAGCGGCTGGGACATGAGGGTGCTTTTCCTGTCTGGGTGGAATTGGGCGAGGCGCGCTCAGGCGGCGCGAACTTCGATGACTTCGGGGACGTAGTGCTTGAGCAGCGTCTCGATCCCGTTCTTGAGCGTCGCGGTGGACGACGGGCAGCCCGAGCAGGCACCCTGCATCGAGAGGTAGACCACGCCTTCGCGGAAGCCGCGATACACGATGTCGCCGCCATCGTTGGCAACGGCGGGGCGCACGCGGGTTTCGATCAGTTCACGAATCTGGATGACGATGTCGGCATCGGCCGGATCGTCGCCGTAGTCCTCGTCCTCGGCCGGGACCACGATTCCGCTGGCGTCGGGGGTGCGCAGCAGCGGCGCGCCGGTCACGAAATGATCGAGCAACATGGCGACGACCTGCGGCTTGAGGTCGGACCAGTTCACGCCGGGCGCAGCCGTGACCGATATGAAATCGCGGCCGAACAGCACGCCCGTCACGTCGCCCAGGCTGAACAGCGCTTCGGCCAGCGGTGAAGCGGCTGCTTCCTCTTCATTGCGGAATTCGCGGGTGCCAACGGCCATCACCTGCTCACCGGGCAGGAACTTGAGCGTGGCGGGATTCGGCGTGGTTTCAGTTTCGATAAACATGATGATTGGCATGTAGGCGCGTTGGGGAGCGGGTCAAGTGCGCTGGGCGGCGCGGAGCCAAGCTATTCACTGGCCCTTCACAATTCGCCTGCCTATAGTTTGCCCCATGCGACTGAAATCACGCGCCGCGCGCCTTCTTGCCTTCCTGCTGCCCGCCGCCCTCGTTCTGACGCCGCCTTCGCTGGCCGAAACCCCGGCGCAGCCGCAGGGCGATAGCGCCAAGCAGGCGAAGGACCCCTGGCTCTACCGCGGCAGCGACATTCCGCAGGACAAGGAATGGATTTTCGGCGAACTGCCTAACGGGGTACGCTACGCCGTGCGCCGCAACGGTGTGCCGCCGGGCCAGGTTTCGATCCGCATTCGCATGGACGTCGGATCGCTTTACGAAACGGACAACGAGCGCGGCTATGCGCACCTGCTCGAACATCTGGTGTTCCGTCAGTCGAAGTATCTGGGCGACGGGCAGGCGATCCCCACCTGGCAGCGTCTTGGCGCGACCTTCGGCAGCGATACGAACGCCCAGACCGGTCCGATCAGCACCACATTCAAGCTCGACCTGCCGGGCGTTACCCCGACTTCGCTTGATGAGAGCTTCAAGCTGCTTTCGGGCATGATCATGTATCCGACGCTGAGCGAGGCCAACGTGCGCACCGATGTGCCGATCGTGCTGGCTGAAAAGCGCGAACGCGGCGGCACGGCGGAACGGGTGGGCGATGCGACGCAGGCGACCCTGTTTGCCGGGCAGAAGCTGGCCGTGCGCCCCGTGATCGGCACTACCGAAACACTCAATGCGGCCAACCAGGCCAGCGTGCGGGCCTTCCACCGGCGCTGGTATCGCCCCGAAAACGCGGTGATCATCGCGGTTGGCGACATCGACCCCGCGCTGATGGCGGGGATGATCGCGAAGTATTTCGGGACATGGAAGGTCCCCGGCAAGCACACGCCGCCGCCCGCGTTTGGCGATCCGGTTGCCCCCAAGGGCAGCGATCCGGCCAATCCTGTGGGCGAAACCCGCGTGATCGTGGAACCCGACCTGCCGCGCGGCCTTACCTATTCGGTCCTGCGCCCGTGGCGTCCGGTCAAGGACACGGTGGTCTACAACCAGGGCAACATGATCGACGCCGTGGCGCTCGCGATCATCAATCGTCGGCTTGAGGCGCGCGCGCGGGCGGGCGGCAGTTTCCTGATGGCGCAGGTCAGCAAGGATAAGGTCAGCCGCTCGGTCGATGGCACTTTCGTGTTCGTCTCGCCGATCGACGAAAACTGGGGACAGGCGCTGAAGGATACGCGTTCGGTGATTGCCGACGCGATGGCCGAGCCGCCGACCGAAGAGGAGATCGCTCGCGAAGTTGCCGAGATGAGCGTCGCCTACGAAAGCAGCGTCGAACAGCGCGGGCTGCTGCCCGGCTCGGGACTGGCGGACGACATGGTAACCGCGTTGGACATCAATGAAACGATCGCCTCGCCCGAAGTGGTGCTGCAGATCTTCAACAGCTCGCGGCCGCTGTTCACGCCGCAGGCCGTGCTTGAACACACTCGGGCCATGTTCCAGGGGCCGGTGACGCGCGGAATCTACATGACCCCCAAGGACGGCGAGGCTGATACCGCATCGCTCAAGGCCGCGCTGCTTGCTCCGGTAAAGGCCGATCCTACAGCGCGGTTGAATACCAAGACCATCTCGTTTGCCGACCTGCCGCCGATCGGCACCCCGGTCCAGCCAAGTGTTACCAAACCGACCGGCCTCCTGGAAATCGAGCAGCTGGAATTCCCCAACGGGGTCAAGGTGCTGCTCTGGCCGACCACCGACGAGCCGGGGCGCGTGACGCTCAAGGTGCGGTTTGGCGCGGGTTACCGCGCCTTTGGGCCGGACGATGCGGCCTATATCACGCTGGGCCAGATGGCACTGGTGCCTTCGGGCATGGGGCCGCTCGGACAGGAAGAGCTCGACCGGATTTCGACCGGCCGCAAGATGGGCTTTGGATTTGACATCGAAGACAGCGCGTTCTCGTTCACCGCCGATACCCGCAGCGCCGACCTTGCCGACCAGCTCTATCTGTTCGCCGCGAAGTTCGCGATGCCCCGCTGGGACGAGGCACCTTTCGTCCGCTCGAAGGCCGCGGCCAAGTTGCAGTACGAAAGCTATGCCACCAGCCCCCAGGGCGTGCTTGAGCGCGACCTGATGTTCTATGAACGCGGCAAGGATCCGCGCTTCCACACGCCGACCCCGGCCGAAATCGAGGCCGCGACGCCCGATGGCTTCCGCAAGGTCTGGGAACCGATCCTGAAGCAGGGGCCGATCGAGGTGCAACTGTTCGGCGACTTCAACCGCGCAGAGGCGATTGCGGCGCTAAGCAAAACCTTTGGCGCTCTTCCCGCCCGTGGCAACCTGCCGGTCGGGACGGCTCCGGCGCGGGTCAAGACCATGGCCCCGTCGCAGACTCCCGTGGTTTTGACCCATCGCGGCGATCCGGGGCAGGCCGCTGCGATGATCGAATGGCCGACCGGCGGCGGGATGGGCGACATCCGCGAATCGCGCCAGATCGAGATCCTGACCCAGGTCTTCCAGAACCGGCTGATGGACGCGCTGCGCGAAAAGCTGGGCGCGGCTTATTCGCCGCAGGTTTACAACACCTGGCCGACCGACCTTGAAAACGGCGGCTCGATCGTGGCGGTCGCACAGCTGTCCCCGCAGGCCGTGCCGATCTTCTTCCAGACTGCCGAGGAAATCGCGGCAGACCTGATCGCCAATCCTCCCACCGCCGATGAACTGGCCCGCGCGCTTGAGCCGCTGCGCCAGCAGCTGACCCGCTCGTCCACCAGCAGCGCCTTCTTCATGTACCACCTTGAAGGGGCGACCAGCGATCCGCGCCGGTTTACCGCAATGCGCACTTTGCTGAACGATTACACCCAGACAACGCCCGAGGCGATGCAGGCGCTGGCCAGGAAGTACCTTCAGTCCGGCATGAGCTGGCGGCTGGCAATCATTCCGCAAGGGCAGGAACTTGTGACGCGTCCGGCTAAGGGTGACGAAGGGAGCCAGCACGGCGGGCACTAGGCGCGGCGCGCGCAATCTTTATTGCGCGATTGCGGTGATCGGCTTTTCGAACTTTGCAATTGTGCGATTGCGGGGCTATGGCGCGCGCTCTTCAATGGAGTGAGCAAAGTGGCGAATAACTGGACCCCCGAAAGCTGGAAGGCCAAGGAAGCACGGCATCTGCCGAGCTATCCCGATGCCGATGCCCTTGCCAAGGTGGAACAGACCCTGTCGAGCTTTCCCCCGCTGGTCTTCGCGGGCGAAGCGCGCGCGCTGAAGGCGGACCTGGCCGAAGTGGCCGCGGGCAAGGGTTTCCTGCTCCAGGGCGGGGACTGCGCCGAAAGCTTTGCCGAATTCCATCCCAACAACATCCGCGACACGTTCCGCGTACTGCTGCAGATGGCGGTGGTGATGACCTTCGCCAGCAAGCAGCCGGTGGTGAAGGTGGGCCGCATGGCCGGCCAGTTCGCCAAGCCGCGCTCCTCGCCGGTCGAAGTGATCGATGGCGTCGAACTGCCGAGCTATCTGGGCGACAACATCAACGGGATCGAGTTCACCTCGGAAGCTCGTATCCCCGATCCGCAGCGCCTGCTGCAGGCCTACAGCCAGTCGGCCGCGACGCTTAACCTGCTGCGTGCGTTCTCGACCGGGGGCTATGCCAACCTGCGCCAGGTTCACCAGTGGACGCTCGATTTCATGGGCCGCAGCCCCTGGGCCGACAAGTTCGCCGAGATGGCCGACCGCATCGGCGAGGCGCTGGACTTCATGGAAGCCTGCGGGATCGATCCCAAGACCGTACCCCAGCTGCAGGGCACCAGCTTCTACACCAGCCACGAGGCGCTGCACCTCTCGTTCGAACAGGCGATGACGCGCCAGGATTCGCTGACCGGCGATTGGTACGATACCAGCGCGCACATGCTGTGGATCGGCGACCGCACCCGCTTCGAAGGTTCGGCGCACGTCGAATACCTGCGCGGCGTGGGCAACCCGCTCGGCATGAAGTGCGGGCCTTCGATGGCGCCCGACGAACTGCTGCGCCAGCTCGACCTGCTCAATCCGGGCCGCGAGCCGGGCCGCATCACGCTGATCAGCCGCTTTGGCGATGAAAAGGTCGAAGCGGGCCTTGCCCCGCTGGTCCGCGCGGTAAAGCGCGAAGGCCATCCGGTGGTGTGGTCTTGCGACCCGATGCACGGCAACGTGATCAAGTCGGCCAGCGGGCTCAAGACCCGTCCGTTCGACCGCATCCTGAACGAGGTGCGCGGCTTCTTCGCCGTTCACCGCGCCGAAGGCACCCATGCGGGCGGCATCCACATCGAGATGACCGGGCAGGACGTGACCGAGTGCGTCGGCGGCGGGATCGCGATCAGCGATGACACGCTGGGCGACCGCTATCACACGCACTGCGACCCGCGTCTCAATGCGGCGCAGTCGATCGAACTGGCGTTCATGCTGGCCGAAATGCTCAACCTCGAGGCGGTCGAGCGCGCCCAGCGCGCGGCATGAACCGGGCGTGATCACGCGGGAACTGCTGGGAACCGCGCAGGTTCCGGGCGGCGAAGAGCTGCGGCTGTTTGCGCACGGGCGCGATTTCATGATCGTGCTGGGCCATAACGAGCTGATGTCGACCCGGATGCGCGGCTCGGAAGAGGCGCTTGCCACCCTGACGGCCGAGCGGCTGAATGGCGTGCCCGCGCAGCGCTGGCTGATCGGCGGCTATGGCATGGGCTTCACCCTGCGCGCGGCGCTGAAAGTGCTCGATGCCAAGGCGCGGATCACCGTGGCCGAACTGGTGCCCGAAATCATCGAATGGGCGCGCGGGCCGATGGCCGCCGTCGCCGAGGGCTGCCTCGACGATCCGCGCGTACAGCTGCGCATGGACGACGTGGCCGACGCGATCCTGCTTGCCCCCGAACCGCTCGATGCGATCCTGCTCGATGTCGACAACGGGCCGGACGGACTGGTGCGCGCCGAAAACAACCGGATCTATTCGAAGGGCGGTCTGCGCCACGCCATGCGGGCGCTGCGCCCCGGCGGCGTCCTCGCCATCTGGTCCGCCGCCCGCGATCCCAAGTTCACCCGGCGGTTGGAAGATTCCGGCTTCGAGGTCGAGGAAGTCGAAGTGCGCGCGCGGGTTGATGCGAGCGGCAAGGGCAAAGGCCCGCGCCACATCATCTGGTTCGCGAAGGCGCCCTAGGGGCAGGGGCAGTTCCTGCCGTTCGCTGCCCGAGAAACTCAAATCCAGAAGCGAAGTTATTGCCAACAGCCGGGTCAACCGGAGGAGTATCCCTGTTCCCACCTCAGGAAGCGCGGCATTGGCGAATCCGAAGCGAATGCTACGAAAGTCTCGTAGACTTCTTCAAACGTAAAAGTCTTTGGATCGTCGATCCTCGTTGGGATTTCGCGTCGCCTGACGCCATGGAAGTGGCGCTGACTCATGGTCCAACTCGCTTCAATGCGGCTTTGGCTTCGCGTTTATGAGACTACGGCCAAGTTGAGCGTCAGTATATGGGGAAATGTGGACGTGTCACCGTAATTCTCGGAATTCTACAATTCGGAATTTTTAAAATAATCAGTTACTTTAAAAAAAGCGAATGCCATCGCCGTATCTCATTTTCAATACCATCAATTGATTCTTTAACGGCAAATGATTTAATATAATAATTTCGATCTCGAGTGGATATTGTTAATGTGCGAAAAATAAACAAATATCTAGTATTTCGCACTTCAACTATTTCATCTACTTTAAAATTTTTACTATATACCTTTAAGCATTGCAAATCATCGCTTAATGATAAAGCCGAATTTTTAGATTTCAATCTCCAAAAAAAATGAAAAATCAAAAATACCAATCCCGGATAATATAAAAAATACAATCCCTCACCGAGTGCTCGAAAATACATTCCCTGATGGAGACCCCCGCCGGTTAGATCTTCATTCATACTTATGGCAAGTAGCAAACAAATCATTGCAAGCCAAAAGTAATAGTAACCAGTCCGGATCGTCGCGATATCTCGCATGGTTTTCTCAAATTAGCATGGAACGTGCAGGTTACGGTGCCAGTTTACTAAATACACCAAGTCGTTCACCTGGTTCGCGCACCCCCTCACGGCACCAGCACCGTAGATCCTGTCGTCCGCCGCGCTTCCAGGTCGCGGTGGGCCTGCGCGGCTTCGAGCAGCGGATATTCCTGCCCGATCGTGACCTTCACCTTGCCCGATCCGACCATGTCCCAAAGTTTTGCAGCACCAGCGGCGGCTTCGGCGGGATCGGCGTAGTAATCGTAGAGGGTGGGGCGGGTGACGAACAGCGAACCGCCGCGCTGCAACTCGCCCAGCGCGATGCCGGTTACTGGACCGCTGGCATTGCCGAAGCTGACCATGGTGCCGCGCCGCGCCATACAGGCGAGCGAGCTTCGCCAAGTGGCCGCGCCGACTCCGTCATAGGCTGCCGCCACGCCCTTGCCGCCGGTCGCCGCGCGGACGCGTTCGACCAGATCCTCGGCATCGCTCAGCAGCACCAGTTCGGCCCCGGCAGCTTCGGCCTGCGCGATCTTTTCCGCGCTGCCGACGGTACCGATCACCCGCACGCCGCGCGCCTTGAGCCACTGGACCAGGATCAGGCCCACGCCGCCCGCTGCCGCCGGAACCAGCGCCCAGCCGCCCGGCGCGACCGGGGCGACGCGTTCGGCCAGACATTCCGCCGTCGCGCCCTTCAGCATCACGGCGGCGGCGGTCTTGGCGTCGATCCCTGCGGGCACCGGCAGCAGGTCGCGCGCCTTGATGATCCGCGCCGTGGCATAGGCGCCCAACCCGCCGAAGCAGGCGACCCGGCTGCCGACGGCAAGATTCACCCCTTCGCCCACCGCCTCGACCACGCTGGCCGCCTCGGATCCGAGGCCGCTGGGCAGCGGGATCGGGTAAAGGCCCGAGCGGAAATAGGTGTCGATGAAATTGAGCCCGATCGCCTCGTTGCGCACCAGCACTTCGCCGGGGCCGGGAGCGGGCAGGTCTACCTCGCGCCACTGGATCACTTCGGGGCCGCCGGTCTGCTCGAAATAGGCCTGGGTCGCGCGCATGGTTCTCTCCTCTTGTCGTTCGCAGAATATCGCGGCGCGCCGGGTTCTCAAGCGCAACAAAGCTGCTAACTTCGATAATTATCCTTTTGGAGCCGATGAATGCGCAAGGTCGCCGCCACCCTGATTGCACTGCTTGTTGCCGCGCCGCTGCTGGCGCAGGTCACTCCCGCCCCGCTCGATCCGATGACCAACGATCAGGTCGCCAGCTATGACTGGGTGCGGCCCGAGGCCGATTACGTCCGCCGCGAAGTGATGATCCCGATGCGCGACGGGACCAAGCTGTTCACCGTGATCGTCTATCGCAAGGGCACCAAGGACGCGCCGATCCTGCTGTCGCGCACACCCTACAACGCGACCAATTCCACCAGTCGCAACCGCAGCCAGAAGATCGAGGAAATCCTGCCGATCATGGACGCGCCGTTCGTCGATGACGGCTATATCCGGGTCTATCAGGACGTGCGCGGGCTGAACAAGTCCGAGGGCGATTACGTGATGGTCCGCCCGGTGCGCGGCCCCCTCAACAAGACCGGGATCGACCATTCGACCGACGCCTATGACACGATCGACTGGCTGGTGAAGAACCTGCCCGAAAGCAACGGCAAGGTCGGCATCATCGGTTCGTCCTACCTTGGCTTTACCGCGCTGATGGCGCTGATCGATCCGCACCCGGCGCTGAAGGCCGCCGTGCCGCAATCGCCGATGGTCGACGGCTGGATGGGGGACGACTGGTTCCACAATGGCGCCTTCCGCACCTTCGGCTTCGACTATGCGCTGCAACAGACGGTCAAGGATGGCAGCGGCCCGGTGCCGGTGGGGCTGGGCGATGAATACGAGACCTATCTCGAAGCCGTCTCGTCGGGCGGATTTGCGCGCAAGTGGGGGATCCAGGACCTGCCTGTGGTGCGCAAGATGATGGAGCACCCTGCCTATGACACCTATTGGCAGGAACAGGCGGTCGACAAGATTTTGGCCAAGCACAAGCTGACCGTGCCGACGCTGGTCATGCTGGGGCAGTGGGATCAGGAAGACAGCTACGGCGGTCCCGCCGTCTACCGCGCGATCAAGGCCGCGCAGCCCGATGCGCCGATCATGCTGGGGATCGGGCCGTGGCGCCATTCGGGCGCAAATTACGAGGGCTTTGGCCTGGGCGCGCTGCGCTTCGAGGGCGATACCGCGCTGCAGTTCCGGCTCGATTGGATCAAGCCGTTCTTCGATTGCCGGCTCAAGACCAACGCGCCGCCCTGCGCGCCGATGCCGGCCGCCGTCACCTATGCGACCGGGATCAACAAGTGGGAGGTCGACGCGAAGTGGCCCGCAGGCACCGAGCAGCCGCTCTACCTGACCGGCAGGTTCGGCCTTTCGTTCGCGAAGCCCACCGGTGCCGGCAGCGACAGCTACATTTCCGATCCCGCCGCCCCGGTGCCGTTCCTGCCGCGTCCGATCCGCATGGACGGGGACGTCTGGCGGACCTGGCTCGTCCAGGATCAGCGCTTCGTCACCGGGCGCACCGACGTGCTGAGCTATACCGGGTCGGTACTGACCAAGCCGGTCCACATCAAGGGCGCCCCCCGGGTTGACCTGCGCGCTGCAACCAGCGGTCAGGATAGCGATTTCGTGGTCAAGCTGATCGACGTTTACCCGCCGGAGAACGGCGCTAACCCGGCGATGGCGGGCTATCAGCTGGGGATCGGGATCGAGATCTTCCGGGGCCGCTATGTCCACGGCTTTGCCACCCCTGCGCCGCTGGAGCCGGGCAAGACCTATGCCTTTGGCTGGTCGCTACCCAACGTGAACCACGTGTTCCTGCCGGGCCACCGGATCATGGTGCAGATTCAGTCGAGCCTCTATCCGCTCTATGATCGCAACCCGCAAAGCTGGGTGCCGTCGATCTTCGATGCCCAGGCCAAGGACTATGTGAAGGCGACGCAGACAATCCGCTGGGGCGGGGATCAGCCCAGCGCGGTGTGGCTCCCGGTGGTGAAGGACTAGGCGGACCTAGTTTTCGCGCACCGAGGCTTCGAGCAGCCGCTGACGCAGGTCGGCGGCTTCCTCGTCGGTGAACATGTCGAGGTTGGCGATCCCGACGATCTCGTCCTCGCCGTAACATTCGGCGAGGCGAATCTCGGTCTGCCTGACCTTCTTGCCCAGCGCGAGCGACCAGAACACCCGGACCTTCGGTCGCGATGTGTCGGCGGGATCCTGGTCCACCACCATCGCGAGCCGCTTGCTGCGCAGCTCGACGAAGGAACCCACCGGATAGGCGCCGACCGTTTCCATCAGCGCCAGCAGCGTTTCGGGATCGAACTGCCCGGACGAGGCGACGAGCCGCTGGACTGCATCGGCCGGGTCGAGCGGGGCCACGCCGGGGGCGCCGCTGACCAGCAGATCGTAGGCATCGCAAACCGCCGCCATGCGGGCGAGCGGCGAGATTTTCACACCGGTAAGGCGATTGGGATAACCACTGCCGTCGGCCCGTTCGTGGTGTTGCAGGGCAACCAGTGCGATCTTTTCGGGGATGCCGCTGGCGATCAGGAAGTTGTAGCCCTGGCTGCGAACCTCCAGCGGCAGCGCGCGATAGTCGTCGCCGCCGCGATCGTCCCCCACCGGCAGATGGCTCACCCCGACATCAAACAGCAGCCCGGCCATACCCGCCTCGCGGATTTGAGCCGGCGAAAATTTCATGCGCCGGGCCAGCGAGATCATCAGCGCGCTGCAGGCAAGCGCGTGGCGATAGACGTGCTCGGCATCGCGCTTGCACCGCATCAGGCCGTTGAAGGCGTGCGGATTGCGCTGCACCGAGGCAAAGATTTCCTCGATCACCGGCTCGACCTCGTTCGCGTCGACCGATTTGCCGAGCCGCGCTTCCAGGAAGACGCGCGATACCACCTTGCGCGCGCGGGTTGCCGCGCTGCGGGCCTGACCGAACTCGCGGGTAAAGGTCTGCGGGGACACGGCCTGGGTCTGCACAGGCGCCGGCGGGACGAAAACGCGCCGCTGAACCGACTTGCCGCGATCCGGGCGAACATAGCGGGACAGGCGCGTTTGCGGGATTTCCGCGGGCTGGGACGGGGCGATGTCGCGCCCCTTCGACAGGTCGATCACTACCGCGCAGACATCGCTGTCGCGCAGGTCATCAAGGGTCGCGTCATCTTCGAGCAGGAAGCGCGATTTCCAGAATGGATGCTTGAACCAGCTGCCTTCAAGTTTGTGAATGAACATGCCCAGTTCGACCTGTGAAGGATTGAT
>NZ_JAYSBK010000084.1:0-13574 GCF_041915465.1 Novosphingobium sp. | reverse complement strand
TGATCGGCAGCAGCAGGGCTATGCCGGTCATGAATCCGGGTTCGTGGTGCTTGCTCATGTTCTCTCCCGATAGGCGCGCGCGAAGTGCCGCATCGGCGGGCGGCTTGAAGCACGGCATAGGTTGCCGTGCCGCGCGCGGCAAAACCATATCGTGAAGGGGTGCCTATCGACGGCGCGGGAGCGTCCGCGAAAGGCTGGCCATCAGACCGTCAGACAGAGGTATTTAAGCTCGACATATTCGTCGATCCCGTACTTCGATCCCTCGCGCCCCAGGCCCGATTGCTTGACCCCGCCGAACGGCGCGACTTCGGTCGAAAGGATGCCCGAATTGACGCAGACCATGCCGCTTTCGATCGCCTCGGCCACGCGCCAGACGCGGGAAAGGTTGGTCGAGTAGAAGTACGAGGCCAGGCCGAATTCGGTATCGTTGGCCATGGCGATGGCCTGTTCTTCGGTCTCGAATTTCACCACCGGGGCTAGCGGACCGAAGGTTTCCTCGCGCGCGACCAGCATATCCTGGGTCACGTTCGCCAGCACCGTGGGTTCGAAGAAGGTGCCGCCCAGCGCGTGGGGTTTGCCGCCGGTCAGCAGGGTTGCGCCCTTGGCCAGCGCATCGGCGACGTGTTCGGACACCTTGGCAACCGCGGCCGCGTCGATCAGCGGGCCTTGCTCTGTGCCCGCTTCTATGCCGCTGCCGACCTTGAGCGCGGCGGCTGCGGCGGCGAGCTTGCCGACGAATTCATCATAGACCCCGGCCTGCACGTAAAGCCGGTTGGTGCAGACGCAGGTCTGGCCCGAATTGCGGTACTTGCTGGCAATCGCGCCCGCCACGGCGGCATCGACATCGGCATCGTCGAACACGATGAAGGGCGCATTGCCGCCCAGTTCCAGGCTCAGCTTCTTGATCGTGTCGGCGCTCTGCCGCATCAAGAGCTTGCCGATCTCGGTCGAGCCAGTGAAGCTGAGCTTGCGCACCGTGGGGCTGGAAGTCATCTCGCCGCCGATCGCGCTGGCGCTGCCGGTGACGACGTTGAACACGCCCTTGGGAATGCCCGCCTGCTCGGCCAGCACGGCCAGAGCTAGCGCCGAAAAGGGCGTCTGGCTCGCGGGTTTGACCACGATCGGGCAGCCTGCGGCAAGCGCCGGTCCGGCCTTGCGGGTGATCATCGCATTGGGAAAGTTCCACGGCGTGATCGCGGCGGCAACGCCGATCGGCTGTTTCAGCACCACGATCCGCTTGTCGGCCAGGTGGCCGGGGATCACGTCGCCGTAGAGCCGCTTGCCCTCTTCGGCGAACCATTCGATGAAGCTGGCGCCATAGGCGATCTCGCCCCGGCTTTCGGTCAGGCTCTTGCCCTGTTCCAGGGTGAGCAGGCGCGCCAGTTCCTCCTGATTGGCCATCATCAGGTCGAACCACTTGCGCAGGATCGCTGCCCGCTCCTTCGCGGTCTTGGCGCGCCACGCGGGGAAGGCCGCTTCGGCAGCGGCAATCGCCCGCGCGGTTTCCGCCGCGCCGCAATTGGGGACCGTGCCTAGCACCTGCCCGCTCGCCTTATCGGTGACGGCGATGGTCTGCCCGCTGTCGGCGGGGATCCAGGCGCCGTCGACATAGCAGGCTTCGCGCAGCAGGGGGGAAACGGTCATGGTGTGCTCCTTCAGCCGATTGCCTTAAGCGCCGGATAGGCCTCGTCCAGCGAGCGGCGGATGATGTCGACCATATCGTCGATCTGCTGGTGCGAGATGATCAGCGGCGGACACATCACGATGGTATCGCGGATCCCGCGCACCATCAGGCCATTGGCGATACAGGCATCGCGCACCACCGGCCCGGCATTGCCTTCCGCGCCGCCCCAGCGCTTGTTGGTGCCGGGCTCGGCCACGATCTCGACCGCGCCAAGCAGGCCGAGGCTGCGGGTTTCTCCGACCAGCGGGTGATCGTTCAGCCGCGCCAGTGCTTCGGCCAGATAGGGGCCGACGTCGTTCTTCACGCGCGCGGGCAGGCCCTCGCGCTCCATGATCTCGATATTGCGCAGCGCCACGGCGGCGCAGACCGGGTGGCCCGAATAGGTGAAGCCGTGGACGAAATCGCCCCCGGTCTTGAGCACTGCGACAATGTCGCTCGACACCGCGACCGCGCTGATCGGGAGGTAGCCCGAAGACAGCCCCTTGGCCATCGGCACCAGATCGGGGGTAAAGCCGAGCGTCTGGTGGCCGAACCATTCGCCGGTGCGCCCGAAGCCGCAGATCACTTCGTCGGCGACCAGCAGAATGCCGTACTTGCGGCAGATCGCCTCTACTTCCTGCCAGTAACCCGGCGGCGGAATGATCACGCCGCCCGCGCCCTGCGCCGGCTCACCAATGAAGGCCGCGACGTTTTCGGGGCCGACCGCGAGGATGCGCTCCTCGATCGCGGCGGCGCAGTCCTTGCCGAACTGCACGGGATCGGTGCCGAAACCTTCGCCGAACCAATAGGGCTGGCGCACGTGTTCGACGCCGGGGATCGGCAGATCGCCCTGCTCGTGCATGAACTTCATGCCCCCCAGGCTGACGCCCGCGACGGTCGATCCGTGATAGGCGTTCCAGCGGCTGATGAAGACCTTGCGCTTGGGCTCACCCTTCAGCTTCCAATAGTGGCGCACCATGCGGAACACGGTGTCGTTGGCTTCCGAACCCGAGGCGTTGAAGAACACGTGCTGCAGCTTGCCGCCGGTCAGGCCGGCGATCTTTTCGGCCAGCAGGACGGTGGGCGGGGTCACGGTCTTGAAGAAGGTGTTGTAGAAGGGCAGCTCGCGCATCTGCTCGGCCGCTACTTCGACCAGCTCCTCGCGGCCATAGCCGACATTCACGCACCACAGCCCGGCCATCCCATCGAGGATGCGGTTGCCGTCGCCATCGTGGATGTAGCACCCTTCGGCATGGGTGATGATGCGGCTGCCGCCCATGTCCTCGATCAGCTGGTAATCCTGCTGGGCGGGAAGGTGATGCTTGACGTCGAGGCGCTTCAGGGCGGCGATATCGTAATTGCGGGGCATGATGGATTCTCTCTGAACAGGGGATCGTGAACGGACGGCGCGGGCCGTGCGTTCAGGGAGAGAAGCCGATCCGCGCGAGAAAGCGGTTGGTGCGGGTGATGCGCGTGCTCATGCCTCTCCTCTAAGCGCTTGGCCGAGGAGGTGGAAGTAGGCAGCGCTATCGGCGTTGGTGTCGGCGTCCCATTCGGGGTGCCATTGCACCGCCAGCAGCGGCGCGCCGTTCGGCCGGGCTGAATAGGCCTCGACCAACCCATCGGGCGCGTGTGCTTCTGCCGTCAGGCCGGGGGCGAGCTTGCCGATCCCCTGAAAATGGACCGAATTGACCGTCAGGTCGGCCTTGCCAAGCCCGCGCGCCAGCATCCCGGTTTCGCTGAGGTGGACGGGGTGCAGGTGATCGAACATCGCATCGAAGGACACGCCATCGGGCGCATGGTGGCGCAGCAGATCATCGCTGGCCGAGGTATCGCGGCGCAGCGTGCCGCTCAGCGCCACGTTGATTTCCTGAAAGCCGCGGCAGATCCCGAACACCGGGCGGCCAAGGTCGATCATGTCCTTGACGATGGAGAGGGCAATCTCGTCGCGGCCGGGATCGAACGGGCCGTCTCCGCCTTCGTCGCGGTAGTGCGCGGGATCGACGTTCGATGGGCTGCCGGTCAGCAGTACGCCGTCGAGCCGGGGGGCGACTTCGGCAGCACTCATCAGGTCGGGCAGCGATGGGATGATCAGCGCGGCAACGTCGGCGTGGCGCATGGCCGCGCGGATATAACGTTCCATCACCGCCTGCGCGGCTTCGGTGCCAACCTGGCGCTGGCAGGCGATCACGCCGAGGACGGGGCGGGCCTTGGTCATGGGATCAATGCTTAATCATAACGTGGCGGGTCGTCATGTAATGTTCGAGGCAATAGACCGAAAGGTCGGAGCCATAACCCGAACCCTTGACCCCGCCATGCGGCATTTCGGTAACGTTGACCGAATGGGTGTTGATCCAGGTGACGCCATATTCAAGCCCCGCGGCAAAGGCGGCGGCTTTGCCCACATCGCGCGTCCAGACCGACGAGGCGAGGCCGTATTCGCAGTCGTTGGCCCATGTCAGCGCCTGGGCGTCGTCCTCGAACCGGGTGACGGAGACGACCGGGCCGAACACTTCCTTCTGCACGATCTCGTCGCTGTGGCGCGCGCCCGCGATCAGGGTGGGGGCATAGCCGCCGGTCACGATCTCGGCCGGCGTGTCTGCGGCGGCGCGGGCCACGAAGCCGTCCACCCGGTCGCGTTGCCGCGCCGTGATCAGCGGGCCAAGGGCGGTGCCGGGCTGGGCCGGATCGCCCATCGCGATCCGCTCGATCGCGCTCTGCAGATCGGCCACCAGCCGGTCGTGCAGCGAGGCGTGGGCATAGACCCGGCAGGCAGCGGTGCAATCCTGCCCGGCGTTGTAATAGCCGCCCTCGGCAATCGCTTCGACCACGGCGGGAATGTCGGCATCGGCCAGCACGATCACCGGGGCCTTGCCGCCCAGTTCGAAATGGGTGCGCTTGATCGTCGGGGCCACGGCTTCGAGGATCTTGCGCCCCGTCGCGACGTCGCCGGTCAGCGACACCATCCGCACGCGCGGGTGGGCGACCAGCCGCGCGCCGACATTGGCGCCATTGCCGGTCACGACGTTGACCACGCCCTCGGGCTGGAACTCGGCGCAGACTTCGGCCAGCTTGAGCGCGCTGAGCGGCGTGTGTTCGGACGGCTTCAGCACCACGGCATTGCCCGCCGCGATGACGGGGGCGATTTTCCACGCGGCCATCATCAGCGGATAGTTCCACGGCGCGATGCCGACGCAGACGCCCAGTGGATCGCGCCGCAGCATCGAGGTATGGCCCGGGCGGTATTCGCCCGCCGGAACGCCCGGCACGGTGCGCGCCGCCCCGGCGAAAAAGCGGAACACATCGACCGTGTTGCCGACATCGACCGCGCGGGCCGTGCCAATCGGCTTGCCGCAGTTGAGCATTTCGGTTTCGGCGAAATCATCGGCCAGTGCTTCGATCCGGTCCGCGATCTTCAGCATCAGGCGCGAGCGTTCCTTCGGCGGCATCCGCGACCACACCGCAAAGCCGCGCTCGGCCGCGGCAACGGCGGCGTCCACCTGGGCGCGGCTGGCGCTGGCAATCCGGGCTATCTCGGCCCCGGTGGCGGGATTGTAGACCACCTCAGGCATATCTTCGCCCGAGGCCAGGTGGCCTGCGATGAACTGGCCGCGAATGTCGTGCATCGGTGTTTCCTGCGATTGCGCCTTGTCGCCCGAGCCTAGGGCCGCCCCGCCGCGAGGAGAAATACGAAAAGGAAAGCGGGGGGGTATCGGATTTACCGATGGATCAGCTGAGCAGCACAACCGGGCTATCCGCGCGCCAATGCATCGACACGCGATCGTCCCAGGTGAAATCTTCCTGGTCGTGGCGCGACAGGTTGGGGCGCGAGACGCGGATCATCGCCCCGGAATCGAGCTTGATCTCGTAAAGCGTGATGTCGCCGAGATAGCTCATCCCCTTGATTGTCCCTCGCGCGAAATTGTGCCCGTCGGGCGCGTCCTGCGCGGCCGCGCGCACGGCCTTGCCCTCGCCGGGAACGTGCAGGTACATCTTCTCGGGCCGCAGCGCGACCCAGACCTGGCTGCCATGCGCCCCGGTGACGCCGTGGTTGAGATAGACCTTGCCCAGCCCCGGACAGTCGACCGCCGCGCGGTCGGGCTCGTCGAGCGTCAGGGTGCCTTCGAAGATGTTCACTGACCCCACGAAGTCCGCCACGAAGCGGTTGGCGGGATATTCGTAGAGGTCCGACGGCGCGGCAAGCTGCGCCACTTCGCCCTTGTTCATCACCGCGATCCGCCCCGCCATCGACAGCGCCTCGTCCTGGTCATGGGTGACGGTGATGAACGTGATGCCAACCTCGTCCTGCAGGTCCGCCAGTTCGAACTGCATCTGCGCGCGCAGCTTCGCGTCGAGCGCGGAAAGCGGTTCGTCGAGTAGCAGCACCTTGGGCCGCATGATCAGGCTGCGGGCCAATGCGACGCGCTGGCGCTGGCCGCCCGAAAGCTGGTCCGGGCGGCGATCGGCAAGCCCGTCAAGCTTGACCAGTTCGAGCGCTTCCTTGACCCGGGCGGCGATCTCGTCGCCCGGGGTGCGCGCGATCTTGAGGCCATAGCCCACGTTCTGCGCCACGGTCATGTGCGGGAACACCGCATAGGACTGGAACACCATGTTCACCGGGCGCTTGTTGGGCGGCACCAGCGCCATGTCCTGCCCGTCGATCAGGATCTGGCCTTCGGTCGGGATCTCGAAACCCGCGATCATGCGCAGCAGCGTGGTCTTGCCGCAGCCCGAGGGGCCGAGCAGGACGAAGAATTCGCCGGGCATGATGTCGAGACTGACATCGTCCACCGCCGGGCTGGGCGCGCCGGGGAAGCGCTTGGTGACATTGCGGATCGAGATGATCGGAGATGGCTGGGTCATGTCAGTGGCTTTCGGCGATCGATTTGACGCCCTGGAACTTGAGCGCCACGGCGGTCAGCACCACGGTCAGGATGATGAGCACGGTCGAGGCGGCATTGACCACCGGCGTGACCGAGAAGCGCACCATCGAATAGACCTTCACCGGGAAGGTGATCGTGTCCGGTCCGGCGGTGAAGAAGGTGATGACGAAATCGTCGAGGCTGAGCGTGAAGGCCAGCAGCGCACCCGCGATCAGCGCCGGGCGGATATGCGGCAGCAGCACGTCGCGAAAGGCCTGCCATTCGCTTGCGCCAAGGTCCTTCGCGGCTTCCTCCTGCTCCTTGTTGAAGCTGGCGAGGCGTGAGCGCACGACCATCGTCACGAAGGGGAAGCTGAAGGTGATGTGGGCGATGGTGATCGCCGAAAGGTCAAACGGCCAGACCAGGTCGGTCGGCCAGTGGACCGACGAGAAAAAGATCAGGAAGGCCACGCCCATGCAGATTTCCGGCACGATGATCGGCAGCGACATGATCCCGTCGGTCGCGCTTTTCAGCGGGAAGCGGAACCGCCACAGCATGATCGCGGCCATGGTGCCCAGCACCAGCGAGGCCAGGGTGGAAAGCCCGGCAATGGTCAGCGAATTGCCCAGCGCCTCCATCAGCGTGGAATCGTTCCAGGCTTTTTCGTAATACTTGGTGGTAAAGCCGCGCCACACCACATTGCGCTTCGAATTGTTGAAGCTGAACACCATCAGCACGATGAGCGGCGCATAGAGGAACACCATCACCGCGGTGACCCACGAGCGCAGCCACAGCGTGCGCGAATATTCCAGCGGCGCGCGGGGTGTCTTCGAGAACAGCGCCATCAGCGGGCCTCACCGCGCTTCTTGCGCAGGCCTTGCAGGGCGATCAGCGCGAACATCGCATAGATCAGCATGAACGACAGCGCCGCCCCAAACGGCCAGTCGTTCGCGCGCTTGAACTGGCGTTCGATCACGTTGGCGATCATCTGGCTGTCGGTCCCGCCCATCAGGTCGGGCGTGAGGTAGGCGCCCAGTGCCGGGATCAGCGTGATCATCACCCCCGCCACGATCCCGGGCATGGCCAGCGGGACAACGATCTGCATGATCGTGCGGAAGTGGCCCGCGCCAAGATCGAGGCTGGCCTCGATCAGGCTGCGGTCAAGCCGATCGAGCGCGGAATAGAGCGGCAGGACCATGAAGGGCAGGTGGACATAAACGAGGCCGAACACCACCGCGAAGTTGTTGAACAGCAGTTGGACCGGCTCCCACGTCGGTAGCGGTTCGAGCCCCACCAGCGTCTTGAGCCACGATGCCCCGCCCCACAGCCCGCCCAGGGCCTTGTTGGCATAACCTTGGGTGCCGAGCAGCATCATCAGCGCGTAAGTGCGGATCAGCAGGTTGGTCCAGAACGGCAGCATGATGCCGAGCAAGAGCCACGGGCGCCACTTTTCCGAGGCAAATGTGATCGCCATGGCCACCGGGAAACCCACCACCAGGCAGATCGCGGTAACCAGTGCCGCGACGCCAAAGCTTTTGGCGAAGATCGTGAGATAGAGCCACTCGGTCGCGCGCTTGTAATTTTCAAGCGTGCCGGACAGTTCGATCTGGGTCAGCCCGGCATTGCGGCCAAAGCTGTAGGCCCAGACAATCCCCATCGGTACGATGAAGAACAGGGCGGTCCACAGGATTGGAGCAGCCGAAGTCGCGAAGAAGCTGGCCTTCTGCTCTTTCCAGTTTTGCTCGGCCATCGCCTGTGCGGTTCCGATCAGGCCGCGCGGACGCGGGTGAAGGCCTCTTCGTAAAGCGGTTGCAGGGTGGCGTTGAACTTGGCGTATTCGCACTTGGCGAGCACGTCGGCCGGCGGGAAGATCACCGGGTTGTTCTTGTAGCTATCGGGCATCAGCGCCTTCGCCGCCGCGTTCGGGGTGGGGTAGAGGATCGTTTCGGTGATCTTCTTGCCGACTTCCGCATCGAGCAGGTTGTTGATGAAGGCGTGCGCGTTCTTGGGGTGTTTGGCACCCTTGGGAATGCACAGCGTATCGGAATTGAGCTGGCTGCCTTCCTTAGGAATGACGAAGTCGATATCGTCGTCCTCGACCATGACCTGCGCGATGTCGCCGTTGTATTCGAGCACCAGGTCGACGTCGCCCTTGGCCAGCAGGTCCTGCCCGTCGTCCTCGTGGAACTTCTTCACGTGCGGCTTCTGCTTGATCATCATCGCCTCGATCGTCTTGATGTCATCGGGCGTGAGCGCGTTGACCGACTTGCCGAGGTATTTGCCATAGAGGCGGAACAGATCGCCCGCTTCGGACAGCAGCGCGATCCGCTGCGAATATTCCGGGCTGTCGAACAGCACTTTCCAGCTGTCGGGCTTGGCCTTCACCTTCGACTTGCGATAGCCGATGCCGAGGGTCAGCCAGGTATAGGGCATCGAATACTTGCGGCCCGGATCGTAGGCGACGTCGATAAAGGTCGGGTCGATGTTCTTCATGTTCGGGATCAGCGAATGGTCAAGCTCCATCAGCATCCCGGCTTCGGTCATGCGTTCGACGAAATCGTTCGAGGGGACGATCACATCATAGCCCGGGTTGCCGGCCTTGAACTTGGCGAACAGCACGTCGTTGCTGTCGAACAGGTCCATCTTCACGTCGATCCCGCTCGATGCCTTGAAGTCGGCCAGCGTGGTTTCGCCGATGTAGGTGTCCCAGTTGTAGAAGTTGAGTGCGGGTTCTTCGCCCGTGCCGGCGCCTGCGCCGCTGCTGCCGGACTTGGAGCAGGCGGCCAGACCGCCAAAGCTGATCCCGATCGCCGCGACGCCCAGGCCTTGCAGCAGCGAGCGGCGTCCCAGTTTGATTCCGTTGAGGTTCGGCAGATCGGTCATTGCGCTAGTCCCCGTCGCTAGAATGGCTTGATCGAGCGGATGCTACGCCGGATTTGCTGCACCGCAAGATAGAAGTTCGCAGAATGCCCTCTATCGCGCGGCGCACCAGTAGATTATGCAATCCGAGAGCTATCGAAAAAACCGATGAACATCACGTTCCGCCAGATCCGCTATTTCATCGCCGTGGCCGAGGCGCGCTCGGTCTCGGGCGGGTCGAGCGCGGTGGGCATCTCGCAAAGCGCGGTCACCGACGCGATCCGCACGCTGGAGCAGGAAACCGGCGTCACCCTGTTCCACCGCCACGCCAAGGGCGTGACCTTGACCCGCGAAGGCCAGCAGTTCCTGCGCCACGCGCGCTCGATCATCGATGCGATTGCCGACATGGCGGGCGGCGTCGGGCGCGAGGAGGACCAGACCGAAGGTCAGATCCGCGTCGGCGTGACGCCGGTGGTGACGGGTTATTTCCTGTCCGACATCATCTCGCGCTTTCGCCGCCAGTTTCCCCGGATCGAAATCGTGCTGGTCGAGGACAAGCGCAGCTATATCGAACACCTGCTGGTCAATGGCGAACTCGATCTGGCGTTGCTGATCGTATCGAACCTCGAACAGCGCAGCGCGATTGACCACGAGGTGCTGCTGCGCAGCGCCTGCCGCGCGTGGATGGCGCCCTCGCACCGCCTGTCCGACGTCGATGGCCTCAGCCTGGCCGATCTCGAAAATGAGCCGATCGTGACGCTGTCGCTCGACGAGCTGGAAGGGCTGATCGACGGGATCTGGAACAAGTTCGACCATCCCCCGCGCGTCGCCTGGCGAACCAGCAGCATGGAAGGCGTGCGCAGCCTGGTCGGCACCGCGGCGGGGATCACCCTGCTGCCCGACCTGGTCTATCGCCCCTGGAGCCTCGACGGCGACCGCATCGTCGCCAAGCGCACGCGCGAGGATCTGCCCACGGTCGACATCGGCATGGCCTGGCGGCGGCTCACCAAACACAGCGAGGCCGCCGCGCTGTTCATGGAAACGGTCCACCAGCACAGGAAGTAAGGCGGGGCTAGAGCCCGTAGCGCAGCACCAGCAGGGTCGAGAGCGTGACGATCATCAGGCCGACCAGCGGCAGGCCGGTGCGGACATAGTCGCGGAAGGCATAGTCGCCCTCGGACATGATCATCATGTTGGTCTGGTAGGCGACCGGGGTCGCATAGCACAGGTTGCAGCCGAACAGCACGGCCAGCACCAGCGGCTCGGCAGGCAGGCCCAGCGTCTTGGCCATGCTGAAGGCGATCGGGGTGCCGACGGCGGCGGCGGTGGCGTTGGAGGCGAAGTTGGTCAGCACGGTCACGAACAGCATGATCGCGGCCAGCACCCCGGCGGCGGGCAGGTATTGCAGGCCGAGCGCCAGCAGTTGTCCCAGCCATTCCGCCGCGCCGGTAACCAGCACCAGCTTGCCGAGCGCGATGCTGGCGGCAACCAGCACGATGACTTGTGCCGACAGCGCGCGGCCGACCCGTTCGAACTTCACGCAGCCGGTTGCCAGCATCAGCACCGCACCGCCCAGCGCCGAGATCGCGATCGGCAGCAGGCCGATGCTGGCGAGGCCAACCGAGCCTGCCATGATCGCCAGCGCCAGCGCCGCCTTGCCCGAACGCGGCATTTCCCGTCCGCCTTCAAGGATCAGCAAGCCGTCACGCTGGGCAAAGCCTTGCGCGCTCGAAACCGTGGCGAGGACCAGCAGCACGTCGCCTTCGCGCAAGGGGGCTTCGGCATGGGCGGGGCGCGTTTCATGGAACGGCCGGCGCGCCTGATGCACGCCGAGCACGGCGATGTCTTCGAGGCCCGCCGTCTGCAGCGTCAGGCCGATCAGGCGGCTGTCGGGCGCGATCGTCATCTCGATCTGGACGAGGTCCTGCTTGGCGGCTTCGGCCTCTTGCCGCAGCCGCGCGATCAGCCAGGCCGGGGCCATGCTGGCACCGAGCTTGCGCGCGGCCTCTTCCAGCGCCTCGTGCGGGCCTGACAGGTTGAGCCTTGTGCCGGTGCCAACCAGCCCGGCAAAGGGCAGCTCCAGCTTGACCTCGGCCGGCAGCATCGCGGCAAGCTGCTCGCTGGCCTTGCCGAATGTCGCCCCGTCTCCGTTGAGGCGCAAGGTCGTGCAATAGCGGCGTTGCACTGGCCCGGAGCTGCGCGAATTGTCGGGCAGCAGGTGCGGCATGACCAGCCACAGGTACGGGAGGGCAACCACGGCGGCGATCAGCACCAGCGAGGTATAGTGGAAGATGCCGATCGGCTGCATCCCCAGATCGGTCGCGATCGAGACCACCAGCAGGTTGGTCGAAGTTCCGATTGTCGTCGCCATGCCGCCGATCAGGATCGCCGCGTTGACCGGCATCAGCGTCTTGGACGCAGGCAATCCGCCCTTGCCGGCCAATTGCACCAGGATCGGCAGCATCAGCACAAGGACCGGCGTGTCGTTGATCATCATGCTCATGAACAGGGCGATGACCAGTGTGACGATGAGGCCAAGCTGGGTGTTGATCCGCCACAGCATGGTAAGCGCGCGCGCCGCCGGATCGAGCGCGCCGGTAACCACCAGCCCCCGGCCCATGATCATCAGCGCGCAGATCGTGATCAGCGCGTGATGGCCGAACCCGCCAAAAGCGAGGGCGAGCCCGTCGCCCGGTGCGGTGCCAGGCAGGGGGAAGAAATAAAGGCCGAGCGCGATCACGCCGATCACCATCAGCGAGATGATCTCAACCTTGGCCCGGCCGCTGGCAAAGCCATAGAACATGACAATTGCCAGCAGGATCGCGGCGCCCGCATGCGCGGAAGGAATACCTACCATTCGCAAGGGTCTAGCCGACCGATGCGATTGAGGCCAGCCGGGCTAGGCAGCAGCCCTTACGCGTTGCGCAGGTACCAGGTGAGGTCGAGCTCGGTCACTTCGGCCATGAAGCGCGACATTTCGACGCCCTTGACGATGGCATAGTTCTTCACGAACCGCTCGCCCAGGTACTGCTTCATCAGGTCCGACGTCTCGAACGCCTCGATCGCGGCGGCCCAGTGGTTGGGCAGGCGGATGTCGGCGCCTTCGGCTTCATAGCCGTTGCCGATCACCGCCGGGCCGGGATCGATCTGGCCGCGCATCCCGTGGACCATCGCGCCCAGCACCGCCGCCACCGCGAGGTAAGGGTTGGCATCCGCCCCGCAGATGCGGTGCTCGACATGGCGCGATTGCGGCGAACCGGCGGGGATGCGCAAGCTTACGGTGCGGTTGTTGACCCCCCAGGTCGCCGCGACCGGCGCATAGGAATTGGCCTTGAAGCGGCGGAACGAGTTGGCGTTGGGGGCAAAGATCGCCATCGATTCCGCAAGGCAAGCCTTCATCCCGCCGATGGCATGGCGCAGCAGCGGGGTGCCTTGCGGGTCTTCGCTGGCGAAGGCGTTCTTGCCCGCTGCATCGTTCATCGAGATGTGCAGGTGCATCCCCGAACCGGCGGTTTCGGCAAAGGGCTTGGCCATGAAGGTCGCCTCGAGGCCGTGCTTTACCGCCACGCCCTTGACCAGCCGCTTGTACATGATCGCATCGTCGGTGGCGCGTAGCGCGTCGGCCTTGTGGCGCAGGGTGAATTCGAACTGGCCGGGGGCATATTCCGAAATCCCGCTTTCCAGCGGCAGGCCCTGGGCATCGCAGGCGGTGTAAAGTTCGTCGAAGAAGGGCTTGAGGTCTTCCATCTCGCGCAGGCCATAGACCTGGATGTCGCTCGAGCGATGCCCGGTGACGATGCCCCGGGCCGGGATCGGGCGGCCTTGCGATATGTCGACGAGGTAGAATTCCAGCTCCACCGCCACCACCGGGGTCAGCCCGTCATCGGCCAGCATATCGATCACCCGGCCCAGCACGTGACGCGGGTCAAGATCGTTGGGGGTGCCGTCCAGTTCGTAGAAGCTGGTCAGGAACTGCGCGGCGTTTTCGCCCAGCCAGGGCGCGCGCACCAGCGTGCCGGGGACGGGATAGACATAGCGGTCGGCATCGCCGTCTTCCCAGACCAGGCCCGTTTCCTCGCAATCGCGCCCGGTGATGTCGACCACCAGCACCGATCCGGGCAGGAACCGCCCGCTCTCGTAAACCGCCAGCACCTCGTGCTGGCGCAGCCGCTTGCCGCGCGGCACGCCGC
>NZ_JAYSBK010000083.1:0-13695 GCF_041915465.1 Novosphingobium sp. | reverse complement strand
TCCACTGCGCCACCCAGCCCACGGTCCGGGCCAGCGCGAAGAGCACGGTGAACATGGTGGTCGGGAAGCCGATCGCCGAGAGGATGATGCCCGAATAGAAGTCGACGTTCGGGAACAGCTTCTTCTCAATGAAGTAGGGATCGTTCAGTGCGATTTCTTCGAGGCGCAGCGCGGTTTCGAACAGCGGATCGTTGACCCTCAGCGCATCGAACACTTCGCGCACGGTCGACTGCATCACAGCCGCGCGCGGGTCGTAATTCTTGTAAACGCGGTGGCCGAAGCCCATCAGGCGGAACGGATCGTTCTTGTCCTTGGCGCGCTCGATGTAGTGCGGAATCTTGTCGGGCGTGCCGATTTCCTTGAGCATGTTGAGCGCGGCTTCGTTCGCGCCGCCATGCGCCGGGCCCCACAGGCAGGCAATGCCGGCCGCGATGCAGGCAAACGGGTTCGCGCCCGACGAGCCAGCCAGACGCACGGTCGAGGTCGAGGCGTTCTGTTCGTGGTCGGCATGCAGGATGAAGATGCGGTCCATCGCCTTTTCGACCGCCGGGATCACCTGGTATTCCTCGGCCGGAACGCCGAAGGTCATCTTCAGGAAGTTGCCGGTGTAGGACAGGCTGTTGTCCGGATAAACGAACGGCTGGCCGACCGAATACTTGTAGGCCATGGCGGCAATCGTCGGCATTTTGGCGATCAGGCGATGGCTGGCAATCTTGCGCTGCATCGGATCGGCGATGTCGGTCGAATCGTGGTAGAACGCCGAAAGCGCGCCAACAACGCCGCACATGATCGCCATCGGGTGGGCGTCACGACGGAAACCGCGATAAAACGTGGCGAGCTGCTCGTGCAGCATGGTGTGGCGAGTGATGGTGTTCGAGAAGGTTTCCAGCTCGCTCTTGCTCGGCAGTTCGCCGTTGAGCAGCAGGTAGCTGACTTCCATGAAGCTCGAGCTTTCGGCCAGCTGGCCGATGGGATATCCGCGGTGCAGCAGCACGCCTTCATCGCCATCGATGTAGGTCAGCGCGCTTTCGCAGCTCGCCGTGCTGGTAAAGCCCGGATCGTAAGTGAACAGGCCCGACTGGCCATAGAGCTTGCGGATGTCGATCACATCCGGCCCGACGCTACCCGAAAGAATCGGCAGGTCGAAATCCTTGCCTTCTGCGTTCAACTTTGCCTGGTTGCCCACCTTCATACTCCTCAAGCTAGCTGCGCGGGTGCGGGAAGTGCCTGTGCCGCAATGCGTGCAAGGCTTTCGTCCCGACCGAGCAGAACCAATACGTCGAAAATACCCGGGGAGGTCGTCTGACCCGTTAGCGCGGCCCTAAGGGGTTGCGCAAGCTTTCCAAGGCCCAGACCGCGCTCTTCGGCCATGGCCTTGAGCGACACCTCCAGCGCGGCAAGCGACCAGTCGCTTTCCCCGCTGATCCGTTCGTGAATAGCGCCAAGCAGGGCGCGCGCATCGTCGGTCAGCAGCGCCGCCGCCTTGTCCTCGATGGTGAGCGGGCGCTTGGCGAACAGGAATGCCGCGCTAGCGGCCAATTCGTTTACGTCCTTGGCGCGGACCTTGAGCACCGGCATGGCGGCTTCAAGCAGCGCAAGATCGGCTTCGCCGCCCAGCTTGTCGGCAACCAGCCCCGCCAGCCGCGCATCGTCCGCTTCGCGCAGGTAGTGCCCGTTGAGGTTCAGCAGCTTGGCAAGATCGAACCGCGATGCACCCTTGCCGACATGGCCGATATCGAACCATTCGACTGCCTGTTCGCGGCTGATGATCTCGTCATCGCCGTGGCCCCAGCCAAGCCGCAGCAGATAGTTGAACAGCGCTTCGGGCAGGATCCCCATCTCGTCGCGGTAGGCATCGACGCCAAGCGCGCCGTGACGCTTTGACAGCTTCGCTCCATCCGCGCCGTGGATCAGCGGCACATGGCCGTAAACCGGATCGGGCCAGCCGCCTTCGACCGCGTGCATCCCGCGGATGATCAGCAGCTGCCGGAAAGCGTTGTTGATGTGATCGTCGCCGCGGATCACGTGGGTCACGCCCATGTCGTGATCGTCGACCACCACGGCCAGCATATAGGTCGGCGTGCCATCCGACCGCAGCAGGATGAAATCGTCGAGTTCCGCATTGGCGACGGTGATCGAGCCCTGGACCTGATCGTTGATCGTGGTCTCGCCTTCACGCGGGGCCTTGATCCGCACTACGTAAGGCAGATCGGCAGGCCAGGTTTCCGGCGCGGCATCGCGCCATTCGCTGACAATGCGGAACGGGCGGCGTTCGGCCTGGGCCTGTTCGCGCCGCGCCGCCAGTTCTTCCTGGGTCAGGTAGCAGCGATAGGCGTAGCCGGCCGCAAGCAGCTTGTGCGCAACTTCCGCGTGGCGGTCGGAGCGGGCAAACTGGAACGTGGCTGGTTCGTCGCCCATCAGGCCAAGCCATTCCAGGCCATCGAAAATCGCGGCGATCGCGGGTTCGGTGGACCGGGCGCGGTCAGTATCTTCGATGCGGAGCAGGTATTTGCCGCCATGGTGGCGGGCGAACAGCCAGTTGAACAGCGCGGTGCGGGCGCCGCCGATATGCAGGAAACCGGTGGGCGAGGGCGCAAACCGCGTGACGACGCTTTGGCCTGACGCCGCCGCTTCGTGAACGCTTGCACTTGCCATCAACCGTACCTTCCTGTTCTGTAGCGACCATGGCCAGCAACGCGCCGCCGACCGTTCCGATGGGCAATGATGCACCGCTAGGCGCTGCACTGCAACATAGCCCTTGGCCCAAGCGCGCGCGCTTGGCAAGCGGGCTTGAAGCCTGTGAGCAATTCATTGAAGCGGCCGGCTTCGACCGGGCACCATGGCTGGTCGTCGCTCTGGCCGCCGGGATCGCGGCGTGGTTTGTGCTTGCAGGGCCGGCACAATGGCTGGGCCTGTTCGCCGCCTGCCTCGCAGGTGCAGTCACCGCGGGCCTTTGGTTCGGCAGGGAAACCCGCTTTCCCTATTTACGCCAAAGCCTTATCGTAATTCCGCTGGTGCTTGCGGCGGGCTGCGCGTTGATCTGGTCGAAGTCGGCCTTGATCGGCACCCCGCCGATCGCGCGGCCGACTGTCGCAACCATCGTCGGCAAGGTGCTGTCACGCGAAGAACGCCCGGCCGAGGCCCGGATCAGGATCGTTCTCGCGATCCGTGAACCGGGCGGCACCCGCGCCGTGCGGGTTCGGCTCAACCTCGATAATTCGCAAGACGTTCCCGGGTTGGGCGAGGGTGCGCAGGTGACGCTGCGCGCTAGGCTCGTTCCGCCCGCCGCACCGATGCTCCCCGGTGGATACGACTTCGGCCGAACCGCTTGGTTTGCCGGCCTGGCCGCGACGGGAAGCGTGCTGGGCCCTGTCCGCGTGATTGCGCCTTCATCCAGGGCGGGTTGGTCGCCCGGCTTCAGCGCAGCCTTTCCAACCACGTCCGAGCAAACCTCTCGGGCTCGCCGGGCGCCATTGCGGCGGCCTTCGCCAGCGGTGACCGGGGCGCAATCGCCGAGGAAGACGAGGACGCCATGCGCGATGCGGGGCTTACGCACCTGCTCTCAATCAGCGGTCTGCACGTCAGCGCCGTAATCGCGGCTGCCTACTTCCTCGCGCTGCGCCTTCTGGGCCTGGCGCCGTGGCTGGCCTTGCGGCTGCGCCTGCCGATCGTTGCGGCAGGCGCGGGAGCACTCGCTGGCGTCGCCTATACGGTGCTGACCGGCGCGGAGGTGCCGACCATCCGCAGCTGCATCGGCGCGATCCTCGTGTTGCTGGCGCTGGTTCTGGGGCGCGAGGCCTTGTCGATGCGCATGGTCGCGGTAGCCGCCGCAACGGTCCTGCTTTTCTGGCCAGAGGCATTGGTCGGCCCCAGTTTTCAGCTGAGTTTCGCCGCCGTCATCGCCATCGTTGCGCTCCACGAATCGCAGCGGGGGCGCGGCTGGTTCGGTGCTCGCGAAGAGCCCTGGTGGGCCGCCGGGCTGCGCCATGTCGGTTCGCTGCTGCTTACCGGGGTGGTGATCGAACTCGCGCTGATGCCGATCGGCCTGTTTCATTTCCACCGCGCCGGGGTCTATGGCGCGCTCGCCAATGTCATCGCGATCCCGCTGACAACACTGGCCTCGATGCCGTTGATCGCGCTGGCTTTGCTGTTCGACATAGTCGGTGCCGGCGCACCGTTCTGGTGGCTGGCGGGCAAATCGCTCGAGCTTTTGCTTGCCCTGGCCCATTGGACTGCCAGCTTGCCGGGGGCTGTTACGGCCTTCCCGGCAATGGGGCGGGGAGCTTATGCCTTGTTCCTCGTTGGCGGCCTGTGGCTTGCGCTGTGGAACAGCAACGTCCGGCTTTGGGGCTTGATCCCGGCAGCCCTTGGCACCGCGATGCTGGCCATGATGGGGGCGCCGGACATACTGGTCTCGGGGGACGGCCGGCATGTCGGCATTGCGGGCGAGACCGGCGGACAATTGCTGGTGCTGCGCGATGGCCGAAGCGACTTTGCCAAGAGCAATCTGACCGAACTTGCCGGCATGAACGGCAGGCCGATCCTGCTGAGCGACTGGCCGGGCGCGCATTGCAATGACGACTTCTGTGCGTTGGCACTGCGTCGCGGTGGGCGGACCTGGCATGTGCTGATCGGCCTGGGCAAGGATCTTGCGCGGGAGCGCGAACTGGCGGCGGCTTGCGAGCGTGCGGACATCGTGATTGCCGAACGTCGCCTCCCGCGTTCCTGCCGCCCGCGCTGGATCAAGGCCGATCGGTCGCAACTCGGCCAGACTGGCGGACTTGCAATTGATCTGGACAGCGGAACTGTCCGCACCGTGGCGCAATCGCAGGGGCATCATGGCTGGTGGGCACCCGCAGCCAGCCCCGCTGTCCGGTCACCCGCGTTACAGGCAACAGAAACGGCTGAAGGCGGCAACGGGGAAAACCCGTCACCGCCTTCGCAAGCACCATAGCGCACGCCCTATAGCGCTGGATCGCAAATCAGGGACCTCGCCATTAGGCCTCAATGATAGCGGCGCAGCAGACCGGCAAGCTTGCCCTGCACGACAACTTCGCCGGGGTTGTAGATCTGCGGATCATAGGCGGCATTGGCCGGATCGAGCCGGACCTTGCCATTCTCGCGCCGCAGGTACTTGAGAGTTGCTTCCTCACCGCGCACCAGTGCGACGACGATTTCGCCATCACGCGCCGTATCGGTGCGGCGGATCAGGGCATAATCACCATCGAGAATCCCGGCCTCGATCATCGAATCACCCGAAACTTCCAGCGCGTAATGCTCACCGGCGCCAAGCAGGGCAGCAGGTACCGGCAGCGTGGCCGAGGTTTCCATCGCCTCGATCGGAACACCTGCGGCGATCCGGCCATGCAGCGGAATTTCAATTACGTCGTTCGCCGGTGTCGGCTTGGCTTCCGGCGGTCGGATCACGGCGGCAGCGGCAGCATTGCTGTTGGCCGCGCGCGCAGGAGCCTTGGTGCCTACATCTTCCGGCTGGCGCAGCACTTCGAGCGCGCGGGCCCGGTTGGGCAGGCGGCGGATGAAGCCGCGCTCTTCCAGGGCAGAGATGAGACGGTGAACACCGGACTTCGACTTGAGGTCGAGCGCTTCCTTCATTTCCTCGAACGAGGGGGACACGCCGGATTCTTCAAGCCGGGTCTGGATGAAGCGGATCAGTTCGTGCTGCTTGCGGGTCAGCATAGGCGCGTCTCTCCGTTGGGACGACGCGGATAAGGAGAATGTTCCAGCGCCGTTCAGTGAACGAATAAGGAACAATTAAGCAACACGCCGAATCGAGTCAAGCAGTTCCGCCACTTTCTAACAGATAGACCGGAACGGCTGTTCCGGCGGCGGCGGCAGGTGCTCCGGCGGGGCGATCGATCAGGGCATTGCTGGCCGCCAAGGCCCCGAGCGCACCACTATCCTGATTGACGCGCGAGGTTACGCGGGCACCGTCCCAGTATCCGCGCAGGAATTCGCGCCGGTCTCCGCCAGGGCCCAGCGGATGATCCAGAACTGCCGTGATCGCGCGCGGCAAGGGCTGCCGTGCACCCAGCAATTCGCGCAGCAAGGGCAGCAGAAACAAGCAGGCCGTGACCATGCTGGACACCGGGTTGCCGGGCAGTCCGACCACCAGTCTGGGCCCGCGCCGCGCAACCAGCAACGGCTTGCCCGGCTTGATCGCCACTTTCCAGAAGTCGAGCTCGGCGCCCCATTCCGCCAGTGCAGGACGGATCAGGTCGTGATCGCCAACCGACACCCCTCCGCTCGTGACGATGACATCGGCGTCGCCCGCGTTCGCAAAAGCCTCGGCCAGTGCATCGAGCGAATCTGCAACGGGACCGAGCCGGGTCACTTCACACGGCAAGGATTGGACAAGTGCCGCAAGCATCACGCCATTGCTGGCGGGTATCTGGTGCGGCGGGCAGGCGCTCGGATCGCGGGCCAGTTCGTCGCCGCTATCGATCACCACCACCCGCGGGCGACGGCGCACGGCGAGGAAGTTGTGCCCGGCGCTGATCGCCAGGGCCAGTTGCGCCGGACCGAGCCGGGTTCCGGCAGGCAGTAGCTCGGCGCCGTCTGCGAAATCCATGGCGCAGCGGCGAATGTGCTTGTTCGGCGGCGAGGGCGGAGTGCCGGTCAGCGTCAGGTTGTCGCCTTCGCGCGTCGCATCTTCCTGCATCAGCACCATGTCGGCCCCGGCGGGCATCAGCGCGCCGGTGGAAATCCGCACGGCCTCGCCCGCGCCGAGGGCTCCGGCAAAGGGATGGCCCGCCGCGCTTTCGCCGATCACCCGCCACGGGCCGGGCAGGTCACCTGTGCGCATGGCATAGCCATCCATCGCCGAATGGTCTGCCGATGGCTGCGTGCGCCGCGCGACGAGCGGTTCGGTGAGGAACCGACCCAGCGCTTCGCCGACGGGAACGCGCTCGATATCCAGTGGTGCTGCCAGCGCGAGCAGGCGCGCCTGGGCCTCCTCAAGCGGCAACGGCGGGGCCATCAGAGCTCCGCCTTCCAGTCGCCAGATTTGCCGCCGCGTTTTTCGATCAGGCGCAGGTCCGAAATGACCATGCCCTTGTCGAGCGCCTTTGCCATGTCATAGATCGTCAACAGGGCGACCGAAGCGGCGGTCAGCGCCTCCATCTCGACCCCGGTCTTGCCGGTCAGCGAGGCGGTTGCCGTTGTACGCAGCGCGCCGTCCTCGAAGGCGAAATCGACCGTCACGGAATCCAGCGCGAGCGGATGGCATAGCGGAATCAGCTCGGCGGTCTTCTTCGCGGCCATGATCCCGGCGATCCGGGCAGCGGCCAGCACATCACCCTTGGGGGCATCGCCATTGCGGATTGCATCCAGAGCCTCGGCCGACATCGCGATCCGGCCCGAAGCGACGGCAACACGCTGGGTCGCCGTCTTGCCGCCAACATCGACCATGCGGGCATTGCCCGCCGCGTCGAGGTGGGTCAGCTCAGCCATGAAGCAGCGCCCGCGTTGCGGCCTCGACATCGGCTTGGCGCATCAGGCTTTCACCGACGAGAAATGTCCGCGCGCCGCAGGCCGAGAGGCGTACGAGGTCGGCATGGGAATTGATCCCGCTTTCGCTGACCAGCAGCGTGCCTTCGGGTGCCAGCGGGGCAAGCCGCTCGGTCGTGGCGATGTCGGTGACAAAGCGCTTCAAGTCGCGGTTGTTCACCCCGATCAGGCGGCTTTTGAGCCGCGCGGCGCGTTCCATCTCGGCCTCGTTGTGAACTTCGACCAGCACGTCCATCCCGCGCTCGTTGGCGGCAGCCTCGATTTCGGCCATCAGGGCGTGATCTAGCGCGGCAACGATGATCAGGATCGCGTCGGCGCCGATGGCGCGGGCCTCGGCCACTTGCCAGGGATCGACCATGAAGTCCTTGCGCAGCACTGGCAGATCGCAGGCGGCGCGGGCGGCGACCAGGTAATCCTCGTGCCCCTGGAAGTACGGCGCGTCGGTCAGGATCGAGAGGCAGGCCGCGCCGCCCGCCTGATAGGCGCGGGCATGGGCGGGGGGATCGAAATCGGCGCGGATCAGGCCCTTGGACGGGCTGGCCTTCTTGATTTCGGCGATCAGGGCATAGCCGGTGGCAGCCTTGGCCTCCAAAGCGGCGCGAAAGCCGCGCGGGGCCGTCTGCGCGGCGGCGCGGGCATCAAGGTCCGAAAGGCTGGCGAGCGGCTTGCGCACGGCTACTTCGCCGCGCTTGGTGTCGCAGATTTCAGTCAGCTTGTCGGTCATTTCACCATCTCGATCCAGCAATCCAGCAGCGTCTTGGCAAGGCCCTTGTCGAGCGCTTCGGCGGCCTCTTCGACACCCTCGAACCAGTCCTCCACCGCGCCTGCAACGATCAGCGCGGCGGCGGAATTGAGCAGCACCGCATCGCGGTAGGCGCCGTGTTCGCCGGCCAGCAGGCGCGCCAACGCGGCGGCATTGAAAGTCGCATCCCCTCCGCGCAGGTCTTCGAGGCTGTGGGGGAGGAGGCCAACGTCGTCCGGGCGGATTTCGGCAGGCATCCCCGGCAGGCCGATCGCGGCCATATAACTGGTCCCGGCAATCGAAAGCTCGTCCAGCCCTTCCGCGCCCGAGACGATCAGTGCGGCTTCGGTGCCGAGCAGCTGCATCGCATCGCGGTAGAGCGCGATAAGATCGGGCTGGGCCACGCCCACCAGCTGGCGCCTCACCCCGGCGGGATTGGCAAGCGGCCCCAGCAGATTGAAGATCGTGCGCCGCCCCAGCGCCTTGCGGATCGGGGCGATCCGCGCCAGCGCCGGGTGGTGCGCCTGGGCGAACAAGAACGCGATCCCGAGGTCGTCAAGGGTCTGTTCGGCCATTTCGCTGGCGCGCGCCAGGTTGAGACCGAGCGCCTCAAGCGTATCCGCGCCGCCCGCCTTGCTCGACGCTGCACGGTTGCCGTGCTTGGCAACCGGCACTTCGCAAGCCGCGACGACCAAAGCCACGGCGGTCGAGACGTTGAGGCTGTGCTGCCCGTCGCCGCCCGTGCCGCAAACGTCGATCGCGCCATCGGGCGCGCTGACGGGACGCATCCTCGCGCGCATTGCCTTGATCGCACCTGCCACTTCGGCTGCGCTCTCGCCGCGCTCGGCAATCTCGATCAGGGTTTCGGCAATCTCGGTGTCAGACAGGTCGCCGTCGAGCATTCGCCCGAACAGTCCTTCCGCCTCGGCCTGGTTCACGCGAGATGGCGGGCCTTGATCCCGCAGATTTCGAGGAAGTTGGCCAGCATGTCGTGGCCATGCTCGGTCGCGATGCTTTCCGGGTGGAACTGGACGCCGTGGATCGGCAGTTCCTTGTGACGGAAGCCCATGACGTGGCCGTCATCCGAAGTGCAGTTGACCACGAGGCCTTCGGGCACGTCATCGACGATCAGCGAGTGATAGCGCGTGGCAATGAAGGGCGAGGGGATGCCCTCGAACAGGCCCGTGCCATCATGCGTGACTGGCGAGGTCTTGCCGTGCATCAGCCCGCCGCGCACCACCTGCCCGCCCAAATACTGCCCGATCGACTGGTGGCCGAGGCACACGCCCAGCAGCGGCAGCTTCGCATCGGCGCAGGCCCCAACCAGATCGAGGCTGATCCCCGCTTCGTTGGGCGTGCAAGGGCCGGGCGAAATCAGAAATCCTTTCGCACCGGTGGCAATGGCCTCGGCAGCCGAAATCGCATCGTTGCGCTCAACCCGCACCTCGGCCCCAAGCTCCATCAGGTAGTGGACCAGGTTCCAGGTAAAGCTGTCGTAATTGTCGATGACCAGGATCATGGCCGACCCCATAGTCGCCCCGCGCGCGATTTGAAAGCTAAGCTTGCTTGACAGCGAACCGGTCGCTCGCGCGGACCAGTCCGTCGGTGATGCCTGGCTCGGTGTAGAGATGCCCGCCATCGTCAACGATCTGCAATTCGACCTCGGGCCAGGCCTGCTTGAGCGCCCAGGCGGCCGCCGGAGGTGTGCAGCAATCGTGGCGGCCCTGGACGATGATCCCGGGAATGTCCTTGAGCTTCCATGCGTCGCGCAGCAACTGACCGGGTTCGAGCCAGCAATCGTGGCGGAAATAGTGGTTCTCGATCCGCGCGACGGCGACAGCGTGGTCGTCATCCGTAAAATCGTCGATCATCGCGGGGTCGGGCAGCAGGGTTACGGTGACCGCCTCCCACATCGACCAGGCCTTGGCGGCAGCGAGCCGCACGGCGCGGTCGTCGCTGGTCAGGCGGCGGTGATAGGCTTCAAGCAGCTCGCCGCGCTCGTCTTGCGGAATATGGCCGATGAAGTCTGCGAAAGCCTCGGGATAAAGCTCGCTCGCGCCGTAGGTGTAGAGCCAGTCGAACTCGCGCTGGCTGCCAAGGAAGATCCCGCGCAGCACCAGTTCGCTGACGCGCTCCGGATGGGTCTGGGCATAGGCGAGCGACAGCGTGGAGCCCCACGATCCGCCGAACACCATCCACTTGTCATGCCCCGCCATTTCACGCAGCCGCTCCATGTCGGCGACGAGGTGCCAGGTGGTGTTGGCCTTCAGTTCGGCAAACGGTGTAGAGCGCCCGCAACCACGCTGATCGAACAGCAGCACGTCGTAGAGCGCCGGATCGAACTGGCGGCGCTGCCCGTCGCTGCACCCGCTGCCGGGGCCGCCGTGGAGGAACACCGCCGGCTTGCCGCCCGGCGTGCCGCAGCGTTCCCAGTAGAGGGAATGACCATCGCCCACGTCGAGCATCCCGCTAGCATAGGGTTCGATCGGCGGATAAAGCGTGCGGCGTTCTGTCACGGCTTCGTCGCCATCAGCTCGATCAGATCCTGCTTCCAGAACTTGGCCCAGGTGTGGGTGCCGTGGCCCTTGGTATCGGGGCTGAAGGGCAGCAGGATGAACTTCGCACGCGGCATCTCCTTCACTTGGCGTTGTGCCATGCCCAGTTCGGGCGGATTGATGAAATCGTCCGAACTGTTGATCCACAGCACCGGAACCTTGATCTTTGCAAGGCCCGCCGAGGGATCGTAATTGCGCGAGGAATCGTACCAGTAGATCGTGTCGTTGGCATCGTTGCCGAACGGCGAGACGGCGTTGAACGCCTGGTCGAGCGCGCCTTCGGCGGCTTCGCGGGTGGGGTACTGAACCTGCAGGCCCCAGGCATTGGCGCCGGCGATGATCGAAAGATCGCGCGCAGTGCGCAGACCGCTCAGCGGCGGAGTGGTGTAGTTCCCGTTCGCCCAGGCCGGATCGGCCCTGATCGCGTCGATCGCCATCTTGCGCCACATCCGGTTGCGGCCCGCAATCGCGCCCGCATTGCAGGCGAACGGGGCAAGGCGGTGGGCAAAGCCGGGATAGGTTTCGCCCCAGACGAAAGCGTGCATGCAGCCCATCGAGGTGCCGAGGATCAGCTCAAGCTGGTTCACGCCAAGCCCTTCGGTCAGCATCCGGTGCTGGGCCAGAACCATGTCGTCATAGTCATAGTGCGGAAAGGCCATGCGCAACCCGTCGCTGGGCTTTGAGCTTTTGCCGTGGCCGATATTGTCGGGCAGGATCACGTAGTATTTCGTGATGTCGAGCGGCTGGCCGGGGCCATAAAGCTCGTCGGCGAACTGCGGGCGGAAGAATTGCCAGCCCGAACCGCCGGTGCCGTGCAGCACCATCACCGCATTGTCGATCTCACCCTTGGCGCCCCGATGCGGCGTGCCAAGCGTGGTCACGTGGATGGTCAGTTCGGGCAGGCTCTCCCCGCTGCCGAACTTGAAATCCTTGAGCACGACATCGCGCTCGGTCGATTTGGACTGCCAGTCCTCAGCGTGGAGCGGAGCGGCGATCAGGGCGAGAATGAGGAGGATGAGTTTGCGCATGGACCGCATGCCTAATGCGGCAGCGCGTTGCGTCAAGCTATTGCCCGAACGATGCCTCGCCCGCGACGCGGACCGCCTCGCGCGCAGCGGCGATCAGCGCGCCAGCCTTGGCCTCGCACTCACGCTGTTCGTAGGCCGGATCGCTATCCGCCACGATGCCCGCGCCGGCTTGAACGTGTAGCGTGCCGTCCTTGACCACGCCGGTGCGCAGCACGATGCAGCTATCGAGATTGCCGTCGGGGGCGAAATATCCGACGCCGCCCGCATAGGCGCCGCGGGTTTCGGGCTCGAGCTCGGCAATGATCTGGCAGGCCCGCACCTTGGGCGCGCCGCTGACCGTGCCGGCGGGGAAACCGGCGAACATCGCGTCGATCGCATCGTGCCGGGCCGAATCGAGCTGCCCAACGACGTTCGAGACGATGTGCATGACGTGGCTGTAACGTTCAACCGTATAGCTTTCGGTGACCCGCACGCTGCCTGCCGAAGCCACGCGGCCGACGTCGTTGCGGCCAAGGTCAAGCAACATCAGGTGCTCGGCGCGTTCCTTGGGGTCGGCCAGCAGGCTGACCTCGTTGGCGCGATCCTCCTCGGGGGTCTTGCCGCGGGGGCGGGTTCCGGCAATGGGGCGGATGGTGACTTCGCCGTCACGAACCCGCACCAGGATTTCCGGGCTTGAACCGGTCAGGGCAAACCCCGGCAGGTCCAGAAAATAGAGGAACGGCGAGGGATTCACCCGGCGCAGCGCACGGTAAAGCGCCAGCGGCGGAAGCGTAAAGGGCGAGGTGAAGCGCTGGGCCAGCACTACCTGGAAGATGTCGCCGGCCTCGATGTAGTCCTTTGCGCGCAGCACCATCTCGGCATATTTGCCCGTCGGCAGAACCGGGGTCAGCGCGGGTTCGGGCAGGCTCGCATCCAGCGGGACGAGCGGCAAGGCTTCACCCAGACGGCGCAGCGCCTCGTCAATCCGGTCCGCTGCGCCCGCCAGCGCCAGTTCGGGGTCGGAATCCGACGGCCAGACGGGCGCCACGCAGAACAGTTCGTCCCCCAGACGATCGAACACCAGGATCAGCGCCGGCCGCACGAAGAGCATGTCGGGCAGGTCAAGCTCGTTGTCGGCCGGACGCGGCAGCTTTTCGACCAGGCCATAGGTCTCGTACCCGAAATAGCCGACCAGACAGGCCAGGACCGGCGGCAGGGCGGGCGGCACGTCGAACTTGCAGGCCTCTACCAGCCCGCGCAATTCGCTCAGGCTATCACCCGGCAGGGCGGTGAACGCAGCGCGATCGTGTCGCCAGTCGCGGTTTACTTCGGCCGCAGCACCCTTGGCCCGGAACACCAGGTCGGGATCGAGGCCGAGCAGGCTGTAACGCCCGCGCACTTCGCCGCCTTCGACGCTTTCGAGCAGGAAGTCGCCGCGCCCGTCGGCCATCAGCTTCACCGCCGCGCCGACCGGCGTTTCGGTATCGGCAATCAGCCGCCGCCAGATGACACCGGGCTTGCCGTCACGAAGCGCGGCAACGGCCGCATCCCAATTTTCAGGAGCTGCGCTGGCCATCATTGCTTGCCGCTCAGTTCCCGCCGCCAAGCCGGGTGTTCACCGCCTTGATTGCGGTCTCGTTGCGCTTCACGCCGATTTCACCGGCCATCGCACCGCGCATCTGATCGCCATATTCGATCACGAACGCCTGCTTGAGCGTGCCGGCGAATTGATCAAGGCGGGGATCCTTGGGATCGACCTTGCCGGGAACGACATTGCTGACGGTGACGACATACCAGCCACGATTGCGGGGAGCAGCCATCAGCTTGGTCTTGCCCTTGGCGACCGAGAACAGCAGCAGCAGCG
>NZ_JAYSBK010000082.1:0-14036 GCF_041915465.1 Novosphingobium sp. | reverse complement strand
GGGCTGCCGTTCGATTTTTCGGCGGAGGCGCGCCGGGTCGGGGACTGTCCGGGCTGAGGCGGTTGCCACTGCGCGCGGGAGCGGCTAGCCCTAGCGCCATGCAGCATGACAGCGATGGATTGGGCCGCAAGGCAGTGGTGCTGTTGTCGGGCGGGCTCGATTCGATGGTCGTAGCCGGATTGGCCCGCGAGGCAGGATATCAGCTCAACGCGCTTACGATTGACTACAATCAGCGCCATCGCCGCGAACTGGACGCCGCGCGCGAAATCGCGGCCAAGCTCGGCGCGCAGCGCCATGTGATCCTGCCATTGGACCTGCGCCAGTTCGGAGGCTCGGCACTCACCGATGATATCGCGGTGCCGAAGGAGGGTGTCGGCGAGGAAATTCCGGTCACCTACGTTCCGGCACGGAATCTGGTGTTCCTGTCCCTGACCCTGGCCTGGGCCGAAGCAATCGGGGCGCGGGATATTTTCATCGGGGTCAACGCGCTCGACTATTCGGGCTATCCGGATTGCCGCCCCGAATTCATCGCTGCCTTTACCGAAGTGGCGCGGCTGGCGACCAAAGCAGGGGCGGAAGGCGAGGATTTCAAGATCCACGCGCCGCTGCAATACCTTGGCAAGGCTGACATTGCCCGCGAGGCGCACCGGCTTGGTTTCGACCCGGCGATGAGTTGGTCGTGCTACGATCCGCAACCGGACGGTTCGGCCTGTGGCCGTTGCGACAGTTGCCGCTTGCGGCGCGAAGGCTTCGCGAAGGCCGGCATCTTGGATACGACCCGTTATTACGCGGGCGGGGAGAACGGGAATGGATGAAGATCAGCAAGCAACCGAACCACGCGCCAGTGGTTATTCCTGGTACGTGCTCGGGGTTCTGGTCCTCGTCTACATTCTGAACTTCATCGACCGGCAAGTGGTCAGCATTCTTGCGGTCGACATCAAGTCCGATCTCGATCTCACCGATGCCGATATGGGCTTCCTGGGGGGCGCTGCATTTGGCGTGTTCTACGCCCTGTTCGGGATCCCGCTTGGCCGTCTGGCCGATAACTGGAATCGGGTCAGGCTGCTGAGCCTTGGCCTGGCACTATGGTCGGCAATGACCGCGCTTTCCGGCTTCGCGCGCAATCAGGTCTCGCTGTCGTTTGCGCGGATGGGGGTAGGGATCGGTGAAGCGACTGCCAGCCCGACTGCTTATTCGCTCATCTCGGACTATTTTCCGAAGCAACGACGCGCGACCGCACTCGCGATCTATTCCTCCGGGCTTTATCTGGGCGGCGGCGTGTCGCTCCTGATCGGCGCGCAGATCGTGCAGGGGTGGAACGCCGCGTTTCCCGAAGGGGGACCGCTCGGCCTCGTCGGCTGGCAGGCCGCATTCCTGGCCGTGGGGATTCCCGGCCTGCTTGTGGCGCTCTGGGTCGCGACCCTGCGCGAGCCTGTGCGTGGGGCAATGGACGGAGTGGCCGCCGTGAGTTCTCCGACACCTTTTGCGGATTTTCTCGGCGATCTGTCTGCGATCGTTCCGCCCTTTACCCTCATCGGTGCGTGGCGGCGCGGTCCCGGGGCCTTCCTGATCAATCTCGGAGTGGCCGCACTGGTTGCACTGTTAGCGCTGGGCATGATCCATATCACCGGCAATCTGCCGCAATGGCTGGCAGTGGGCCTGGGCTACTACGCGGTCTTCTCGTGGGCGAGTGCGCTGCGGGCACGCGATCCGGCGACCTTCAGGCTGATCTGGGGCACTCCGGCCTTCATCTGCACCACGTTGGGCTACGGTCTGGTCTCGCTCGTCGCCTATGCGCTCGCGTTCTGGTCTGCCCCCTATGCAGAAACCGTCCTTGGCCTTCCGAAGCAGGAATTGGCGTTTGTGCTCGGTGCAAATGGCGCGGTGAGCGGGTTTCTGGGGGTGATCATTGGCGGACGGGTTGCCGATGCCTTGCGGGCGAAGAATCCTGCCGGCCGGATCTATGTGATCCTGTTCGGTGTTCTGGCGCCCATGATCCCGTTGTGGGTTGGCTATACGACGCCGGATCCGACGCTGTTCTATACCATGAACTTCCTCGCAGGGATGTTCGGCGCGGCAGCGCTTGGCGCGGCGGCTGCAACCACACAGGATCTGGTCCTGCCCCGCATGCGCGGGACGGCGACAGCGTCGTTCTTCCTCGGGACGACCTTGGTCGGCCTCTCGTTCGGAGCCTACTTGGTCGGACAGATTTCCGACTTCGCCGGCGAGGTTGTGAACGGCAAGCTGGTTGGCGATCTGCGCACCGGCATCCTCTCGCTTATCGGCGTGACGCCGATCGCCGTTGCACTGCTGGTCTATGCTCTGCGGGCCGTGCCCGCGGCCGAAGCGACGATGCTGAAGCGAGCCGGCGAGGGCAGCTGACCGCCCCCGGCGATCCGCCTAGCTATGCGCCAGCACGCCGCAGGCGATCCGGGCGCCGCTGTTGCCGCTGGGATCGGTCAGATTGTCATCCGGGGCTGCGTGGATAACGACGGCTGTGCCGTCGCTATCGAACAGGATCGGCTCAAGATCTGCGGCTGAACCGGTCAGTACGGTATCAAGCGACCCGGTGCCATCAGCGCCGATCACGATATTGGGAAGGTCGCCGAGGTGGCTGCCAGCAGGGTTCTGGAGCCCGTGCTGATGCTTGCCCGGGTTGAGGTGGCCACCTGCCGAGGTAAAACCGGCAGCTGAACAATCGCCAATCATGTGCAGATGAATGCCGTGAGGCCCCGGGGTGATGCCCTGAGCGGTTACCGAGAGAGTGAGTGCGTTCCCCTGGCGTGAAATGGTCGCCTTGCCGGCAACTTCGCCGTCTGCCTGAAGCAGGGTCGTCGTGGCAATGGTCGAACCGCCGGTTTCGCGGGCCGTTGTGCAGGCTGCGAGAGCCGAAACGGCAATCAGGCAAACGAGGCTGGTCTTGTTCATGGCGATGCGATCTCCGTGGGGGCTGAGTCGCCTTGACCATATACGAAAAAGGGGCCGGATTGCTCCGGCCCCCAATTCTTTTCTTCCTTGTGGAAGATTACATGCCCGAACCCGGACCGTAGGTGATTTCCACTCGGCGGTTCTGGAGTTCACGCACGCCGTCAGCAGTCGGAACGCGCGGGTTGTTTTCGCCGAAGCCCTGGCTGGTGATCGCGCTGGACGGCACACCATGCGAGGTCAGGTACGCGGCAACCGAAGCGTTGCGGCGTTCCGACAGACCCTGGTTATAGGCGGGCTTGCCCGAACGGTCGGCATAACCGGCCAGCATGATCGGAACATTGGCGCAGTTGCCATAAGCCGTCACGGCGCTGTCGAGGATCGTCGCGGCTTCCGGCGTGATGTCCGACTTATCCCAGTCGAAGAACACGATATACGGACCCTTGTTGCAGACCACCGGCGGCGGCGGCGGCGGCGGGGGCGGCGGCGGCGGCGGCGGCGGCGGGGGCGGCGGCGGGGTCGGAGCCGGCAGCGGAGCCGCTTCCTCACCGAAGTTGTAGCCCAGCGTCAGCATCAGCGAGTGCGAGCGGAACTTGGTGGTCGAGATGCCGCCCTGCGGAGCGACGAGATCGACGCCGCTCTGGTTGTACAGGCGGTACTTCACACCGACGTCAACCTTGCTGCTGACCGGCATGCGGACGCCGGCGAGAGCCTGCCACGCGAACCCGGTGTCCGAATCGTCGACATAGGTGAGCGCGCCGTTCATCGCCTTCACGCTGACGCGGCCAACGCCAGCGCCAGCGCCGACAAAGCCCTGCAGACCATCGTCGTCACCAAAGTCGAGCAGGCCGTTCAGCATGAAGCTGAGCGCACTGGCGTTGCCATCAAGGGCCGGCTTCGAAACCTGAGTGGCGCCCAAGATGAGCGAGTCGGCCGAAGCGCGACGATAGCTGGTTTCGGCTTCGAGGCGGAAGCCGCCGAAGTCATAGCCGACGATCCCGCCGACATCGTAACCGGCAGCGGTGTTGAGGACTTCGCCGGTGCTGGTGTGCATGTCTTCGACGAGCGTGCCGCCGACATCACCTTCGATGTACCACGTGTTGTCGCGAGCCAGAGCGGGCGTCGCGAGGGCCGATGTGGCCAGCGCCATCCCTAGGACTAGTTTGCGCATTGTCGTTTTCCCCTTTTCATAGGATTGAGCCACCGAGTGGCAAATGGTCTACCGTCATAGGGGACGCGGCGCAAGCGCTCAAAAACCACGGACTGTTGCAAAAATATCGCGAATCAATGCCCTTACGCGGTGTTCTAACCAAAAAATCGAGTCAAAAGCGGTGCCCTAACCGTGAATCGGCGTTGGACCACGAATCTTTCTTAGGCCGCGGGAATTATGCCTGCATCGATAAGGCTTTGCAGCAACTCCGAAATTGCATTGCGAGCTTCGGTGTCGATTGTCGTCCCGCCAAGCGGAGCCGCCGGTTTGGCAGGCTGTTTCCACGTTCCTGCAAAGCGGACCTCGGCTCCCGTCTGACGGTTGAGCAAGCGCATTCCGTCGCGAGGCGCGAAGAAGCGCCAGTTCCCGCCAGAAAATGCGGCAATTTAACCGTCATGGCCGGCCCATGCTGCGCTTGCGCCGCTGCCCAACAGCCAGCATTGGCCGTCCATCGGGAGCGGCGGCGGAGCGGCCGTTTCCGCCTCAATGGCCCCGTGCAGCAGGGCATCGATCCTGGTGAAGGCCTCGTTCACGAAGCCTTCTTTCTGGGCCTGGCCGGCAGGCGTGGCTGTGCTGGGGGCCGCGCAGGGCCTCGGGCTCGAGCGCGGAATAAAGCGTGGCCTAGGCCCCGTTGGGCCAGGTCAGCCGCCGCAGCGATGGTTCGAACTGCGGGCGACTGCGCGGCGGGCAAACGCCCAGCAGGCCGCTTTCGCCTTCGACCATCACCGCGCGCGCCTCGCCCAGCGAGGCGGCGATCAGCGCGATGCGGGCATCGGGCTGGGCGGCGGCGATGGCGCGAACCCATTCGGCCCCGGCGCGGGTCTTGCCAAAGCCGCGCCCGGCCATGATCAGCCAGGTGCGCCAGTCGCCCTCCGGCGCAAGCTGATCGCGCCGCGCCCAAAGCCGCCAGTGGTGAGCGAACTCCTTGGACTGTTCGTCGCTCAGCGTGCGCAGTTCCGCCAGCAGCCCTTCGTTACTCATCGCTAGCCGATCCGGAGGTTTCCGCCACACTTGCCGCTTGTGCCGGAGGGGGCAGGGCGGCCAGGCGGCGCTGGCGCATCTTTTCCAGCTTGGCGTTGATTGACAGGATGATGGCCTCGGCATCCTCGTTGTCGCGGATGGCGCGCTGGCGGGCGGCGGATTCGCGGTGCGCGGCCAGCAGGCGAAAGGCGGTGGCATTGTCGAAGGCGCGCACGCCGCGCCTGGCTCCGGTGGCGGGCTTCACCTCGCCGCTGCGCAGGCGGTGGAGCAGTTCCATCTCGAGGTGGTCGTAGCCTTCGCACAGGGCGCGTTGCCAGGCGCGGTTGAATTCGGCGTTGAGGCGGCGCGCCTCATAGGCGGCAGTGGTGGAAATGCCGGCCTTGCGGGCGGCGGCGCTGACGTTGGAGGTGGCGGCCAATTCGGCCAGAAACGGCTTCGACTATTGCCGGAAGCGCGGCAGATCAGGCGACGCAACCGTGCTGCGCCGTCCGGACTTTTCAGAGTCCGCCATGCGGGTTCGTTCCGTTTGCTGTGAAAGGGGGGCATCGTGTGAAGCGAGGCGGCGGTGCCGAATCGGTTCTTTGCGATGTTCCCTTTATGTACCTAAACAGCGTTACGATGTCAAGCTTAAATAACCAAATTGGTTATATGGCGCGACCGCTTGTCGCGCTTGATCAGCCAAGCTAGGCAGGGTCGACCAAGCTTGCTGAAGGGAGCCTCGATGCTGCGCCGCCTCTATGACTGGACCATGGCCAAGGCTGCGGATCCCCGCGCCGAATGGTGGCTGGCGGTCTTTGCCTTTGTCGAGGCGAGCTTTTTCCCGATCCCGCCGCATCCCCTGCTGGGGCTGATGTGCCTGGCCGAACCGAAGAAGGCGGTGCGGTTTGCCGCCATCGCCACACTCGCCTCGGTCGCGGGCGGCCTGCTGGGTTATGCGATCGGCCACTTCCTCTACGACACGATCGGAACCCAGCTGCTTGCCGTGCTGGGCCTGACGGACAGCTTCCCCAAGGCGGCCTGCTATTTGCGCGAATACGGGGCAGAGATCATCATGCTGAAGGGCGCCACGCCGATTCCCTTCAAGCTGTTGACGATCACGGCGGGCTTCATTGCCATGCCGATCGCGACCTTCATCCTCGCGAGCATCGTCAGCCGCTCGATCAGCTTCATGATCGTGGGCGTGCTGTTCCGCCTGTTCGGCGCGCCGATCAAGGCCTTCATCGACAAGTACCTGGCGCTGGTTACGGCCGGCTTCGTTCTGATCGTCGTTGGCGGTTTCGTTGCGGTGGCGATGCTGGGCGGCGGTAGCAGCAAGTCCGACGCCAAGTGCGAAGCGCCGAGCGCCGTCGAGGCTGCCGCGTGACGGAAGCCATCAAGCTCTATCACTGCCGCGATGCGCGCTCGTTCCGCGTGCTCTGGGCACTGGAAGAGCTGGGGCTGCCCTATAGCCTGGAACTGATGCGGTTCCCGCCGCGCGCGACCTATGAAGGGTACCGCGACATCAACCCTCTGGGCACGGTTCCGGCGCTGGTGGCCGGTGGCAAGCTGATGACCGAAAGCGCGGCGATCCCGCATTTCCTTGCCACGCGCTATGGCCCCAGCCCGCTGGCGGTCGCCCCGGAAGAGGCGGATTACGCTGCCTACCTCAACTTCCTGCACATGGGCGAGGCGACGCTGACTTTCCCGCAGACGGTGTTTCTGCGCTATACCCGGCTTGAGCCGCCCGAGCGCCGCCACCCGCAGGCGGCAGAAGATTACGCGGTGTGGTTCGGATCGCGCCTGCGCAATGCCGAAACGCTGATCGGGCCGGAATTCGCCTGTGCCGGACGCTTTACGATGGCGGATATTTCGGTCGGCTATGCCGTGATGCTGGCCCAGTCGATCGGTCTGGCGGAACAGGTTACGCCGGGCATGACGGCTTACTTCGAACGGCTCAGCCGGCGCGACGGTTTCATCCGTGCCAAGGTTGCGCAAGGCACCCCGGACGGCACGACCGATCCGCTCGGCTGAGCGGATCAGGCCTCGTCGAACCGGGCGGCATCGTGCAGGCCCGAGCGGTCAAGCACTTCGATTGCGCCGTAGCAGCGCCGGACCAGTCCCAGCCCTTCGAGCCGGGTCAGCGTGACGCTGACGGTCATCCGCGAGGTTCCGACCAGATCTGCCAGACCTTGCTGGGTGATCGCTACCCGGCACGGCAGGGGCGCCGAACCGGATAGCACAGCCAGTACCTGTGCCACCCGTTCAACTCCGCGCGAACGGCGCAGCATTGCAACAAGTTCGATCATTTCCTGCAGTTGCAGGGCAATCGTGCCGATCACGCGGCGCGCGGTGGACGGGTCATCGGCGATCTCTGCTTCAAGCCGGTGCGCCGCGATCCAGGTTGCCCGCACCGGTCCGACCGCCAGGGCATCGACCACGCGCGGGCGGCGGGCCAGCATCGCGAGTTCGCCGTAGCTGGTCCCTGCGCCGAGCATGGCGATTGCGTTGAATTCCCCCCCGGCATCGAACTGGCCGACCCGAACGTTGCCGGAATTGATCAGCCAGAAGCCCCGGCCTTCGTCACCGCGGTGCTGGATCGTCTGGCCATCGGCAAAGCTGCGGGTCACCCCGGCTGCCTGCAGGCGCTGGCGCTGCTCCGCGGTCAGCGCCTCGATCAGCGAGGGACTGAGAATGGTGCGACCGGATGGGTTGAATTGTAAATTATCTGACATTCTTGAGCGGGGATAGCGCTAGTCTGCCCCGCAAACAACTGGTTCGGGAGACCGGCATGCCCACTGCTTCCTATGTGGTGATCGCTATCTACATTGCCTTCGCATTGGTTGAACTGGCGCGGACCCATCTGTTCGCCAAGCCGGAGCAGACCCGCGATGACGCGGTGGTCGAAGTGGTCAGCACCATTGCGGTGCCGGTCGTGATCCAGCCGTTGATCCTGCTGACGGTCGATGCCTTGATGAGCCACTACGCCCCGCAGCTGCGCGGCGCATTGGCGAACCTCAACGTCCTGGCGGCAATCCTGCTATTCCTCGTGCTGGATGACATGACCCAGTACTGGTGGCACCGCGCATCGCACTCCACCCACTGGCTCTACAACCTGCACCGCGCCCACCACGATGGCCGCTACATGAGCGTGCGGCTCGTCTACCGGAACAACCTGTTCTACTATGCGATGATGCCGGGGATCTGGCTCTCGGGACTGCTGGTCTACCTCGGGCTTGGCTGGGTCTATGCCGGGTACCTGATCGGCAAGATGGCGGTGATCATCGGCGCCCACAGTGACGTCGCCTGGGATCGCCCACTCTACCGGATCAAGGCTCTGGCGCCGGTGATGTGGCTGGTGGAACGCACGATCTCCACGCCCGCCACCCACCACGCTCACCATGGCCGCCATGCCGATGATCCGGCGGTCAACTACAAGGGCAATTACGGCAACCTGCTGTTCTTCTGGGACGTGCTGTTCGGCACGGCCAAGATCACCCGCACCTATCCCAAGAGTTATGGTGTCGAAAACCTCGCGCCTTCGGGTTTCGGTCAGCAGCTTGTCTGGCCGCTAGTTCCGGAAAACAAGCGGCTTCCGGACGAAGCCCCCGCTGAAACGGCCCCCGCCAGCGCTTAACGCGCGCTGGCCCGGGCCTCGGCTTCGGCGATTGCCTGCTCGGCAATCGGCCGCATGACCGCATAGCCGGCCGCATTGGGGTGAACGCCATCGCTGCTGTAGGCTGCGGGAAGTTCGCCATCCGGTCCGGCCAGCGCGCTCCAGTAATCGGCGAAGACCAGCCCGTTGTCTGCCGCGTAGGTCTTGAGCCAGGCGTTGAGCTCGCGGATCCGAGGGTCGGGCTTCAGGTCCGGGCTCCAGTCAAAGCGGTTCGACGGCAGGATCGAACCGATGATCACGACGATCCCGTTAGCCCTGGCGAGGTCGGCCATCGCGCGGATGTTGTTCTTGAAATCCTCGGGACTGGTCGGGCCGGTATTGCCTGCAATGTCGTTGGTTCCGGCCATGATGTGCACGACGCGCGGGCGAAGCGCCACGACATCGGGGTAGAAGCGCACGAGCATTTGCGGCGAAGTCTGCCCGCTGATCCCGCGATCGAGCACCGCGGGGCCGAAGAAGCCGGGATCGAGGCGTTTCCAGCCTTCGGTGATCGAATCCCCGATGAAGACGACGCTGACGGGCTGGGCCGGATCGAGTGCCCGGTTCTCCGCCGCGTAGCGGCACAGGAAGTTCCAGTCGTACTGCCGCACATAGGGCGAGGCGAACCACAGCCCGGTCACGTCCGGACACGGCTCGTCGAGCATGCCCTTGCCCGGCGGTGCGGGTTGCGGCGGGTCTTCGGCGCGGGCCGGGGCGGGGAGCGCCGCGAGCAGCGCCACCCACGCCAGCAGGGCTTTAACCAAGGATGCCCGCCCGCTTGCCCGCGCGTTCGAACATGCCGATGATCGTCTGAACCTGCTCAGCCGAATGTTCGGCGCAGAGCGAGCAGCGCAGCAGGGTCATCCCCGCCGGGGTCGCCGGCGGACGGGCAAGGTTCACGTAGAGCCCTTCTTCCAGCAGCGCTTCCCACATCATCGCGCCGCGTTCCAGATCCGGCATGATGACCGAGATGATCGCGCTCTGCGGCTCGCTGGTGCCAAGCTGGAAGCCCTTGTCCCGCAGCCCCTTGTGCAGGGTGCGCGAGTTTTCCCAAAGGTGCGCGCGCTTGTTCCCGGCGTGCATCAGCTTGCGGATCGAGGTGCAGGCCGTGGCCACCACGCTCGGCGGCAAGCTGGCGGTGAACACGTAGGGGCGGCAGACCAGCCGCATGATTTCGAACTTCGGGTGGTTCGACACGCAGAAGCCGCCGACCGTGCCGACTGACTTCGAGAAGGTGCCGATCACGAAATCGACGTCGTCAAGGCAACCCTGTTCCTCGGCCACGCCGCGCCCATTGGGACCGATGAAGCCCATCGAGTGCGCCTCGTCGACCAGCACCATCGCGCCGTGGTCCTTGGCGACCTTGATCATTTCCTTCAGCGGCGCGATGTCGCCCAGCATCGAATAGACGCCTTCGAGCACGACCAGCTTGCCCGCGCCTTCGGGAATGCGCTTCAGGCGCTTTTCCATCGCCTCGATGTCGTTGTGCTTGAAGGGCACGACTTCGGCGTCGCCCATCTTGCAGCCGTCCCAGATCGAGGCGTGGCTGTCAATGTCCAGCACGATGTAATCGCCCTTGCCGGCGATCGTGCTGATGATGCCCAGGTTCGCCTGGTAGCCGGTGGAAAAGACCATCGCGTGGTCCATTCCGTAGAATTCCTTGAGCGCCTCTTCCACCGCGCGGTGCCCGGCATAGGTGCCGTTGAGCACGCGGCTGCCGGTGGTGCCCGCGCCGAAATCGTCGAGCGCCTGCTTGCCCGCCTCGATCACGTCGGGATCGAAGGTCATGCCCATGTAGTTGTAGGTGCCCAGCAGGATCGTCTCGCGCCCGTTGCACAACGCGACGGTGGGCGAGATCACCTTTTCCATCACCAGGTTGAACGGATCGGTGACGCCGGTGGAAAGCAGTGCGCGGCGCTGTTCGATCAGCGGGTCGAACTTCGAAAAGAGGTCGGTCATGATGTCCCCGCGCTTCCTCAAGCCTGCAGCTTGACCACGGCGTCGATCAGCTGGCCGTAGTTTTCGATCTCGGCCTGCTGGTTCATCGAAATGATGATGTCGAACGCGTCCTCGATCTCGGCCACGAAATCCATCACGGTCAGGCTGTCGAATTCAAGGTCGCCCGCAAAGGTGGTGGCATCGGTGATCGCTACGCCCTTCTTGTTGAAGGGTTCGATCAGCGCGGCAATCTTCGCGGCGGTTTCGGCGCGGTCCATGGTTAGCAAAGCTCCCGAAGTGTTCGTGGCCCTTTGGCCGATGAATGGGGCTGAAAAGGGGCGCCGGATGCAAAAGTCAAGCGGGCAGGGCACCGCGAACGGAAAAGCCCCGCGTGAAACCGCAGAATTGCAGGACAAATCGAAGCGGGGACAGTACGGTCAGTCGTCCTTGTAGGTCCATTCGCCCTTCGGGTCGGATGGCCAGTGATAGCCCCAGTCTTCGCATTGGCTGTGCATGCCTGCGAGATTGGCCAGCAGCGAGCCGTACTCGTTGCGCCGCTCCATGCCCTGCGGCAAGCTTCCATCTCTTGTGAGGGGCGCGATCATTGCCCAGGTCTTGAACCCGATATGGCAACCGCTCGACCAGTGCCTGGTGTAGAGTGCGGTCAGCGCTTCGCAATAATAGGAGAAGGTCAGCGGATAGGCGTTGAAGACATCGCCATAGTTCGCCAGCCCGTCACAGGTGGTGCGCAGCTGTGCGACTTCGTCTGCGTAACCTGGCGCAGAATCATCAAGGCCGGAGACGCGGCCATATTGCTGATTGAAGCGTGCCAGCAGGGCGTTGGCTTCATTTTCACGCTGGTCGCGGCGCTTGGCTTCGGCTTCGGCCTTGGCGCAGAACCCTCTGGCATCGAAGCCGCTCACGCCGGTCACATAATTATTCTCTGCATAAAGCGCGCAGGCCTTTTCGACCTGACCGACCTTGGCGAGCGAATCCGGTGCGCAAACCCGCAGGTAACCGACGGTTTCGGCAGCCTTGGCATCGTCGCGCGCCCGGTTCTCCTCGGTCAGCGCCTTTAGTGCGACGGGGCAGTACTGGGCCGCGGTCGCAAAATCGAGAGCGACGTAGGCCTTGAGGCCCGTGACCGCCTGTTCGCTTGCTCGCTCCAGGTCTTCGATGTCCCAATGGTTCGGTGTGTAGCCATTCTGCGCCAAAGCGGGCGAGGTGCACAGGTTGGATAGCGCGATACAGAAGAATAGGAGCAGTCGTTTCACGGCGGGGGTACCTGCGTTTGTCGGCGGGTTCAGCAATGCCAGCCTTCCGGTATCCCCACGACTGCACGTAATCCTCGAAAATCGCTTGTGAATTTGCGACAGGATCGAAATTCAGGCCGCTTTTTCCACCAGCGCCTTTACCGCCGCCATGAACGGTCCGATCGATACCGGCTTGGCCAGGTAACCCTCGGCCCCGGCGTCGCGGATCCGCTCCTCGTCGCCCTTGCCGGCATAGGCGGTGACGGCCAGCACCGGGATCGCGCGCAGGGTTGGATCGGCCTTGGCGGCTTCGATCAGGTCGAGCCCGGAAACGTTGGGCAGCTGGATATCCATGATGATCAGGTTCGGCACGAAGGCACGAGCCGTGTCGAGCGCGGTCAGCCCGTCGGCGCAGGGTTCCACCGCGTAGCCCTGGCTGCGCAGGACGTCGCAGAACAGCTTGCGGTTGAGGTCGTTGTCCTCGACAACAAGGATGCGCTTTGCCATGGGACTGCACTACGCTGCGCAAGAGAGACTGACAATTCTTCGCGATCATGAATTCCCCGGCGGTGGTCAGCCCCGCGATGCCATGACCCTGGCGCTTGGCGCGCTCGGCTGGGTGCTGGGAGACAGCGCGCGGGCCGACCGGCTGCTGGCGCTGACCGGCATGAGCGTGGATGAACTGCGCGGCGGGTTGGGCGATCCGGGCGTGCTGGGAGCGGTGCTGGATTTCCTTGCCGCTCACGAACCCGATCTGGTTGCCGCGGCCGAGGCAATCGGGGTTGAACCACAGAATCTGATGGCCGCGCGGGAAAGGCTTTGAACGATGGGTAAGCCGCTGATCATCAGCGATTGTGACGAAGTGTTGCTGCACATGATCGTGCCGTTCGGCGAATGGCTGAACGAGACGCAGGACGTGGCCTTCAAGCTGATCGGCAACGATTTCAGCACCGCGATCCGCGACAAACAAAGCGACAGGCCCGTCGAGCCGGCCGAGATCTGGCGGTTGCTCAACCTGTTCTTCGACGGTGAGATGCACCGGCAACACCCCATTGCCGGGGCGGTGGACGCGATCAACACGCTCAAGGATCATGCCGATGTGGTCGTGCTGACCAACCTGCATGACAAGCACAATGCGGCGCGCAAGGCCCAGCTTGAAGCCCATGGGATCGACGTGCGGGTATTCACCAACCAGGGGCCCAAGGGGCCGGCGCTGCAGGCGATCCTTGATGAGTACCAGCCGTCCAAGGCGGTCTTCATTGACGATCTGGCGCAGCACCACGGCTCCGCCGCAGAGCTGGTGCCGCATATCGACCGGCTGCATCTGTGCGGCGAACCCAGCCTTGCGCCGCATATCACCTGCGGGTTCGAGGCGGGCCACGCCCATGCCCGGATCGACACGTGGGAACATGCCTTGCCGTGGCTGCTTTCCCGGCTGTAAGAGGCGGGTATGAGTATCGAAGCAAAGCTGGCCGAACTCGGCCTTTCCTTGCCCGAACCGGCCGCGCCCGTCGCGGCCTATGTTCCCGTGGTGATCGCAGGCGGTCTGGCGCATGTGTCGGGCCAGGTCTCGATCGTCGATGGCAAGCTGCTCAAGGGGCGGTTGGGCGAAGACCTCAGCCTTGAACAGGGCGTCCACGGGGCGCAGGCCTGCGGGCTGATGATCCTGGCGCAGCTCAAGGCCGCGCTTGGCTCGCTCGACCGGGTGGAGCGGATCGTCAAACTTGGCGCATTCGTCAATTCGGCCGCCGATTTCACCGACCAGCCCAAGGTGGCCAACGGCGCCTCGGAACTGATGGTTGCCGTGTTCGGTGAAGCGGGCAAGCATGCCCGCAGTGCGGTCGGCGTGCCCAGCCTGCCGCTCGGCGTTGCGGTCGAAGTGGATGCGATCGTTGCCGTTCGGCCTGCTTGATCGCTGGAAGGCTCCGGCGCCAAAGGCCGCCAAGGTCGGCTGGCTAAGCGAATTTGACTATGCCCATCGCGGTCTCCATGGGCCCGGCATTCCCGAAAATTCGCCCTCGGCCTTCGCGGCGGCAATCGCCAAGGGCATGGGGATCGAATGCGATGTCCAGCGCTCGCTCGATGGCCAGGCGGTGGT
>NZ_JAYSBK010000081.1:0-14448 GCF_041915465.1 Novosphingobium sp. | reverse complement strand
ACAGCGTCACGCACGCCCGTGCCCGAAAGCATACCGTCGATGAGAAGGTCGGTCGTCATTAGGGTAAGCTAGCCGGTCGTTCGAGCTGACCGCAACAGCTCATCTCGATTTATGAGTTTGCGGCCTAACGCAATTTCCACCAAACCCAGCCGATCGCAGCAATCGTTGCTACATTGATGACCGCCCAATCCTCGCGCTGTAGATGGATCCGGAAGACCGGGTTGTAGGCCAGGGCGAAGACCGCAAAGACGGTCGCGACCCACCAGCTTTCCTTGCGGGCATGGTGATAGGCGATCAGCGCGGTGCAACCGCAGAGCGCCAGACGCATCAACTGATAATAGCCATAAGGCATCGGCAAGAGCGCTGCCGCGAGCATGACGAGCGGGACCGCATAGACTGGCGTGGGGAGGCTTGGGCGCATCCGAACATCCATCTTCATGAATCACACTCCCGACTGCTTGAGCCGGGACTATGCTCAATTCACGGATGTAGAGCCAGCGATGCGTACCATCTCACGATCGAGCTTTGAGATCGTTTCAGCCAGTTCGTCGGTGGTCATTTCCTGGAGGGTCTTGCCGGTGCCGGTGTCGCGGCCGTTCTTGTCGAACAGGCCGGCAGCTTCCAGCATGGTCCGCGAGGCGCTGACGCGCGCGCTGGCAGGCGCGGTCTTGTCGCGCATGATCTCGTTAAGCGTGGCGAGCGCCACGTTGGCGCCATGGGCCGAGATCAGACGCTCGCGCTCCTGGCGGATCGCCGCCTGCACGTGCGGTAGCCGGGTCAGGCGATAGGCCTCCTGCTTCGGCACAGCATACCCAGCCGCTCGCGCGGCCTCGGTCGGATTGCAGCCGGTCGTGACAAGGTGGTGAACGAATTCGGCTTGCTGTTCGGTCAGGGTGGCCATGTTGCGCTCCAATGGAGTGAGGGGGGAGAGGGCGAGGGCGGCCTTGCGGGAAAGCCGCCCTGCCTCGGTCAGAAGTGGACCAGGATGGGGCCAGTCCAGCCCGTCTCGCGCTCCCAGCGGGCGCGGGCTGCTAGGAGGTCTTCGCCGGGCAGCAACTGCACCATGTAGGGCTTGAGGTCGGGCTGTCCGGTCATTTGGTTGGTCGGCATTGTTGGTCTCCATTCCATGCGCTGTTCCATGCGCTGTTAAGTTAGAGAGGGGTGCCCTTAGGGACACCCTCTCTCTTAAGCGGCAACGGTAACCGGTAACGGCAGATTTCTGCGGGTTTCGGGCTTCTCGTTACCGGCCGTTACCGACGGCTTTGGCAACGAAAAACCGCAGAAATCTGCCGTTACCGAATTCTCGTTACCGTTACCGGCAACGCTTTTGGCAACGCCGGTAACGACCTCAAAAATATTTCATGTGATTTCGAGGTATGAAGGGCAAGATACCGGTATTAAGCCGTTTTTGCAACAAGTCCACGTGCACCCTGCTGCACCTGCCCGTCGGCAATGAGCGCGGCAACGGTTTCGCGGATCTTGCTGCGCGATATGCCTGCCAGCTCCGGCAATTCGAGGTGGAACAGCTCTCGCTTGCCGGTCTGCTGCACAACCTGGTCGAGCGCATTCAGCCGGCCGATCGCGGCCAGCACTGCCGGCTTCAATCCGCTGTCGCCAGGCTCTGCCTGATGCTCTGGCCTGGGGGGCGTGACCTTGCCGACGGGGTCGAGGCAAAGCGTCTCTGGGTTGATGCGGAAATAGCGTGCCTGTCCCAATTCCCACATGGGGATGCTCAGCGGGATATTGCGCTTCAGAAGGCCGACGCCGGTGGTGCCGTCAGCCAGGCGAAACATTCCCCAGGCCACGCGAGGGCGGTCCATTATTACGCCGCTACCCCGAGGCATGATATCCGCTAGTCGCCGCGCAGGCGGCCCCTTCTTGCAATGGTGGATGAGGACGATCGCGACCCTTTCTTCGAGAGCTTCGTTCAGTTCCTCCAACTCTTCGAAGAACGCGTTGATGTTTGCCGAGTCATCCTCATTGCCTTCTATAAACCTTCGGGCCGGATCGATGACGATAAGGTCTGCTTTCCATTGCCGCAGAAGAGGCAACAGCTCATGAAGTTTCTTGGTACGGGCATCGAGTATCAAGCCGTCGCTCTCGCCCCAAGTGCGTGAAAGCACAAACCTGCGTTCGGAAAAGATCCCGCGAGGATCCTCGCCTGAAATGAACACCGTTCGCAATCCTGTCGGAACCGGGACGCCGAGGAACTCGGGCTGCAAACCCGGCAGAGGGCATTCGAGCTTGGCGCAGAGTTCATCCATCATGGTGGACTTGCCGGTCTGGTTGCTGCCGACCAGCAGTGTCACCATGCCGCGAGGGAGCAGCCCAGGGATGATAAACTCGACATCGCGCTCCTCTTGGGGGGCGACCATCTCGTATAGATCAATTTCGCCGCCTACCCTTTCGAGTAGGGTCTTCTTCCGGCGCAGTTCCTCCGCAGATATTCCTACGCGGTCAATCCATTGGGCGAGCGTCTCCTCAGCCCATGGAAGTCCCACTCGACGGATTCCAGATTTGAGGATCGCTTCATAGATTTCCTCCAATGTCGGATATTCTTCCGGATAGGAGCTACACTCAATGTGAAAAGCCCTCACCAACTTGGAACGCGGTGGACCGGCGAAGCCGATGGTCTCGACCGAATCCGGCCAATCTTCGAATGGCAAATCTGGTGTCGGGCAAATGCCAAGCCAGGCATCATGGTTGCCGCGCAGGTAGTCTAGCGGCAGATCTGTGGGCAGGGGAATGTAGCCAAGCTCTCTAAAGAACTGATTGCATCGCTGGTGAATCTCCCTGAACTCAGCATCGACTTCCCTGGCCTCTGATTTACTCAAGCTAGCAGGCTCGTCGTAATCGTCGTTAACGAACCTGTTCGAAGCAGTTTCTCCGTGCGGAATCCAACCGATGTAATCTCCATCCCGCTCAACTGAGCAGTTGATGTCGAGAAACGTGATGGTGAAGGATGCTTGCGTTGCACCTGAAGTAGCGGAAGCCGGCGGCTCCGCAGGTCTCTCGATAGGTTGGGATGGTTGGTCGCCCTGCCAATGCCATCCGCTTGAATTGCCGGCAGCAGGCTGGCTGTTCGACCACGGGAACGGTCCCTGTTCGTTGCCCATCGCCATGCCCCTCAAACGCGTGGAAGTGATGCAAGCCAGGCGGCCTGCGCTTCACGGGTGCAGAGCGTCCGGCGCCCGGCCTTGACCGCTACCAGACGGCCAGCTTTGACCTCGCGGTAGAACGTCGGGATCGAGATCCCGAGACGCAGGCAGGCCTCAGCCACACCATCGGCCAGGATTGCGGGTTGGGGTGGATGCTGCGCGACCGGGGCAAAAGACGGTGCGCGGCGTTCAAGACTTTCCTCTCGGACCATGATGGCGGACCTCCGTGTTCAAAAATGACACGTGCAGATTCTCACGGAGAATCCTGAGGTTCAAGGTACGAAGTCTCTGAATTTACTAGACCACACCCTCGAATAGGGTGTGCTCTCTCGGCAGATTTACTGGGGCTTGGCTATAGGTAACGCGCAAGATTGCGCGCTAAAATGGGCAATTATTTGCAATTCGCTTGTGGATAACTTGGCGCAGCGCGCGGTAATCTTGCCGATGAGCAAGCGCGCCGAGCCGTCAGAATGTCCGGCGAAGGAATGGGCCAGGGCCAAGCCTCCCATATGCCTAAGCGAGGAACTGGGAAATTGTGTAATTTGCCAAGTTAAACTGCCGAGCGCCATTCGCCGGGCTGAATTCCAAACTTGTTCGGGATTTCCGTGGCAGTCACTGCGTCACCAGTTAGGTCACGCTCTGCTGCCATAAGCAGCGCATCCTCGCGAGACGCGGCTCCAGCGTAGTAGGCTTCAACCCCAATTTCGGTCGCGATCTTCACTAGCCAGATTGTCTTCATTGGGGCTTCTCCGGTTTTGGCTTGGCCTTCGCTATCTTCTCGGGCCTGTCACGTTGGCGAGCTGTATCGCTAGTCTCTCTGCTTCTCATGATATTCATTGTAAAACCAGCCAATCGCAAATGCGGCAACTATGGTTGCCCAAACTGGAAGCTGGAAAAGTGTTATGGCTATGGATGTCAACAGCATCCACAGGAATACATGATTGCCTGGTCGCACCATACCGCCTCCTTTGCTTCGGCTAACATGTCGGGCACTCGCCAGCGATACCCGCGCTGTCAGGCCACGGTTTTGGCTAACATTGTGCGATTTATCCCCAAATTCGGGATAGCGCCACGCCCAAAGACTCGACTCTTTTGCTGGTTCGGGGAATCCATGTTGGTTGATTGTCCCAAAAGGCAAGACCCCCAGCGCTGCAACGCTAGGGGTCTTTGTCGGGGCAACTCTTGCGGCTCCTTTGGCCGGTCGCAAGAGCGGGATATTCCCCGGGTTGTTGGAGCAATCCTATAACCTGGGGAGCCTGTCAAGCGGTCATGCCACGCCGAAAAAGGATAATCGGCAATGTCGTATGAACCACCCTGGGGACCGAACAATCGCGCCCCATACACTCCTGAAGTCTTCCGTGAGGTTAAGCGGCGCATCGCCAAAGGCGAGCATCAGCATGACATTGCGGCAAGTCTCGGTTGGAACCAGGGCCGTGTGTCCGAGGTGAAGACCGGGAAGCGCGGCGCTGATCCTGATCAGCCCTAGCTATTCTGATCTTTGGGGGGGCAGGCTTCGGACTGCCCCCTTTTTATTAGTGATTGCATAGATCGCAAACACCTTATCGAAATAACATCCAGCAGCCCATGATAAGGCAGAAAACACCGCCGATGGTGTTGAAGAGCATTCCCCACCAGTAGAAAAGAGGCTCCTCGCCGCGCTCATGAGTGGTGATGCCTAATCGAACCGACCCGCTGGTCCAACCAGAATAGGCGCAGATTAGGCATGCCGGGGCGACAAATGAGGTGAGCAGCAGACCTGCCTGCGCCTGGCTCACTCAGGCTTCTCCATCTTCGGTTTGACCTTCAGCACCGGCCGCAGGCACTGCCGCGCAGTTCGGATAATACACATCGCTGCGCTGTGGTGGTGGAGGTGGGCTAGGGCTGCGGTGGCAGTGATAGTCGCCCGTCTCGCGGTTGTTGTGGCACCCTTCGGCGTTCAAGCCGCCGGGATGCGCATCAGCTGCGCTGGCAAGGCAGCACAGCCCGGCTGCGATTAAGGGGCTTCTCGCTCGCATATGGGGAAAATGAAGGCGATGGTCGCTGATGTCCATCGCGAAATATGCGCTTTGGCCAAGCAGCCGTTGGCGTCGGCAACTTTGAAATTCCACAAATTTTGTCGAGGCGGCCAGTAGGATTTTCGCGCGCGCTCGGTCGGTCCCCTCCGGGGGGTGGGGTCGGATAGGCAGGGGGCGCCTGCCATGGCGTAGAGAGCTTGTGCTAGCGCTGGGTCAAAGCCGGGGCGCTTGAGCCTTAGGCTATGGCGCGCTCCGCTGCCCAAGATCCCTTGCGCGCCAGGGTCAATGCTGTCGAATGTGTCGGCCAACAGTCCGAAACGCCTTGCTGTACTGGCTCGGTAATCGCGGCATTCCGCGGGCCTTCATGTTGGTTTTTGCCTAACTTTGCGGCCGACAACAATCTCGTAGACAGCCGGCCTTTTGTGCCCATCATACGGAAGCTCCACTGCAATTACGGAGCCTTCACCATGAGCAATATCATCCAGTTCCCATCTTCGGCCGATCGTGCAAATCGTGCGCTGGGCCAGGCATTCGAGCGCTTCAATTTCAGCGACGATGGCTCAGCCGATCACGCCGAAGCCCTGGCCGAAATCATGCGCTGCGCGGTCAATGGTACTGACGCCGAGGCGCGTGGCCGTGCAGCGGTTTGGCTGGTCGAAGTGATGGGCCTGCGGATTTCCGCCTGATGGCTATGCGCCCGGCTGGAATCTGGCCTTGCCGGGCGGTAACAAACGCAGGAAATGGGACCATAAGTGGGACCGCACTTTACCCCACATCCTATAACATTGAATTTACGGCATAATGCGCGTGATGGTGGCGGACAGGGTGGGATTCGAACCCACGGTGAGCTTGCACCCACGGCGGTTTTCAAGACCGCTGCCTTAAACCACTCGGCCACCTGTCCGTGCGGTTCCGGCTAGCGACGAAGTGGCGGATTGTCACGCCCTTAGCGGTTCCAAAATCGCCTACCCTGTGCGAAACTGGCGCCATGACGTTGTTTCGAGGCCTGAAATTCGCCCTGCCGCTGGGGCTTGCTGTCGCGGTGTTTTCGCCCCCGGTGCCGCCGGTGTCCGCCCAAGCGCAGGGGCAGGCCGATGAGCAGGCGGGGTTTGACGGCTATCTGCAACTCCTCGCCGCCCGCGCGCGCAGCGAAGGGGTGAGCGAGGCGACGATCCAGCTGATGACCACGGGCCTTACCCCCAATCCGCGCGTGGTGGCGCTCGATCGCGGGCAGCCGGGGTCCAATCCCAATTCGACGCCCTCGATGGCGGGATACCTGCGCACCCATGTCGATCCGGTGCGGATTTCTGGCGGGCGGCGCATGCTGGCGGAGCTTGGGCCGGACGCACCGCGGATCGAGGCGGAATATGGCGTTCCGGCCAAGATCATCCTCGCGATTTGGGGGCACGAGACCAATTACGGGCGCTACAAGGGCGATTTCGACCTGGCGCGCTCGCTCGCCACGCTGGCCTATGAAGGGCGGCGGCGCGAACTGTTCGCGGACGAGTTCATTGCCCTGCTCAAGATGGTCGATCGCGGCGTGCCGCGCCAGCGCCTGGTCGGCAGCTGGGCCGGGGCCTTTGGGAATCCGCAATTCCTGCCCAGCGTCTATCTGCGTATTGCCCGCGACGGCGACGGCGATGGTGATATCGACATCTGGAATGACCGGGCCGATACGATCGCTTCGATCGCCAACTATTTCCGCGATGCGGGCTGGCGCACGGGTGAGCCGTGGGGCGTGCGCGCCACCGTGCCGGTGGGCTTTCAGCGCGATGCCGTGGCGACCAAGCTCAATGCCCCATCCTGCGCGCGGGTTCATGCCCGCCATTCGCAGTGGCGCAGCGTGGCCGAATGGAAAGCGCTGGGGGTGCAGCCGCTCGCGCCGCTGGCCGATGATACCCAGGCCGTGCTGTTCGAATCCGATGGGGCTGGCACGTCGGCATTCCTGTTAACCGGGAATTACATGGTTATCCTGCAATACAACTGCTCGAACTACTACGCACTGTCCGTGGGGTTGCTTGCAGATGAAATTGCCCGTTAACCGAAACCTGCCGCTTCTGGCGCTGACTTTGCTTGCCGCCTGCGGTGGCGGCGGCGTGCAATCCGTGCCAGCGGTGCACCCTTCCGCAACCGGGCCGGCAGCCGATTACCCGATGGTGCTGGGCCAGCCCTTCGTGGTCGACGGGGTGACCTATACCCCTGCCGACGTCATGAATTACGATGCGGTCGGCTATGCCGCGGTTGGCGCGGTTGGCGGCGCGGGCGTGACGGCCGCGCATCGCACCTTGCCTTTGCCAAGCTATGTCGAGGTAACCTCGCTCGAAACCGGACGCACGATCCTCGTGCGCCTCGAACGGCGCGGCCCGATGAGCGGGAACCAGCTGATCGAGCTGTCACCGGGAGCCGCTGCGCAGCTTGGCCTGGCAGGAGGCACCAACGCGCCGGTGCGCGTGCGGCGGGTCAATCCGCCCGAACAGGAGCGCGCGATGCTGCGCATGGGCCAACCGGCGCCCGCGCGGATGGATACGCCCAAGTCGCTGCTGACGGTGCTGAACCGCAGGCTCGAACAGCAGCCGGGGATGATTTCCGGGAATGCGCCCAAGTCGTTGCCGCAACCAGAGGCCCAGCCCGCACCGCTGCCGGTGCCCCAGGCGGTAACGTCCGCGCCTGCCAAACCCGGACCGGCCAAGCCCGAACCGGCCAAACCCGAACCGGCTAAACCCGAACCGGCCAAACCCGCTCCCGCGCCTAAGCCCAAGCCGGTCGCTCCGGCACCCGCGGCCAAGGGCAGCCTGGTGGTCCAGGTCGGTGCTTTTTCGGACAAGGCCAGGGCCGATGCCGTTGCCGCCAAGGTTGGCGGTTCGGTGAGCGCGGCGGGCAAGGTCTGGCGCGTTCGCGTCGGCCCCTTCCAGACCCAGGCGCAGGCAGAAGCCGCGCTGGCGAAGGTGCGGGCCGCCGGGTATACCGAAGCACGAATCCAGCGCGCTCAGTAGGCGATCCGCCCGCGGCGCGGTGCTCGCCGGGGAGCCGATTTGAAACGGATAGCTTGCTTGCTGCTGCTTGGGCTGGCCCTGCCGGTCGCCGCCGCCAGTCCGCAAGCCGCACCGAACGCCGCCGTTCCCGCACTGGTGAAGCGCGTTCCGGTGGTGCTGCTGGTCGATCTTTCGGCGGGGCAGACGCTCTACGCACGGGGCGCCGAAAAGCGCTTCCTCCCGGCATCGATTACCAAGGTGATGAGCGCGCTGGTCGCCTTCGACCTGATCGCGTCGGGCAAGCTTTCCGAAGATGCCGTGTTTACGGTCAGCCCCGCTGCGGCGGCGCGCTGGTCGGGCAAGGGCACCACGCTTGCGCTGCGCGCCGGAGAGCGGGTGAGCGTGCGCGACCTGCTGATGGGGCTTACCACCGTATCGGCCAATGATGCGGCGGCGGTGCTGGCCGAAGGGGCCTTGGGCTCGCAGGAGGCCTGGCTGGCGGCCATGAACGCGCGGGCGCGCGCGCTGGGCATGACGGGCAGCCAGTTCGCCACGCCCAACGGTTTTCCCGATCACGGTCAGACCTATGTTACCGCGCGCGATCTGGTGCGGCTCGCCAAGGCGCTGATCGTCGACCACCCAGAGCTCTACCACCACTATTTCGGGCACCGTTCGATGGTTTGGCACGGGCAGGAGCTGTTCAGCCACGATCCCTTCGCCACCGGAGCCTTGCCGGGCGCGGACGGGATCAAGACCGGGCACACGTTCGAGGCGGGGTTCAATTTTCTCGGCGCGGTCGAGCGTGGCGGTCGGCGGCTCGTGCTGGTGATCGGTAGCGCGCAAAACGAAGACCTGCGCGCCAAGGTTTCGCTCCAGCTTGCCGAATGGGGCTATGGCGCGTGGGACAGCCGCGCGTTTGTGGCCAAAGGGCAGGTGATCGGCCAGGCGCTGGTGCAGGATGGCGCGGCCCGCCAGGTTCCGCTTGCGCTGCCGAACGGCTTCACTTTGGCCGTTCCGAAAGGTACGCAGCCCGAAGTTGTCACCCGGATCGTCTATACCGGTCCGCTCAGGGCCCCGATTGCCAAGGGCGCGACGGTTGCCGGGCTGGAAGTGCAGGTAGCGGGGCAGCCGGTCCACTATCTGCCGCTGATCGCCGCCGAAGCTGTGGACAAGGCCGGACCATTCGACAGGATCGTGAATGGCCTGCTAGGGCTGCTGGAATGAAGGTGTCAGCGAACAATCCAGGCAAGTTCATCGCATTTGAAGGCGGGGAGGGGGCGGGCAAGTCCACCCAGGCCCGCCTGCTGGCGGCTGCGCTCGAGGCGCGGGGGATCGCCTGCACCGTTACGCGCGAACCGGGTGGCACGGCCGGGGCCGAGGCGATCCGCGCGCTCTTGCTGGGTACGGAGGGCGAGGGCTGGAACCCGCGCGCCGAGGCGCTGCTGTTTGCCGCCGCGCGCTCCGATCACGTCGAACGCCTGATTCGTCCCGCGCTTGAATCGGGTCGCTGGGTGATCTGCGATCGCTTCGTCGATTCGAGCCGCGCCTATCAGGGTGGTGCGGGCGGCCTGTCCGATGCCGACATTTTGGCCTTGCACCGTATCGGCAGCGCGGGGCTGCTGCCCGATCTGACCCTGCTGGTAGAGGTCTCGCCCGAAACCGCCGAGGCGCGCACCAGCGCGCGCGACATCGATGGCGCGGACCGGATTGGCGGGCGCGAAGCGGCCTATCACGCCCGCGTCGCTGCGGCCTTTGCGCGCTTTGCCGAGGAAGAGCCGACGCGCTTTGCCCGGATCGACGGCAATGGCGCGGCAGAAGCGGTTCACGCCTCCGTGCTCGACGCGCTCAAGCCTTTGCTGGGGGCGGCATGAGCGACCTGTTCGGCCATGACAGCGCCTGGCGCGAATGGCGCCGCGCAATGGGGTCGGCGCGCATGCACCATGCCTGGATCCTGGCGGGGCCAAAGGGCGTCGGAAAGGGCCTGTTTGCCCGCGCTGCCGCCGCCGAACTGGTCGCCGAACCGGGCGTGCCGCAGCCGCCATCCGATCGCCACCCCGACATCCTGATCCCCGATCATCCGCCTGAAAACAAGGAAGAGGCCAAGAAGCGCGACGATGGCGGCGAATATCGCCGCAAGCGCTCGATCCCGATCGACGAAATCCGCACTGTCCAGCACCGCCTTACGACCCGTCCGACGCTGGGCAGTCGCCGCGTGGTAATCATCGATCCGGCCGACGATCTCGAGAAGGCGGCCTCTAACGCCTTGCTCAAGAGCCTTGAGGAACCGCCGGCGGGCACTTTTTTCCTGCTCGTGACGCACAAGCCAGGGCGGCTGCTGCCAACGATCCGCTCGCGTTGTCGGGTGCTGCGCTTTGACCCGCTGGACGAGGCCACGATTGCCAAGGTGCTCGGCCGCGAGGCGCCCCAGGCCGATGCCGAGGCGCGCGCCGCCGCAATTGCCGCGGCCGAAGGCTCCCCCGGCGCGGCGTTGGAATTTGTGGAGCAGGATCTGGGCAAGCTGCATCAGGCGATGCTCAGGCTGATCCGCGAAGGCGACGAAAGCTTCGAGCTGCGTGGCGCGCTGGCGGCGCAGATCGGCGCGCGGCCAACGCGTGAACGCCAGCTGGCTGCCATCGACCTGGCCCGTGCCGTCGTGGCGGCAGAATTGCCACGTGGGGACCGGGCGCGGCAGGAACGCGTGATCGCCGCGCATGGCGCTCTGGTGCGTCTTGGCGCGCAGATGCCGACATACAACTTCGATCCGGCCTTGCTGGTCATGGAAATTGGTGCCTTGCTGGCCTCGCTCGCCATGCCTAGAGAGGCGGCTTATTGACCTTTTTCCGAAAGCTTTGCCACGGCCATGGCCGACCCCTTCTACATTACCACCGCAATCAGCTATCCCAACGGCAAGCCGCATATCGGCCATGCCTATGAAGCCATTGCGGCAGACGTCATCGCCCGCTTCCAGCGCCAGCTGGGCCGCGACGTGCGCTTCCAGACCGGGACCGATGAGCATGGCCTGAAGATGGCCCAGAAGGCGCGAGATTTGGGCATTGCCCCGGCACAGCTGGCCGATGAAATGTCACAGCATTTCATCGATATGTGCGATGGTCTGAATGTGTCCTATGATGTATTCTTGCGCACGTCAGAGCCGCGCCATCACGCCTCGGTGCAGGAACTGTGGCGGCGGATGGAGGCCAATGGCGACCTCTACCTCGACCGCTACGAGGGTTGGTACTCGATCCGCGACGAGGCCTATTACGATGAAAGCGAACTGACCCAGGGGGAAGGGGGCGAAAAGCTCTCACCGCAGGGGACGCCGGTCGAATGGACGGTTGAGGAAAGCTGGTTCTTCCGCCTCTCGAACTATGCCGAGCCGCTGCTGAAGCTTTACAACGATCAGCCAGACTTCATCCGGCCTGACAGCCGCCGCAACGAGATCATGCGCTTCGTCGAAGGAGGGCTTCGCGACCTGTCGGTGTCGCGCACGAGCTTCGACTGGGGCGTCAAGGTTCCGGGCAGCGAGAACCACGTGATGTACGTCTGGGTCGATGCCCTCACGAACTACATCACCGGGCTTGGATTTCCGGATGAAAGTGGTGATTTTGCAAAATATTGGCCTGCAAACCTCCACCTGATTGGCAAGGATATCACGCGCTTTCACACGGTCTATTGGCCGGCCTTCCTGATGAGCGCCGGGATCGAATTGCCGCGCCATGTGTTCAGCCACGGTTTTCTGCTCAACCGGGGGCAGAAGGAATCGAAGTCGCTCGGCAATGTGACGGATCCGATGGCGCTGGCCGGGCAGTTCGGCGTCGATACGCTGCGCTATTTCTTGATGCGCGAAGTAGCGTTCGGGCAGGACGGATCCTATTCGCCCGAAGCGATCGTGACCCGCTCGAATGCGGAACTGGCCAACAGCTTCGGCAACCTGGCGCAGCGTTCGCTCTCGATGATCTTCAAGAACCTCGACGGACAGCTGCGCGCCGACCTGCCGCTGGCCGACGCCGACAAGGCGCTGCTGACCGAGGTGGAAACTCATGTGGCGGCGCTGCAGGCCCGTTTTGCCGAACTCGCCTTCAGCGACGGGCTCGACGCCTGGATGCGCGCGGTCTTTGCCTGCAACCAGTATGTCGACGAACAGGCGCCCTGGGCGCTGCGCAAGACCGATCCGGAGCGGATGGCGGCGGTGCTGATGGTGCTGTTCCGCTGCGTGCGCACGCTGGCCATTGCGGTGCGTCCGGTGGTTCCGGGCTCAGCCGACAAACTGCTCGACCAGCTCGGAATTGCCGCCAACGCACGTGATTTCGCGGCGCTGGACAATGCGGACTGGTTTGCCGAACTCGTCGCCAGCGGGTTCACCGTGGCGCAGCCGGTCGGCGTGTTCCCGCGGCTCGAACTGCCGGCTGAAGATCAGGCCTGATGCTGATCGATTCCCACTGTCACCTCGAATACAAGGGCCTGGTCGAGGATCAGGCCGCCATGCTCGATCGTGCGCGCGCGGCCGGGGTGGGGGGTTTCCTCTCGATTTCGACGCGCCAGCGCGAATGGGCGCAGGTCATCGCCACGGCGGAGCGGGAGCCCGATGTCTGGGCCAGCGTCGGGATCCATCCGCACGAAGCTGACGGCCACGCCGACCTTGGCGAAGCCGCGTTGCTGGAGGCTGCGGCCCATCCGCGCGTGATTGCAATCGGCGAAACCGGGCTCGACTACTATTACGACCATTCCGACCGGGCGATGCAGCAGGCACTGTTTCGCCGCCATATTGCCGTCTCGCGCGAAACCGGCCTGCCGCTGATCATCCACACCCGCGATGCCGAGGCCGATACCGCCGCAATCCTGACCGAGGAAATGGCGCAGGGGGCTTTTCCGGCACTGATCCACTGCTTCACCGCTTCGGCCGATTTTGGCCGCAAGATGCTCGACTTGGGTTTGACGATCTCGCTGTCCGGAATCGTAACTTTCAAGAATGCCAAAGACTTACAGGCAATAGCTGCCGAATTGCCTGATGACCGTATCCTGGTCGAAACCGATGCGCCATTCCTGGCTCCGGTGCCGCACCGCGGCCGCGTTTGCGAGCCAGCATTTGTGGCCGATACCGCGCGGTTCGTCGCCGGGCTGCGCGGTGTTTCGCTCGATCACCTGGCCGAGGTGACCACGCGCAATTTCCGTGCGCTGTTCACGAAAGCGGCGGCATGAAGCTGATCGTGCTGGGCAGCGGAACCTCGACCGGGGTTCCCCGGATCGGCAACGATTGGGGGGACTGCGATCCGGACGAGCCCAGGAACCGACGCACGCGCGTTTCGATCGTCGTCGAGAGCAAGGATGGCAGCCGGTTACTCGTCGATACCTCGACCGACTTGCGCCAGCAGCTCCTGACCAACGAAATCGACAAGGTCGATGCGGTATTCTGGACTCACGACCACGCCGATCATGCCCACGGCATCGATGACCTGCGCGTGATGCGCTACGGCCGCGCCGGGCCGCTGCCGGGTTTTGCCGCCGATGAGACCGTGCGGCGGCTGCGCCAGCGCTTTGGCTATGTTTTCGCCGGGCAACACGGCTATCCCACAATCATGTCGATCGACACGCTCGATCGGCTGAGGATGTTCGCAGGGTTCGGCGTGGCCTGTTGCCAGATGCCGCACGGTCCGGCGCAAAGCACTGCCTATCGGTTTGATGCAGACGGTAAATCAATCGGTTATGCGACAGACTTCAGTGAGATTACCGGAGAAATGGTCGACCTGTTCTACGGCGTCGACCTGCTGGTCAGCGATTGTCTGCGGCGCGATCCGCATCCAACCCATGCGCACCTTGGCATGGCGCTGGAATTGATCGCGGCAACGCATGCCAAGCAAGGCGTGTTGACGCATCTCGACAAGTCGATGGATTATGCGATCCTGTGCAGCGAAGTACCGGCGCACGTGGCGGTCGGTTATGACGGCATGGTTGTAGAGCTATGAACCAGGATGAGCTTGCCAGAGTCATTATCTTGACGACCATGCTGGCTTTGGTTGTCCGGGCTCTGACGCGGCGCAAGCTTGAACTTGGGCGCAGTGTCTGGATGGCGGCGGTCTGGGGGGCGATTATCGCGATTCTCGTGGTGATTTTCACGCAGTTTCCGCCGCGTGGGGGCTGATCCCGGTTACTTGTTCCGGTCACCTCGCTGCATTTCGTATTTAACATATATCAACACCACGTCATGTCTTGTGGTGTAGTTTCAATGGCTTGATGGCATTATGCCTGTCCATTGTGTTTCGCTAATTATTTGGACGATCAAGGGAGTTGGAAGTGCAAGACGCC
>NZ_JAYSBK010000080.1:0-14679 GCF_041915465.1 Novosphingobium sp. | reverse complement strand
TCCGGGCCGATCGCATCGCAATCGAAAGCCGCAGGATCGCGCGCAAGATTACTGGCCTGTTCGTCGTTGCTGGGGCATGAGTGTCGCCACACAGTTGCGGAGCGGGTGCAGGGTGCAAGGCGGTGAAGCAGATGCGGGCGGGGGGCTTGCCGCGCTGTTCGAAGCCCACCGGGCCGAACTCGCCCGGTTCATGCGGGCGCGGTGCGGCGATTTCGGCGACGGCGAGGACCTGCTCCACGAACTCTGGCTGAAGGTCGGCTCGCTATCTGCAGGGCCGATCGCCAACGGCCGGGCCTATCTGTTCCGGATGGCCAACAACCTGGTGCTCGATACCCGCCGCGCGCGGATGCGGGCGATGGCGCGCGACCGGCAGTGGACCGATGCCGACGGCGAGGCCGACCTTGCGATCGAGGAGCGCGCCGACCGCAGCGAGCCCGCCGACGAGCGGATCGCCCGCGAACAGGAGGCCGCACTCCTGCGCCGTGCGATCGAAACACTGCCGCCGGGCGCACGCCGAGCCCTGCACTTGCACCGCTTCGAAGGCTTGCCGCAGGGCGAAGTCGCCGAAGCGATGGGGATCAGCCGCAGCGGCGTTGAAAAGCACCTGGCCGTGGCGATGAAACATTTGCGGCGTGCATTGGCGGACTGCGGATATGCGGCGAGCGCGGCGTCTGCATCACGGGGGCAAATTCGCGGGGGAACTCCGCGGTCGGAAGAACAGTCATGAACAGGGACGAAGAAGCGATCTTGATCGAGGCAATGCGCTGGCACGAAGCCACGCAGGACCCGGATATGGACTGGACCGCCTTCACGGTCTGGCTCGAGGCCGATCCGCGCCACGGCGAAGCCTACGATACGGTTGCGCTGGGCACGGCGCTGCTGGGCGAGCATCGCTCCGAACTGGAGAGCGGTGGTGCCGCATTGCGGGGCGCCAACGACGACGAGCCCGAAGCCGCTCCCGCGCCGCGTCGCTGGGCGCGCTGGGCCGGGGTTGCGATTGCCGCATCGCTTGCCGCCGTGCTGGTCCTGCCGCAGGTCATCGCGCCATCGCCGGTAACCTATGCGACCGGGGCCAGCAGCCAGACGATTGCCCTGGAAGATGGGTCGAGCGTGATCCTTGCGCCGCACAGCACCCTGGCAATCGCCGGGCGGCATCAGGATCACATCGCGCTTGGCGGCGGGGCCTGGTTCGATATCAAGCACGATCCCTCGCGCAGCCTTGAAGTGACCGCCGGCGACATCAAGATCGGCGATATCGGCACCCGCTTCGACGTGCAGGAAGGGGCAGGGCAAGTCCGCGTAAAGGTCGCCGAGGGGGTGGTTTCGGTCAGCTCGGACGCGCTCGGCAAGCCGATCAGCCTGCCGCGGGGCAGCGGCCTCACCTATGACGCCAAGGCCGGAACGGCAATCGTCAAGGCCGTCGACAGTTCGGCCGTGGGCGAATGGCGCAGCGGACGCCTTTCATTCGATACCGCGCCGTTGGAACTGGTCGCGGCCGATATCTCGCGCTATGCCGGAATAAAGGTGACGGTGGCGCCAACGCTTCGTGACCGCCCGTTCACGGGAACACTGGTCTTTGGCGATGGCGAAGCGGCACTGCGCGATCTTGCGAAATTCATGGACGTTGACCTCCGCCGCAGCGCTGATGGCTTTATGCTGGACAAGCGCCGCTGAGGCGCGCCAGCCTGCCGTCCAATCGATCGACATAGCCGCAACCCGCCTGCCCGATGCGCTGGCGGAACTTGCCCGCGAGGCCGAGGTTTCGATCGGCGCAGAGGGTAGCCTGCCATCACTGCGCACGGTCCCTGTCCGCGGCCGGATGAGCGTTGCCCAGGCGCTCGAAAGGATACTGGCCGGATCGGGCTATGTTGCGCGGCAGGTAGGCCCCACCGCGTGGCGGATCGAACGCGCCCCGCAGCACCCTTCCGCGCCTGCGACAACTGTGCCCGCGCCCGTTGCCCGGACGGAGCCCATCCCGGAAGCGATCGACACCACGCCGATCATGGTAACGGGGGCCAAGCGCCGCAGTGTGCTGAGCCAGGTGCCGATGGCGATTACCGTCATCCAGCTCGATCCGCTGCGTTCGCGCTCTCCCGCCACCGGGACTTCGGCGATTGCCGCGCAAAGCGATGGCCTTGCCATGACCGGCCTTGGCCCCGGCCGCAATCGCCTGTTTCTGCGCGGCGTGGCGGACAGCGCCTTCAACGGTGAAAGCCAATCGACCGTTGCGGTCGTATTCGATGAAAGCCGCCTGACCTTCTCAGCGCCCGATCCCGACATCCGGCTGGTCGACGTGGACCGGGTCGAGGTGCTGAAAGGGCCGCAGGGCTCGCTCTATGGCACCGGCGCGCTGGGCGGGATTTTCCACATCGTGCCCAACCGCGCCAAGGTCGACGAGAGCTCGTTGACCGGCTTCGTCGGCGCGGACAGCGTGGCACATGGCAATCAGGGCTACAGCGGATCCGTGGCGGTGAACCTGCCGGTGGTCGCGGGCATGGTCGGGCTCCGGCTGGTTGGTTACGGGGCCAATGAAGCCGGCTGGGTCGATACCGGCCATCGACCCGACAGCAATCGCTCGAACCTGCTTGGCGGGCGGTTCAATCTGGGGGTGGTGCCGGGCGGCGGTTGGCGGCTTGACCTGTCCGGCCTGGTCCAGCTGCTCGAATCGCGTGACAGCAGCTATGTCTATGCGCCCGAGGCGCGGAGCCGCCCCGCGCAGCTGCCTGAACCTCATGACAACGACATACGCCACCTCTCCGCGCGCCTTTCGCGCCAGGCCGGGGGCGTGGACATCACGCTCTCGACCGGGGTGACCTGGCACGAGGTTACCGATACGCTCGATGCCACGATTGGCGCGGACAGCTTCGCCCTTGCCGATCCAAGCCTCTATGAAGACCGGCGCTTCTATCGCGTTTGGGACAGCGAAGCGCGGATCAGCGGCAGCGCGGGCAAGCTGCGCTGGCTGGGCGGAGTTTCGCACCTCGAGGCGAAGCAGACTGCGGTGGGGACCCTGAATTCGTTTTCCGGCGCCGCCATCGTGCTCGACGATGATCGCCGCAACACCACCGAGACCGCACTGTTCGGCGATGTGACGCTACCGGTTTTGCCGGACCTCAGCATCGATGCCGGCGGGCGCCTGTTTCGCGGCTCCACCAGGGAACGCCGGATCCTGGCGTCCGGCCCAGCCGAACAACAGCGCAGCCGCACCGGATTTGCGCCGAGCCTGGCGATTTCATGGCAGCCCCAGACGGGCGAGATCGTCTATCTGCGCTATGCCTCGACCTATCGGCAAGGCGGGTCGGATATCAGCGCGTCCGGCCAGTTCGAAATGCTCAAGGCCGACGAACTGCGCACGCTGGAACTGGGCTGGCGGCGCAGTTTTCTGGGCGGAGGACGTATCGATGCCAGCATTTACGCTTCGCGCTGGGAAAACCTGCAATCCGATGTGCTTCAGTCCAACGGGTTGATCGAAAGCGTCAATGCCGGTGAGGCCCGGATCGTCGGGGCCGAATTGAGCCTTGAACTGCCCCTGCCGCACGGCTTCTCGCTACAGGCCGGCGCGGCGGCAACCGACGCGCGGCTGGTCCGCAATGAACTTGGCGTCTCGCTCGACGATCGCCGGCTCCCGGTCGTGCCGACCTTCACCGTGCGCGGTGCCTTGCGCCGGGACTTTCGGATCGGCGCAAGCAATGCCAGTGTTGCGCTCAGGCTGCGCTATGTCGGGCCGCAGCGGCTCAGTTTCGATCCGTCGATCGACCGGCCGATGGGCTCCTATTTCGACGCCGGGCTGGAAGCGCAGGTCCAGCTTGGCCGGGCGGAGGCATTCCTTACCGCCGACAATCTGCTGGGAAGCCGCAAGGACGATTTCGCGTTCGGTAATTCACTGCGCTTCGGGACGATGCGGCAGTATATTCCGCAGCGTCCGCCCAGCGTGTCGGTCGGGCTTTCGACGCACTTTTGAAGGCTCGTTGCGGGCTTGGTTGACCCAGTCGTAGCGGGCATCGCCGGTGCTGAGCCAGCCTGGCTGGCGAAGGTTGGTGTGAAGACGCTCTCAACGCGGAACGCCCGGTGGGGCCGGCCACAGCCCACCAAGTCTTGCAGGACTGGTTGGCCCTATCGGTCTGTTTGTGCGCCGCGCATGGCCATGAACATGCACGGGATTGCGAGCAGGGCGAGGGCATCGGCCCCGATCAGCGGGATGGTCCAGCTGTCGGCCGCGCCGGAGGTGGCCAGATGATCGCTTACTACGCCGATCCCGAGCGAGACCCCTCCGATCGCGAAGACGTTGATCAGCAACATGGTAAGACCGGTCGAGGTGGCCTTGAGCTGTGGCGGCAGCAGTTCCTCGACCACGACGAAGACCAGTCCATAGAGCACGGTCATGAACAGGATCGACCCGGCCATGCCGATCAGGAATGCGGCTCCGCCCGCATCCGCTAGCCGGTAGAGTGGCAGCAACGGTCCCAGGACGAGCAGGATCAGGAAGGCTGTGCGTGCCCGGTCCCAGCCCAGCCGGGTGTGCGCCCAATCGCCCAGCAAGCCGGCGCCGAAGGTCCCGACAAGGCCGACGCAGACGAACATCAGGCCGTAGAGCGTCTGAGCGCGGGCCGGCTCCAGGCCCTTGTCCTCGACCAGCCAGAGCTGGACGAAGGGACTCGTGGCAGTGTGGCAGTGGGCCAGGATGATCGCGAGCGATGCCCACATCACGCGCGGCCTTGCCTTGTTGACCGCGATCAGCGCGGCGAGGTTGCCCCGCACGGTCGGGCGCTGGGAAAGGTCAGGCGGATCGTCTTTCAGCCGCACCAGCACGGCAAGGGCGGCGATCCCGATTGCCCCCATGACCATGAAGGTTCCGCGCCAGCCGATGACCGGACCCAGCGCGCCCGCGATCAGGAACCCGCCGCCAATGCCCAGGGGAATCCCGGCAAAGAACAGCCCCAGCGCGCCCGCCTTGTAGCGATCGCCTACCCGGGCGAGGATGATGTTGCTGGCCGTGGGCACCAGTGTAGCCTCTCCCGCTGCGACGAAAGGCCGGGCCGCGAGCATGGTCCAGAAGCCTTGCGCAAGGCCCGCCAGCGTGGTGAACAGGCTCCACGCGCTAAGGCCACCCGCCAGCACCTTCACACGGCCCAGCCGATCGGCCAGCACGCCGGCAAACAGCGCGGCAAAGGCATAGACCCCGCTGAAGGCAAGTCCGGCGATCAGCGCGAATTCGCTGCGGTTAAGGCCAAGGTCGCGCATGATGTCCGCCGCGAACGCCGCCAGCAGCTGTCGGTCGACCTGATTGACGACGTGCAGCAACATCAGGAACAGGATCAGGCCCGCAGGAAAGCCCCGTTCGCTGCCAGCATGCTTGCCGCCGTCTTCGCTCACTCAGAACATCCCCCCGTTGGGGCTGATAACCTGGCCAGCCAGATAATGCCCGTCTCCGGCCAGATAGAGCACAAGCCCGGCATATTCGTCCATCGTCCCCAGCCGTCCGGCCGGGATCATCTGGAACAGCCTCCCGCGCGCCTCGGCGTCGAGCCGGGCGATGTAATCGTCGAACATCGGCGTCGCGACCCCGCCCGGCGCGATGGCGTTCATGAAGATATTGGCCCCCGCCACTTCCGCCCCGACTGTGCGGGTGAAGGCCACGACCGCGCCCTTGGTGGCCGAATAGTGCGGGCTGTGCGCGCTGAAGGCGGAAAGTCCGGCGATCGAGGCCACATTGACGATCCGGCCATGGCGGCGCGGTTCCATCTGCCGCAGGGCCGCGCGCGTGCAGAAGAACACCCCGTGGACGTTGACGCCCCAGTACTTCAGCCACTCGGCATCGCTCATCGCGCTGGTGAAGCCCAGGCTGGTGCGCGGTTCGGGCGTGGTCAGGTAGGTGTAATGCCGGCTGCGCCGCGCCTCGTCCTCCGGCGCGCCGGGAACTAGCGCGGCGTTGTTGACCAGCACGTCGACCGGGCCGAGCGCCCGTTCCACTGCGGCGAAGAAGGCATCGACGCTGGCGCTGTCGCTGACATCGCAGGGCGCGGTGAAGACTTCGTACCCGGCCTGGCGCAGGTCTGCGGCGGTCTGCTCCAGCTCCTCCGTCAGGACGTCGCAGAGCGCAAGGCGACCGCCGGCTGCGCCCAGCGCAGCGGCGATCGCCCGCCCGAGCCCGCGCGCACCGCCGGTGACGACGCAGACTCTCCCCTCCAACGGTTTTGGCCTCTCAACCGAATTAGGCATATTCCCACCGGGGCACGCCGCGCTGACCGGGCTGGCGGTTGGGCGAATAGCCCAGCTTGCGCAGGGTTTCGTCGGTGGACTGGTAGAAGGTGCCGATCTGGTAGATCGCCTTGGCCTCGGGCCCACTCGCAACATCGCGGTGCAGTTCGTTCGCGATGCGCACCATCTGCTCGACCTGCTGGACGCTGGTCATCCGTTCGCCCTTGCGGCTCCACAGGTTGTCCTCGATCCCGCAGCGCACGTGCAGGCCCAGCGCAATGGCGATGGCGCTGAACGGGGCGACGTTGCGCATCACCGTCTCGATCGTCAGCACCGCGCCATCGGGCACGCGGCGGGCAAACTCGATCAGGTCCGCCGGATGCGTCCCTGCCGCACCGCTGCCGATGGCGACATAGTTGAGCACCAGCGGCCCCTGGTAATGGCCCTTGCGGATCAGCCGTTCGACCGTTTCGAGCTGGCTCATGTCGCCGACCATGAAGTGCGGCTGGATGCCGTTCGCGACGAGCCGCTTGAGGTGTTCTTCCATGAACACCGGGCCGCATTCGAAATACATGTTGCGATAGGCTTCGAACATGGCCGGGTTGGTCAGGCAGGTCCCGGCGATGTCGTCGGCGTCCATCAGCGCGGAAATGTCCATCTGGTTGGTATTGACCGCGATGGTCACCTGATCGGGCTTGGGGGTGAGTTCGGCCAGCATGTGCCGGGTATCGTCGGACAGCCACTTGGCCTCGGCCCCTTCGCCTTCGGGTGCGAACGAGATCGAGCCGCCGACCTGGATCAGCATGTCGGGGCAGGCGGTGCGGATGCGGTCGATCATCTCGTTGAACATCGACAGGCGCTTCGATCCCGACCCGTCGGCCTCGCGGCAGTGCAGGTGCAGCACGGTCGCCCCGGCGTTGTAGCAATCGACCGCCTTCTGGACCTGTTCGGCCATGGTGACGGGAATGTCTTCGGGGAAATCGCCCGGCAGCCACTGCGGGCCATAGGGGGCGACCTGGATCACCAGCTTTTCCTGGTTTTCGGGGAGCAGGCTGTCATCGAGGAAGTGCATGGTTCAGTCCTCCTTGGTGGTCGGCACGGGCAGTCCGCGTGCCTTCATTTCGTCAACAAGATGCGGGGTGCCGAGTGCGACCGAATGGATGCCCAGGACGGCAACCAGTTGCAGTACGGCCATGATCTCTTCCGGGGTCGCGCCCAGATCGAGCGCCTTGGCGATGTGCCGCTTGACCCCCGGCGAATACATGTGGGTGCAGCTGGCATCGACCGCGATGGCGATGAATTCGTAGGTCTTGGGATCGATGATCCCTTTGCGGACGGGATGCGTCCCCATGTCGAGGAACTTTTCCATCCATTCGGCATCGAAGGCGGCAGCCTGATCCCAGGCCTGGTTCCATTGTCCGTTGGTACGCGCGGCATCGCTGATCGGTGTGGCGGTTGGCATCCGGTTTCTCCCAGTTGCCGCCAGCATAGCCTGCCGGACTGGACATGATTTAGAATTTGCGCCATTGAATTTCGCAAATGCGCCAAATCCCAACCATTCGCGCTGCGGCTCTCACTGGCTTTGGCGCCCTGGCCCGGTCCTACGGGCTCGATCCCAAGGCGCTGCTGCGTTCGGCCGGGCTGCCCGGCGATGCAGAGGCCGATCCCGACCGGCGGCTGCCGACCAGAGCGGTGAACTGTCTGTTCGAAACTGCAGCCGAACACGCCGGAGCCGACGATTTCGGATTGCGGCTCGCGGAATTGCGCGGCTTTTCGAACCTCGGGCCGGTCACGCTGCTGGCGCGCGACGAACCCGATATCCGCAGCGCGCTGGCAATCTTCATCTCCTACCTGCCACTCCACAATGAAGCGCTGAGCATCGCTCTGTCAGAGCATGACGGGCTGGCGATCCTGTCGTGCGAGCTGGCGGGCGAGGGCGTGAAAGTGCAGGCCGCAGATGTGGCCGTGGCCATGCTCCACCGGATTCTGCGCCAACTGCTGGGAACGGACTGGCACGCGCTTGGGATCTATCTGGAACGGCAGCGCCCGGTGCGGCTCGGCGCGTTCGAACGGGCGTTCAGCGGGCGAGTTCATTTCGGCCAGGATTTCAGCGGAGTTGCCTTCGATTCTGGCGACCTTGAACGGCCCAACCTGCTCGCCCAGGCCGCCTTGCGCCCCTATACCGCCCAGCTGCGCGCAACGCTTCCTGGGTTTGCCGACCTGCCGCTTGCAGAGCGCATCCGCCGCCTGCTGCGCGCAATGCTGGCAAGCGGGCGCTGCACCGCACCGCTGGCGGCGGAGCGCCTGGGCATGTCGCGCCGAACAATGGAACGGCGTCTGGCAGCGGAAGGGGTCAGCTTCCACGCCTTGCTCGACGAGGTGCGCGGCGAAGTCGCGCGCGGGCAGTTGTCGGGCTCGTCGCGCAGCAACGCCGAGATTGCCGGGCTGCTGGGCTTTGCCAGTTCGGCCGCATTCACGGCATGGTTTTCAGGCCGCTTTGGTCTGGCGCCGCAGGCGTGGCGCAAGCAGGCGGGAAGTTCGCGACAATCCGATTAGGCAGGCAGCCGCCACCGCAAGGATCCAGGGCAGGGGGAAGTCTGTATTCCCGATGGTTGCCGTGAAGCCTCGCGGTGGGGACAATCGTGGGACATTGGGCGAAAGCCGGTTCGATCACACGGAGGCCGGCGCCTTGGCGAAGTAGTCCGAACGCATCACTTCAACGTCGGACAGGAACGTCACGCCCGGACGTTTTTCGAACAGGCGGGCCAGGCCCCGCGCGACATCAGCGATCACCTTGTCATCGGCAACACCGACAAACATCACCAGCCCGCTCTGGTCGTTGAAGATGGTCTTGCCTTGATGGAAGCCGCTATGTCCCATGCCGGCTACATCGCGAATGATCGTCCAGCCGCCAACTCCGGCAGCCTTGAGCAGGTCTTCGACAAGCGCGTGGTCCTCGGCGAGCAGCACGATCTCGATCTTCTTCATGCGGTGCAGCGTAAGGCCGCCAAAGGCAGTGATGGTCATGGTCAAACCTCCATTTCAAAATTCTTGGGCGTGGCGGCAACAGCGCCATCCATTTCGTCGTCGCGGCGCCAGCGCAGCGATTTGCCGGTCAGTGGATCGATCACGACCAGAGTGACCCAGCCGTTGCCGAACAAGCGGCTTAGAATGTCGTTCGATTGCACCAGCTTTTCGACCCGATCGAAGGGTGCCAGGACGACCGTCAGCAAGCGCTGGGGAACGTGGAATGGCGTGCCATCGTCCGTGAAGAGCGATTGTTTCGGCAGCCCGATGCGAAGGTCGCCGCCATTGCCTTGCAGGACGCCAATGCCGCCAACGACGTTCTGCGTGGTCTTGTCACCCGAGCCATAGCGCTCGTTATCGATGGTGGAGAACAAGTATTGGCAGTTGATCCACTGGGCGACGACCATTGGCGCGGTCAGGATCGTTGTAAGCGCAGTGCCGTCGGGGTCCGCCTGCCAGTCGTAGCTGTGCAGGAACGCGCGTCCCTCAAGGTCGATTGCCTTGGTCAGCGCACGCGGCCCGACGATAAACGCCGCATTGCCCGCCAGGCCCCATTCCGGGCGCACCTCACCCCAGTGCGTCGCGCCAGTCAGGAGGTCGTTGGCGGTCCGACCCAGCGAAGCGGCCCGGCGTTCCCGATTGGCCGCGCCCGCCTTTGCGAGATCCTCTATCAAGGCCGCAAGGTCGCCCCGATGACTTTCCGGGATTGCGCACTTGTCAAAGACTTCAACCTCGTCCGTGGTTGTGTTGTGTTCGGCGGCGATGAACCAGGTCGCTGCGGGGATCGTGATGCCTTTTGCCGCCAGGGCGCTCCTGACTTCCGGGTCATTCAGGATGCTCGCCAGGATCCGCGCGTTCGAACCGCCCGCATGTCCGCCGCAGGCGCCGCAATCGAGCGCAGCTGCATAGGGATTGTTGACCGCGCTGGCACCATGGCCGACCAGCGCGACCAGCCTGGCTGTCTGGGCTGATATGCCGGTCAACTTGAACAGGGCATGGGCGAAGCCAACCTTGTCTTCAAGGGTGAACGGCGCAGCTTGCGGGCCATGGCCGTGCTCGTGCCGCCGCAAAGCCGGAGCCAGGATTTCGGCGCGCGAGGCGGAGAAAGCGGCACTGATCCGCTTTGCAAGGCGAGGTGCAATGGTCCGCGTAGCCATCAGCAAACCGGCCAGGGGGCCAGTCGCCTCTGCGGTCGCAAAGGCTGTCGCTGTGCCCTGCTTGCCGGTCTGGAACATCGCCAGCGTGTGCCGTGTCCGAGCCTGTTCGGCGGCTAGGCTTGCCACATCGGCCTCGCGGCCCGGAACTGCGGTTTCGACCAGATCATGCTGCGGCGCCAGCAGCACCGGCAGCAGCCGGGTCCGCCGGTCGTCGCCATGCCGGTGCAGCGCGATGGGCAGGCCGAAGAAGCCGGCGTAGCCGAACGTTTCGTAATTGCCCTGCAATTCCAGTGCGCGCCTGAACGGCTCCGACCGGACATCGATACAGAACACCAACTGCGCGGCCGGTGCGGTCGATGGCTCGAGCCGAGTCGCGGCAGACTGCAGACTGGGGACCAGGGCATTGCGATAGGTCCACTCTGCCGCCGTCTGAAAGATGGCGCCAAGCGCGTCCTCGCGCATTGCGGCAATCGCGGCAAAGCGCGCGCCACTCTGCCGGTCGAGGCCGGCGATGTCCGCGGTCGACAGGCCGAAGTGCTGCGCCAGCAAGGCCGCGACGTCGGTCTGTTCGCCTGGCTTTCGCCGGGACAATCCGGCTCCTCCCCGCTCCAGCAACATCCAAAGCGCCAGCAGATCGGCCATCCCGGCCGGTCCGTAGGCCGCAATCTCCGGATCGGCATGATCATTGCGCCAGCGAATGTGACCAGCCCAGCCGGGTAGCCGCGCGACCAGTTCCGCGAGCACTTGTTCTTCCTTGCCGGGGTGAACGCCAACGGCCGCCAGCCCTTCGGCGATCGCTTCCAGCGGATCGCGCGGCACGCTCAGCAGCAGTTGCTGGCCGGGCTCGCCGGTGAGGTCGCGGAATTGGGGATCATAAGCGATGGCGGCCAGCGTTGCCCGGTAAAAGCCAAGCTCGCGATTAGGCATGGGCAGGGCGGCCTGACCCTGATCGAAAAATGCCGAGCACCACTTGGCAACGAAGGCTGCCTCCGGTGCCAGGCCGCGCGGCGCGTCTGCTGGATCGTGCGTTTCAAGCTGCAAGAGCCGCGCCATCAGCAGATCGAGGCACGAAACATCGGGTGCGATCCGCGTAAAGGCCGCATCCAGGCCGCCCAGTTGCTGAATTGCGGCATCCCGCAGCGGCCGTTCCTCAAGCTTGCCGATCGCAAGCAGCTTGCGCCAGTGGGCGAGCGCCAGGTTCTGGCGGGCACCAAGGCGTTGCGCAGCCAGCCCCACGGCCCGCTCATAGGGCAGGCTTTCGAAGCCTGAGAGCGGGTTGACGGCGATCGCGCTTTCGAGTGGCCAAATCGGCGGGACGGTGCGGGCGGCCAGCGCCACCAGGCCAGCCACTTCAGTCCGGCTGAGCACGGGATCAACCGAGATCAGGGGGGAAATCATGTTCACTGCTGTTCTCCCTTGTGGCCGGCAGACAGGGTGCCGGCGTTGATCAGACGAACGTAGAGCGCAAGCGGCAGCCCGCGCCCTGCGGCCATGCGTTGCTGCCAGATCCAAGTGCCGAGGAAGGCCGCCAGCAAAGTCAGCACCGCCCATTTTGGCGCCGGCGGCGCGGCATCGTGGCCGATCGCAACTTCAGCCAAGGCAAGGCCGGAGGCATGCAGGACGAAGAGTGCGACCAGCGTCAGGACAAGCATCACGTTCGTGCGCATCGGCGTCTGGGCGCGAAGCGAGAGGGTCAGCGCCGCGATTGCCGTTGCGAAGCCCAGCAGCAGTGGCAGGCTATTCGCGCTGCCAGCGCCGCTCGAAAGAACGACGATCGCTGCGCCGGCCGCCGCTGCCGCGGCCACCATAGCCGTCCCGCCGGTCAGCGGGGCGGCTGGCTTGCGCGGCTTCATGCCGATCGCCGAGCCTGAGCCCAGGAATAACCAGGCCTTGAACAACCCGTGGGCGACGATGTGCCAAAGCGCGGCCGCATAGGCACCCAGGCCGCAGGTCAGGATCATGAAGCCCATCTGCGATACGGTGGAGCCAGCGAGCGAGCGCTTGATGTCCGGGCGGACGATCATGATGCCGATGCCGTAGATCGCGCCGCCCAGCCCCACTGCGATGGCAAACAGGCGGGCGATGGAAGAAGCCTCCAGCAACGGGGCGAAGCGGATCAGCAGAAAGCCGCCGGCATTGACGAGCCCCGCATGCATCACCGCCGAGACTGGCGTGGGGGCCGTCATCGACGAAAGCAGCCAGTTGCAAAAGGGCGGCTGTGCGCAGCGTGCGGCGGCGGCGACGACCAGAAGCAGGGCTGCCGCCGTTGCGAGGATGGGCGAAAGCATGGGGGCGCCGGCAAGGGCCACGTCGATCTGCAAGTTGCCAGCTTGCCAGCCGAGGATGCCCAGCGCACCAAGCAGCGCGGCGTCGCCGACGAGGAATGCCAGCCGCGCGCGCCGGCTGGCCGCACCGGCTTCGTGCCAGGTCGGGTTGTGACCGATCAGTCCGGCGAGGATCCAGCCGCTGGCGCACCAGGCGATTCCGAGCACGATCAGATTGCCCGTGAACAGAACGGTGAGGACCGCGGCAACGAGTGCAGCCAAGCGTGCGAAGAAGCCCGTGGCGTGCGGATCCGCACGCATATAGCGCAGCGAATAGGTGGCAACGGTCGCTGCCACGAACAGCGTCAGCAGTCCTACCGTCAGCGACGGCCCTGATGCGTCGGCGCTTGCGGGCCGTGTGACCAGCCCTGCCACCACCGCGCCAAGGCCAAGCCAGAGAACGCCGACGACCGGATGGGCAAGCGCATTTGTCGAACGGATTTGCGAAGTCTGCATCGAACCTCCCTTTCGGGGGCGGCATTGTCGCTTGTTCAACCATTATTGAAACGAGTTGTTGAAATATCAAACATTGACAAATTAAATGATTGAGGCTGTGATGGACCGATGCCTGGAGTCAGAACCCTCGACCTCGACCTGCTGCGGTGCTTCGTCACGATTGCCGAAACCGGCAGCTTCACCCGCGCTGGCGAAAGGCTGGGTAGGACGCAGTCCACCATCAGCCTGCAGGTAAAGCGCCTTGAGGAGCAATTGGGGCGTGCCGTCTTCTTGCGAACCCCGCGGTCGCTCAGCCTTACGCCGGAGGGGGAACGGCTGCTTGGCCCGGCCCGGCAAATCCTCAGGCTCAACGATGCCGCAATCGCCGAACTGTTCGAACCTGACATGATGGGCCGGGTCCGCATCGGCGTGCCCGAGGATTTTGCCACTGCGCATTTGCCGGCCGTTCTCGCCGCATTCGCCAAGGCCCACCCGCTGGTGGAATTCGAGGTCACCTGCGACCTGACGCTGAATTTGCTGGATCGCTTCCATGAGGGAGCGTTCGATCTGGTCCTGGTCAAGCGCGAACCTTCCGCGCGGCTGGAAGGCGTGCGGGTCTGGCGCGAACCGCTGGTCTGGGTGGCGCGGGACCAACTTGCCGTCGCCGGTCTGGAAACAGTGCCTCTGGTGGTTTCGCCCGAGCCATGCGTCTATCGCAAGCGCGCGGTCGATGCGCTGGATGCCGTGGGCCGGAAATGGCGGGTGGCCTATACCTCGACCAGCCTGGCGGGCAGCCAGTCCGCAGTTAACGCGGGCCTTGGCATCACGGTGCTGCCGAGGGAAATGGTTCCGCCCTATTTGACGCCGATTACCAATGACCCCGCCTTGCCGCCCCTCTACGACACGGAAATCGCCCTGATCGAGGCACCGGGACTTTCCCAGACTGGCCATCGCCTTGCGCAGCACATTATCGAAGCGCTGGAGAAAGGCTGAGCAGGTACGCGACCAGGCGAATTGGCGGTAAGGTCGGCGTGAGCGGGATCGATCGGGCGTTCGTGACGTCAACTTCGAGTGCCGCGCCATCCCTGCGCCTCGCGGCGATATCGGATTGGATTGCAGTCGACACGCATTGACTTAGTGAACGTTCTCATTTAGGTGAACGTTCACAACGTGAATAATTTGTGCCCTAAGGCACGAAAACATGGGGAGGTCACTGTTAATGACTGATTCGCGCAAGCCCAGATTCCATCGGATGTTCATGGGCGCTTCCGCACTTGCCATCGGCTTCATGGCCCAGGCGGCATCCGCTCAGGTGGCGGATGCTGCTCCCGAAGAGGATTCGACAATCGTCGTGACCGGCATTCGGGCGAGTCTGCGCCAGGCAATGGACATCAAGCGCGACAGCGGCGGCGTGGTTGATGCCATTTCCGCCGAAGACATCGGCAAGTTCCCCGACACGAACCTCGCAGAATCGCTGCAGCGCATCACCGGCGTTTCGATCGATCGCAACAGCGGCGAAGGCTCGAAGGTTACGGTGC
>NZ_JAYSBK010000079.1:0-14687 GCF_041915465.1 Novosphingobium sp. | reverse complement strand
TCACGTAGACATAGCTGCCCGCATTGTCCGAAAGGATCGCGGATTCGGGCAGCATCGGCGCAACCACCGTGCCCGACTTGATCACCGCGCCAGCAAAGCCGCCGGGGCGCAGATCGGGCGCATAGGCTAGCGCGACGCGGGCAACACCCTGCCGCGAGGACGGGTCGATCGTGGGCGAAATCTGCCACACCTGGCCCGTGTAGGTATGCTTTGAACCGACGGGCGTGACCTCGACCGCCACACCCAACGCAATCTGGGCGAGGTCGACCTGGCCAAGCTGGGCCTTGAGCTCCATCTCGCCGTCCTTGGCGATGCGGAACAACACGCCCGATCCGGCACTGACGACCTGGCCCGGCTCAACCTTGCGCTCAAGCACGAGACCGGCGGACGGAGCTACGATATTGAGGCGATTGGTCTGGGCGTGCAGCACCCCCAGCTGGGCTTCAGCCACATGCACCTGCGCCACGGCCGCATCGCGGGTAGCGGTCAGGCGGTCGATATCGGCCTTCGAGACGAACCCGCGGTCAACCAGCTTGAGTCCGCGCTCAAGATTGGACTGCGCGAGTTCGGCATTGGCCCGCGCGACCTGGATCTGCGCGGCCTGGCTGGCCTGTTGCTGGGTCTGGACCGAACGGTCGATCACCGCCAGCACCTGCCCCGCGCGAACCCACTGGCCGGGCTCGACCAGGACGGAAACGACCTGCCCGCCTTCGCCGGCGATGCCGACCGGCAGTTCGCGGCGAGCGGCCAGCGAACCGGTTACGTTGATTTCGCCGGCAATCGTCGTGCGTCCGGGGGTAATGACGGAAACGACGGGGGCCTGGTCCTTGCTTGCCCCGCCCTCGACCTTGCCGGCATTGTTCCACCACGCGATGCCGACCAGCAGCAACACGACCGCAGCCGCGATAAGCGCGAGCCTGCGGCGCGAAAGCCGATCTTCCTCGTTCGTGTCGAGCAGCGGATTGTGATCTTCGGAACCGGCCCCGGGCGCAACCCGTGCCTCGTTCGCATCAATCCTCGAATCGAAATTCATTGCCCAAACCGCCTTCATTCTCAGGGACTTCGCGCCCTGCCCACCCTTCGCCCCGCGCCAGCCGATGCCTTGGCGCGCAGGAGAAATCGGTTAAGTGTATTACGATTATAAATCACTGCCCGCAAGTGCCGGAATTTCCAGCCCGTTACGGGATGACGCCGAGTCCGAGCCATAGGCCGGGTGTCCGCGCGTGGCAATGGCGCGCTCGGCCAACGGCACGCTGCGGTCTGCGAACTGCAAGCCAGTGTGGCCGCCGTGCAACCCGCCAGCGCCCGAGGCGCGGCCGAACGCGAAACGGCCGGCAACGGGCTGCCCCGCGCCGGCCGATCAGGGCGGCTGCGCCGCCTGTGCATGGAATCAGTACTTGAGCTGGCGCTCGTAGAGATCGCGGTAATGCTGGATCCGCGTCACCCGCAGCCCCTGCATGCCCGAACGATCGACCGCGCGTTGCCACGAGGCGAATTCTTCGAGCGTGAGGTTATAGCGTTCGCAAACCTCGTCGATCGTCAAGAGGCCGCCGTTGACCGCAGCCACGACTTCGGCCTTGCGACGCACGACCCACCGGGTGGTGGTTGGCGCGGGCAGCGATTCCAGGGTGAGCGGCTCGCCAAGCGGGCCAATCACCATCGCGGGTCGAATCTTCTGGTTCTCGATCATTTGTGTCCTCGGCCGCAGGCGCTGAGTTCTCCGGCGGTGGCGCCATCAATGCCAGCGGGGATTTTGCCATCTGCTAAATCAATTGGGTTAACGGCCCGTGAGGCATAGTGGGAAGACCGCAGGACCTCCCAGTTTGCGAACCCGCCTGCAAGTACCGGGAAACGCGAATCGTCCGCCTGCAGGATACGCCGCGCAGCATGTGCCGCTGCGAGGCGCCCGTGCAGGCCATGCCAGTCCAAAACGGACGATTCCGCGCCGCTGCGCGCATCGCGCAGGTTCGGCGCAGTTCGCGCGCGGAGGCCGGACATCAGGTCGATTGCGATTTCCATGAGCGACCCTTTACCCCGCCTAAGGTCAAGATCAGGTAAAGCCCGGCTTTACGATTGGTAGACATTCCTTACCCAATTGCGACCGGCCCGCGTCACGGAACCAAGCCGCGCTTTGCACCGCGCGCCGCCAGGGTGTAAGGCGCCCCCGCCATGGACTCCGCATTTCCCGCACCTGAAGATTATGCCAGCCTGTTTCAGCTGGACGGCCCCATCAAGGGGAAGCGCATCGTTGTCGCCATGTCGGGCGGGGTCGACAGTTCAGTCGTGGCCGCACTGGCGGCGCGCAGCGGAGCGGAGACAATCGGCATCACCCTGCAGTTATACGATTACGGCGCGGCGACGGGCCGCAAGGGCGCGTGTTGTGCGGGCGACGACATCCGTGATGCCCGCGCTGTCGCCGACCGTCTGGGGATCGGGCACTACGTGTTCGATCACGAAAGCGCCTTTCGCGAGGAAGTGGTCGAGCGTTTTGCCGACGACTATCTTGCCGGGCGCACCCCGATCCCCTGCATCCGCTGCAACATGGGGCCGAAGTTTACCGACCTGTTCGCCATGGCCCGCGAACTGGGCGCGGACTGTCTTGCGACCGGACACTATGTGCGCCGCGTGATCGGCCCGGCCGGCCCCGAACTGCACCGCGCCGCCGATCCGGCGCGCGACCAGAGCTATTTCCTGTTCGCGACAACCGACGCGCAGCTCGATTTCCTGCGCTTTCCGCTGGGCGGCCTGCCCAAGACCCAGGTGCGCGCCCTGGCCGAGGCGGCGGGCCTGCGCAACGCGGCCAAGCCCGACAGCCAGGACATCTGCTTCGTCCCCGATGGCGACTATGCCAAGGTCGTGCGCTCGGTCCGCCCCGAAGGCGTCCTGGCCGGCGACATCGTCCACGCCACCACGGGCGCGGTGCTGGGCCGGCACAAGGGCATCATCCACTATACCGTGGGCCAGCGCCGGGGGCTGGAAATCGGCGGCCTGGCAGAGCCGCTCTACGTCACGGGCATCAATGCAGCACAGCGGCAAGTGCTGGTCGGCCCGCGCAGCCTGCTGGCCGTGGCGGCAGCGCGGATTGTCGAGACCAACCGGATCGGCCCGATTCCGGATGCTCCGCTCACCGCCAAGGTGCGCTCGCTGGCGAAGCCGGTACCAATCGCGCTGGAAGGACCGCTGGGCAATGGCGCGGAAACGACGATCCGCTTCGCCGCCCCCGAATACGGCGTCGCGCCGGGACAGGCGGCGGTGATCTATGCCGGAGACCGGGTCGTCGGTGGCGGCTGGATCGAGGAAACCGAAGCGGCGGTTTAGGCCGGTTGGGCAATCAGGCAAAGCTGGGAGAACACCACCGCATCGAGTGACGGCGCAAGGCCGCATTCGCCGGGGGCAATCGTTTCCCCGTCGATCGTCATCGGCGCATCGAGCGGGATAATCAGCACGGCCCCGCCATACCGCGCCGCTGTTGCCGCATCGGGCGCGCCATCAAGCCGGTCGAGCCGGAACAGCGGTCCATCGACCAAGGTGACCGAGCCATGCGCCGGAACCTTGCAGCGCAGCGCCGGATCGTGCGGGCCGCCGCGCGCCACGGCCATGCCTTCGCGCAGGTGCAGTTCGCGCGGGCGGCCGTAGTCATAGAGCCGGTACGTGATGTCGCTGTTCTGCTGGACTTCGATCAGACTGATCCCCGCCCCGATCGCGTGAACGGTGTTTGCGGGAATATAGAAGAAGTCGCCCGGCGCGACGGGAAACCATTCGAGCAGGTCCTCGATGGAACCATCCAGCGCGGCAGCGCGCATTGCCTCCTCGCCGATTTCCTCGCTGAAACCGATCCCCAGCTTTGCGCCGGGCTGCGCCGCGATCACCAGCCAGCATTCTTCCTTGCCCTGTCGGCCAAGGCCACCCGCAAGGGTCTGCGCATCGGACGGGTGGACCTGCACCGACAACGCCTCGCTGGTGAAGATGTATTTGACCAGCAGTTCGCCGTGCGCCGGATCGGGTTCGAACCAGACTTCGCCGATCTGTTCCCCGGCCGGGGCCGCGAACGGCGGGGGCAGCACCGCGCAGCCCCATGGCTTGCTGACCATCCGGACCGGCAGGCGCTTGGCGGGTTCGGCGCTCACTGGTTGGCCGCACCCTTGAGCTTGCCAACCAGCTGCGCCCCGGCGCGGGTGGTGACCATGACCTCGTTCCCGTCAACGACGACAACCACGTCCTCAAGCCCGATCACCGAGACGCGCGGGCCATCGGTTTCGATCAGGACATTGCGGCAATTCACCAGTTCGGCCTCGCCGCGCACAGAATTACCGTGCGCATCGCGCTCCCGCGCTTCGAGCAATGCATCCCAGTTGCCGATATCGGACCACCCCATGTCTGCCGGAACCAGCGCGGCGCGTGCGGTGTTTTCCATCACCGCATAGTCGACCGATTCGCTTTTGATTGCGGCAAATTCGGCAGCGCCCGGGTAAAAGCGGTGGCCATCGCTGCTTCCGGCAGCAACGGCGGCGCGGGCGGCAGCCGCGATTTCAGGGCGGTGGGCTTCCAGTTCGGCAAGGAACGCGCCGGCCCGGAAAGCGAAAATCCCGCCATTCCAGGCATAGCCGCCATCGGCGACGAATTCCTGCGCGCGGGCCAGGTCGGGCTTTTCGATGAAGCGCGCCGTGCGAAAGCCCAGATCGCCGATCGGCGCGCCGCGCTGGAGATAGCCGAACCCGGTTTCGGGTGCGGTCGCCTCGATCCCGAAGGACACCAGCCAATCATCTGCCGCAAGGCTTGCCGCCGCGCGGGCAGCCGCCTGGAAGGCAGCGGCATCGGCGATGTGATGGTCGCTCGGGCAGACCAGCATGATCGCGGCTTGATCGAGCCGCAGCGCGGCAAGCGCGATTGCGGCGGCAGTGTTGCGCGCAGAGGGTTCGACGATGAGCTGTGCGCTCGCGCTCGCGCCCGCGCCCAGCTGGGCCTCGATGTGTTCGATATGCGCACCGCCGGCAACCACGATCGGGGCAGTGAAGCCCGCGCCCTGCGGACAGCGCGCCAGGGTTGCCTCGAACAGGGTCGAATCGCCCATCAGCGGCAGGAAGGGCTTGGGCTTGGTCGCGCGGCTGCGGGGCCACAGGCGCGTGCCGCTGCCGCCGCACAGAATGACCGGAGTGATCTGGGAAGAATTCATGGGAAAAGAATCTCTACTCTCAAACAAGAGTGCGCGGGCCAATGCGTTACCGCTCAATCATGCCAGGCTTCAAGCCTGCATCCTTCGCCTGCTCGGTAAGTTGCGGTCTGCCGGGCCAGCAGGGGGAATCGCGCCGTTACTGATTTGGCGTCTTCGTCGGCCGAAAGGGTGATCAGTTCCATTCCCGGTTCGAAGTCCTTGCGGCAATCGGAAAGACTGCGCCCGCCAAGGTAATGGCACGAACAGGCCACCCGCGCGCCTACCGAAGCACCGGTGATGGCATAGCCATTGATCGGCTTCCAGTACCAGGCGACCAGCCCCGCCGCGATCAGCGCGATCGCCAGCAGCACGCGCCGCAGGGGGCGACGACGACCGGGAGCAGCAGGGTTTACGGTTGCCATTGACGAGCCTTTGGGCGAGTGATGCGCGCCATGCTGACGCGCCGACTTCCCCTTATCCTGCCGCTGCTTGCGCTGCCAGCCCTGATCGGCTGCTCTGGCGGGAAGAACGACGAAGGCCCGCCCCCGCTCAGCCCGGCCGCGCTTTCCGCCGTCGTTGAACAACCCGGTGTGCCGCGTGAAGCGCTGGCGCGCGCGGTCGATGCCTTGTTCACGCAGGACGACATGGGCGAAACCCGCGCCGTGCTGGTGATCCATGACGGGCGAATCGTGGCCGAACGTTACGCGCCGCCCTATCATGAGAACACGCGCTTCATCTCGTGGTCGATGGCCAAGACTGTCACCGGAGTGATGATCGGAATGCTGGTGGCCGATGGCCGCCTGCGGCTTGACGAAAGCGTGCCGATCCCGGCCTGGCAGCGCCCGGGCGATCCGCGCGGCGAGATTACCCTGCGCCAGTTGCTGCAGATGCGTTCCGGCCTGCGCCATACCGAGGCAGGCAATCCGCCCTACGAATCCGACGAGGTGCGGATGCTGTTCCTCGACGGGCGCGACGACATGGCCGCCTATGCCGAGGCCCAACCGCTGGAAGCGGAGCCCGGGCGCAAGTGGGAATACTCGACCGCCACCACGGTCATCCTGGCTGACCTTGCGGCGCGCGCACTGACCACCAGCACCGATCCCGCGGAACGCCGCCGCGTGGTGGGCGAATACCTGCGCACCCGCCTGTTCGAGCCGCTGGGGATGAAATCGATGGTCCCGGAATACGATGCGGCGGGCACGCTGATCGGCGGCAGCCTGATCCACGGCAGCGCGCGCGACTGGGCGAAATTCGGCGAATTCCTGCGGAACAACGGCGCGGTCAAGGGCGCGCAGCTGGTCCCCTCGGGCTGGATCGAATTCATGATCAGCCCCAACCCCCGCAACCCGGGCTACGGCGCGCAGATCTGGCTCAACCGGCCCCAGGCGGACGATGGTCACATCGAGTTTCCCGGAGCGGCACAATCGGTGTTCTCTATGAATGGACACCTTGGGCAATTTGTGGTTATTTCGCAGTCGCAGCACGTTACTGTGGTGCGATTGGGTAAGACCGAAGAAGGAAAACACGCGCCCGTGCGTCTTGCCATTTCCCGGATCATCCAACTTTTCCCCAAGGAAACCCAATAGTGACCGCAAAGACTGCGTTGATTACCGGTGTCACCGGCCAGGACGGTGCCTACCTTGCTCGCTTGCTTCTCGAAAAGGGCTACCGGGTACACGGCATCAAGCGCCGTTCCTCTTCATTCAACACCCAGCGCATCGACGAGATCTATGAAGACCCGCACGTCCCCGATCCGCAGCTCACGCTGCACTATGGCGACATGACGGATTCGACCAACCTGATCCGCATCGTCCAGGAAACCCAGCCGGACGAGATCTATAACCTCGCCGCGCAGAGCCACGTGGCGGTCAGCTTCGAAACGCCCGAATATACCGCCAATTCCGACGCGCTGGGCACCCTGCGCCTGCTGGAGGCGATCCGCATCCTGGGGATGGAGCAGAAGACCAGGTTCTACCAGGCCTCGACCTCGGAACTCTACGGCCTCGTCCAGGAAGTGCCGCAGCGCGAAACCACGCCGTTCTATCCGCGCAGCCCCTATGCCGCGGCCAAGCTCTATGCCTACTGGATCGTGGTCAACTACCGCGAAGCCTATGGGATGCACGCCTCGAACGGGATCCTGTTCAACCACGAAAGCCCGCTGCGCGGCGAAACCTTCGTGACCCGCAAGATCACCCGCGCCGCCGCCGCGATTTCGCTCGGTCGGCAGGACGTGCTCTACCTCGGCAATCTCGATGCCAAGCGCGACTGGGGCCATGCCCGCGAATACGTGAAAGGCATGTGGGCCATGCTGCAGCAGGACGTGGCGGATGACTATGTCCTCGCCACCGGCGAAACCAACACCGTGCGCCAATTCGTCGAATGGGCGTTCGAGGATGTCGGCATCGCGCTGGAATGGAAGGGCGAAGGAGCCGACGAACAGGGCTTCTGCAAGGCCACCGGGGCGCTGCGCGTCGCGGTCGATCCGCGCTATTTCCGCCCGACCGAGGTCGATCTGCTGATCGGCGATCCGACCAAGGCACAGACCAAGCTGGGCTGGCACCACGAAACCAGCGTACGCGATCTGGCGCGCGAAATGGTCCAGGCTGACCTCGTCACCATGCAGACCGCTTCGATCGGCCGGGGGAGCTGATCCGCCGTGTACGATCTTTCGGGCAAGCGGGTATGGGTCGCGGGGCATCGCGGCATGGTTGGCGGAGCCATCGCACGGCGACTTGAGGCCGAGAATTGCGAAGTGCTCACCGCCGGGCGCGAAGTGCTGGACCTGACGGACCAGCGCGCCGTGCTGGACTGGATGCGCAAGGAACGCCCGCAGGCGGTGTTCCTGGCCGCCGCCCGGGTTGGCGGGATCCTCGCCAACAACACTTACCCAGTCGATTTCCTGCGCGACAACCTGCTGATCGAAACCGCGATCTTTACCGGCGCGCACGATATCGGCGTCGAAAAGCTGCTGTTCCTCGGCTCCTCGTGCATCTACCCCAAGTTCGCGCCCCAGCCGATCCCCGAAGACGCGCTGCTGACCGGACCGCTCGAGCCGACCAACGAATGGTACGCGATCGCCAAGATCGCCGGGATCAAGCTGGCCCAGGCCTATCGCAAGCAATATGGCGCGGACTATATCAGCGCCATGCCGACCAACCTTTATGGTCCGGGCGACAATTTCGACCTCAATGGCAGCCACGTGCTCCCCGCGCTGATCCGCAAGGTTCACGAGGCGAAGAAGGTATCCGGCCCCGTCTCGGTCTGGGGTACCGGCACGCCGCGCCGCGAATTCCTCTACGTCGATGACTGCGCGGATGCCTGCGTGTTCCTGATGAAGGGCTATTCGGGCGAAAGCCACGTCAACGTGGGTTCCGGCACCGACATCTCGATCATGGAGCTGACCAAGCTGGTGATGGAAGTGCTGGACTATGCGGGCGGCGCGATCGAGACCGATCCCAGCAAGCCCGACGGCACCCCGCGCAAGCTGATGGACAACACCCGCCTGCGCGACCTCGGCTGGGCGCCCAAGGTTGATCTCGCCGAAGGGATCAAACGCAGCTACGCCGCGTTCCTCGCGGGCGAAGGGCGCGGGCTCTAGGCGGCGCGGACACCTAACCGCGAAGCCGCCTGTCCGGACACGACAACATTGCGGACGTAGCGTCACAAATAAGATCGTCATCCCAGCGAAAGCTGGGATCGCTTGCGGTCAGGCAAGCTGCGTATTGCTGTTAGGGTATACGGGTTCGAGAGCGATCCCAGCTTTCGCTGGGATGACGAATTAGGGGTACGTCAGCTGCCCCCAACTTTACCGCCGCACACGCACCCCAGCCTGCAGCGCCTTATTCGCTGCGGTCGTGCGCGGCCGTGCGTTCGGCCAGCAGGTCCTGCGCGGCGAGGCCGGTTTCGTTGACCAGCCCTTCCGGATCGGGATGGATCAGGATTTCCACGCCCGGAAATTCGCTGAGCAGCTTGGCCTCGATCTCGTCCATCACGTCATGCGCCTCGCGCACGGTCATCTCCGGGTTCACCGCAACGTGGAACTGCACGAAATCGCGGTTGCCCGAAGTGCGGGTGCGCAGATCGTGCAGCCCGCGCAGTTCCGGGTGGCGCGCCACCACTTCAAGGAAGCGCGCCTTCTTCGGTTCGGGCCATTCGTGGTCCATCAGTTGCTCGATCGCCTGCTGCGAGGCGCCCCAGGCGCCCCAGCCGAGCCACAGCGCGATGCCAAGGCCAAACACGGCGTCGGCCCCGGCGATCCCGGCATAGGTATCAAGCGCCAGCGCGCCGATCACCGCGAGGTTGAGCATCAGATCCGACTGGTAGTGCACATTATCGGTCGAAATCGCGAGGCTGCCGGTCTTGCGGATGACGTGGCGCTGCCATGTGATCAGCGCCAAGGTCGCCACCATAGCGATGCCTGAAACCAGAATACCGCCCTCTGCGCCTTCGGGCCTCGATCCGGCGATCCACTGGTCAATGGCGCGAAAGGCCAGGGTAAGTGCCGAAATCGAGATAAGTACGACTTGGAACATCGCCGCCAGCGCCTCGGCCTTGCCGTGGCCGAAACGGTGGTTGTCATCGTCGGGCTGGGCCGCGATCCACACGCCAGCGAGCGTCGCGAGGCTGGCGATGAGATCGAGCGTCGTATCGGCCAGGCTGCCGAGCATCGCGGTCGACCCGGTCGAGAGCGCCGCCCAGACCTTGAGCACCACCAGCAGCAACGCCACCGAGATGCTGGCGAAGGCCGCGCTTCGGTTAAGGGCGTGGATGTCGGTCATGGATAAAGCAGCGTGCTGGTCCAGCCGCCATCGGCAAGCCGGGTGAAACGGCGGCGTTCGTGCAGACGGAACGGGCGGTCCATCCAGAACTCGAAGGCGCTTGGCGTCAGGCAGAAGCCAGTCCAGTGCGGCGGGCGCGGCACGGTGCCGATCAGGTGCTGCGCGGTGGTCTTGGCGATCCGGGCGAGAAATTCGCCGCGCGAGCCAAGCGGCGCGGACTGGTCGGAGGCATGGGCGCCGATCTGCGAATCGCGGCTGCGGCTGGCGAAATAGGCGTCGGCCATTTCGTCCGGCACGCGTGCAATCGTGCCCTCGATCCGGATCTGGCGGCGCAGCGACTTCCAGTGAAACAGCATCGCGGCCTGCGGATTGGCGATGAGTTCGCCCCCCTTGCGGCTGTGGCTGTTGGTGTAGAACACGAAGCCGCCCTGCGGGCCGAGCAGGTTCGCCCCGTGATCCTTCATCAGCACCATGCGCACCGATGGCATGGCATCGGGCGTGGCGGTGGCGACGGCCACGGCCTCGGGATCGTTGAGCTCGTGCTTCTTCGCCTCGGCAAACCATTCGTCGAACAGTTCGAAGGGTGCGGCATCGGGGATCGCGTTGGTGGCTTGTGTTTCGTCCATTACGCAACCGCCATAGCCGCGCTGCGCCTGCGAAGAAAGCGCGAGCGTTTCGCAACTTGCCGCAATACCTTGCAGGCGGCCCGCTGCGCTCCTAGCTATCGGGCATGGCAGATCCCTATTCGATCCTGGGCGTGGCCCGCAGTGCAAGCGAGAAGGAGGTGAAATCCGCCTATCGCAAGCTTGCGAAAGAATTCCACCCGGACCGCAATGCAGACAATCCCAAGGCGGCGGAGCGGTTTTCTGAAATCACCCGCGCCTATGACCTCTTGTCCGACAAGGACAAGCGCGCCCGCTTTGACCGGGGCGAGATCGACATCGATGGCAATCCCACCATGGGCTACGGCTTTGGCGGCGGCGCCGGGCCGGGCGGCGGCTTTGGCGGCGGAATGGGCGGAGGCCGGGGCGGATTCGAGGGCTTTGCGAGCGAAGGCATCGACCTTGGCGACATCTTCGACGGCCTGTTCGGCGGCGCGCGTGGCGGCGGTGCCGGAATGGGCGGCGGTTTTGGCGGCGGTATGGGTGGCGGGCGCGGACGGGCAGCGCCGCGCGGCGCCAACGTGCAGTACAAGCTCGGCGTCTCGCTGCCCGATGCGGCGCTGCTTGCGACCCAGCGGATCACCCTGGCCGATGGCAAGACGATTGACCTCAAGCTGCCCGCCGGGGTGGAAGACGGCACCCAGATGCGCCTCGCGGGCAAGGGCGAACCGGGTCCGGGCGGCAACGGCGATGCGCTGGTGACGATCCAGCTCCAGCCGCACACGTTCTACAAGCGCGATGGCGACAATATCCGCCTCGACCTGCCGATCAGCCTCGATGAGGCCGTCCACGGCGCGAAAGTGAAGGTGCCGACGGTGGAAGGCGCGGTGATGCTGACGCTCGCCCCCGGCACCAGTTCGGGCAAGACCCTGAGGCTCAAGGGCAAGGGCTTTACCCGCAAGGACGGCACCCGCGGCGATCAGCTCGTCACGGTCGAAGTGCAATTGCCCGAGGGCGACGAAGACCTGGTCCGCCGTCTCGAAGGCTGGCGCGATACGCGCAACCTGCGCGCCAAGCTTGGCGTCTAGGCCGGGCCGCGGGGGTGCAGGAACGCGAACTTGACGATGTGGGGCCCCTCCCCCCGCTGACCCTGCGCGATCTGTCCCCCGAAGCCCGCCGCCGCCGCGCCTTGCGCACCTTGCAGGAACAGCAGCTGGCACCTGCCGACGGATTTGCCGAGACGGTCGGACGCGATGGCCAATTCTGGCGCTCGCGTCCGTTTCGAATCATCGCGCGGATCTGGTCGGGCGCCTATCACGACGGCTTCATCCATGCCGGCAACCTGGCCTATATGGCGATCCTGGCGCTGTTTCCGTTCTTCGTGACGGTGGGCTGGGTGTTCAGCCTGATCGGCGAACAGGCCCAGCGCGAAGCCTCGGTCCACACCTTCCTCCTCGCCCTGCCCCCGATCGTCGCGGGTGCGCTGGAACCGGTGGCGCGCGACGTGATCGTGGCGCGCAGCGGCTGGCTGTTATGGCTTGGCGGGCTGGTCGGACTGTGGACCGTGGGCAGCCTGGTCGAAACGATCCGCGACATCCTGCGCCGCGCCTATGGCACGCGCGAAGCCTATGCCTTTTGGCGCTATCGCCTGATTTCGACCGCCGTGATCGTCGCCACGGTCATCGCATTGCTGTTCGCGCTGCTGGCGCAAGTTGCGATCAGCACCGCGCAGGAAGTGATCCTGTCGCACTTCGCCCGGCTCGACTGGCTGGCGAGCGCACTGTTCACCTCGAGCTTCGTGCCCGCGGTCGTAATTTACCTTGCGCTCTACCTGCTGTTCTTCACGCTGACGCCCACGCAATACCGCGCCAGCCGCTTTCCCAAATGGCCCGGCGCCGCACTGGTAACGGCGTGGTGGGTGGCGGTCAGCGTCGCCCTGCCCGGCGTGTTGCACCACTTCTTCACATACGATCTCACCTACGGCAGCCTTGCCGGAGTGATGATCGCGCTTTTCTTTTTCTGGCTGGTGGGCTTAGGAATGGTGGTAGGTGCCGAACTCAACGCGGCGCTGGCCGAAAGCCCCGAGGAGCGGGAAGCAATCGCGCTGGCGTCAGGCGGGCATGAGCGCGGTGCCGATATCGACCGGCGATAAAAGGGACGACGGGAAAACACGCATGACCGGACTTATGCAAGGCAAGCGAGGCCTGATCATGGGCCTTGCGAACGACAAGTCGCTGGCCTGGGGCATTGCCCAGAAGCTGCATGAGGCGGGCGCCGAGCTCGCCTTTTCCTATCAGGGCGAGGCCCTTGAAAAGCGCGTGCGTCCGCTCGCGGCCAGCCTCGGCAGCGATTTCCTGATCGATTGCGACGTGTCAGACATGGCCGCCCTAGACACCGCGTTCGAGACGCTCGCCGCGCGCTGGCCGACGATCGATTTCGTGGTCCATGCGATCGGCTTTTCCGACAAGAACGAGTTGCGCGGCCGCTATTGCGATACCAGCCTAGAAAACTTCCTGATGACCATGAACATCTCGGCCTATTCGCTGGTTGCCGTGGCCAAGCGCGCCGAGGCGATGATGCCGCCGCTCGAAGACGGCAAGGGCGGCGGTTCGATCCTAACGCTGAGCTATTACGGCGCGGAAAAGGTTGTGCCGCACTACAACGTGATGGGCGTGGCCAAGGCGGCGCTCGAAACCAGCGTGAAATACCTTGCCAACGATCTTGGCCCCAAGGGCGTGCGCGTCAACGCGATCTCGGCCGGCCCGATCCGCACCCTGGCAGCCAGCGGGATCGGCGATTTCCGCTACATCCTGAAGTGGAACGAGCTTAATTCGCCGCTGCGCCGCAATGTCACGATCGAGGATGTCGGCGGTTCGGCGCTGTATCTGCTGTCGGATCTGGCCTCGGGCGTGACGGGCGAAACCCACCACGTCGATGCGGGCTATCACGTGGTCGGCATGAAGCAGGAAGATGCCCCGGATATTGCGCTGAGCTGATTTTTCGGCGCCCCGCAAACATCAGCGGGAGGAAAGGCCATGGCCTTTCCTCCCGCTGATGTTTTCGCAGACCTGATCCGCCTTACTGCTTGGGCGGAGTCGCCTTGAGTTCGGGCGGAGGCGCGTCGGCTTCGACGTTCTGGCCCTTGGCCTTGGCTTCCGCTTCGGCATTGGCCTTCTCGCGGGCTTCGTATTCCTTTTCGGCCTCTTCAACGCGCGACTGGGTTGCGGCAGCTTCGGCGTCGATCGTGGAGAGGCGCTTTTCGCGTTCGGCCGCGATAAGTTCGCTGAACTTCACGTCGTCGGAAGTCTTCTTTTCGGCATAGGCGTTGCTGATCAGCTTGGCCGAGCACCCCGTCCAGCCGCCGGCACCGGTGGGCGAGCAGCTGTTGGTGCCGCTGGCGCCGACCGTTTCATAGGCCAGCACCTTGTTGTTCCAGGCCTCGTTCGAGGGGGTGTTGACCGGTTCGCGCAGGTTCTTCGGAATCCGATAGCGCTCCGCCTCTTCCTTGCGCGCGCATACCGTTATCGTGTCGTCGGTCGATTCAGGGCACTTGTCGTCGCCATAGACGATCAGCTGGTTGACCTTCGGCTCAGGCGCGTCCTGCGCCGCGGCGGGAGCAGCGGAAAAGGCGGTGGCGGCCAGCAAGGCGGAAAGGGCGATCGTCAGACGCATCAGAAAAACTCCTCGGGGGGCGGGGGAGATATAACCACGCTCAGCGCTGAATAACAGCTTAAGCAGCCAGCGCCTTGGCCGCGATCAAATCGGCCTAAATCCGTTCGGCAAGTTTGATCGCGACACGGCAACCCAACCGGATCGCACCCGAAAGCAGCGGATAGGCCACCGCCTGTTCAGCGCCGTTGGCCAGCGCTGTCTCGCGGTGCTCGCGTTCATCGTCGCGGAATTCGCGGATCATGCCGGCCAGTTCACCGTCCGTGTCGCCCAGTTCGTCAAGCTGTTCGGAGTAGTGACGATCGATCTCTTCCTCGACGGCAGCGGTGCAGGCCATCGCCGCCTTCGGCCCGATCAGCGCGGTCGCCGCGCCAAGCGCAAAGCCGGCCACATGCCAGAACGGCTGCAGCGCCGTCGGGCGCACACCGCGCGCCGCCAGCAATGCGTCGAACTTGCGGCGGTGTTCGGCCTCCTGCTGGGCCATGT
>NZ_JAYSBK010000078.1:0-14770 GCF_041915465.1 Novosphingobium sp. | reverse complement strand
GGCGGCGTGTAATTGTGCACTTCCGCGCCGGGCCGGGTGGCATGGGGCTGATAGATCGTGCCGACCGTCCCTGCCGCACGATAGGCCAGTTCGGTCATTTCCTGGGCCAGTTCGGTGCCAAGGATCTTCATCATCGAAGACAGCGCGCCGACCGAGCCATCGGCATTGGCGCTGGTCAACAACTTGAATTCGAGCACTTCGAGCACGTCGATCTTCATCATCGCGCGCGCCAGGCGATTGGCGAAGGACGTATCCTCCATCAGGGTGCCATCGCCGCTCGGCGTGGCGCGGGCCTGTTCGGCCAGCTTTTCCGCGCGCACCTTGAGCCCGGCGGCATAGCCGCGCCCGCCGCGCTCGAATTCCAGCAGGTACTTGGCGACCGTCCAGCCATCGTCGATGGCGCCGATCACGTTGGCCTTGGGCACGCGCACGTCGGTGAAGAAGACCTGGTTCTGCACCGTTTCGCCCGAGGTCATCACCAAGGGGCGAACCTGGACCCCCGGCGTGGTCATGTCGACCAGCAGGAAGGTGATCCCCTGCTGCTGGCGCAGCCCCTTGGTGGTGCGCACCAGGCAGAAGATGCAGTTCGCTTCCTGGGCGTGCGTCGTCCAGATCTTCGAACCGTTGAGCACGAAGTCGTCACCGTCGCTCACCGCCGACATTTGCAGCGAGGCTAGGTCGGAACCCGACTGTGGCTCGCTGTAACCCTGGCAGAAGAACACCTCGCCGGTCAGAATGCGCGGCAGGAACCACGCCTTTTGCTCAGGCGTGCCGAAGGCCTGGATGACATAGGCAACCATGTGGATGCCCATCGGCGAAACCGGCGGCGCACCAGCCAGAATCCGCTCGCGCTCGAACAGGTAGTGCTGGGTATCGGTCCAGTCCTGCCCGCCGTGTTCGACCTGCCAGTTGGGTGCGGCCCACCCCTGCGCATGAAGCTTGGCCTGCCATTCCATGCCCAGATCGTGATCGCCGTAGACGCTGGTCATCAGCTGCCCCGCAGCGCGCAGTTCCGGGGTCAGCTCGCGCTCGAAAAAGGCGCGCGCTTCGGCTGCGAAAGCCAAGTCTTCAGGGCTCCAGTTCAGGTCCATTGCATTCCCTCGGCGTCGATATATTATCAGTCCTGATAACTAGACTCGTGACAAGGTGCAAGAGGGGGCAGGAGGGGGTGCAAGCGGCATTGCCATCAATTGTCCAGCAGACCGGCCAGCAAGCCCCGCGCCGCCTGCGAGACCAGCGCACGGCGTTCATCGTTGAGCGCCTCCCAGCCAAGGAAGGCCAGCGAGATCGGTTCTTCGCGGGTAAAGGCAGACAGCGCCGCGATCAGCATGAGCGCGGCGGTCCGATCCTCCTCGCCGCTGCGGGCACGGCCGCGCGCGATTGCCAGCAGATCGGCGACGAGGCCGATTCCCGGGCGCCAAAGTTCCTCGAACAGCAGGGCATAGCCCGGACCCTGCTCGCTCATTTCACGCAGGACGAAATCGGTCGACAGGCGCTGCTCGGCATCGGCGGTGATCGCCTTAACCAGTGCATCGATGATCCGTTCGAGCCAGATGCGCGCTTCCGTCCGGTCAAGCGAACCTGCATCGGCCACATGCCGCGCTTCAGCCACCAGCGGCAGCAGCAGCCGCCGATGCTGCTCGACGATTTCCTTGGCGCAGGCGCGGTGCAAGCCGTCCTTGTTGCCGAAGTAATAGGCGATGACCGGCAAGGTCACCTCGGCCTCGGCCGCGATCATCCGGGTCGTCGCCCCTGCGAATCCCTCGCGCGCGAAACAGCGCATCCCTGCCAGCAGAATTCGCTGGGCAGTCGTTTCGTTGCCCTTTGCGGCCAGAGCGGGAACGTAAGCCGAAACCATTTCGACCGCATAGCAGCAATGTCGGTTGCGGGGGAACCTATCAATTGATAAGCCTGCGTATATCACGTGATAGGAAGAATTGAGAGAGCCATGGCCCTGCATGATCCCGAGCCCGATGATGGCGCCCCGAACACGGCCAAGAGTGCGGCCAAGGAATGGGTGATCGACTACCGCAATCCGGCGGGCGAAGCGGCGCTGCTGGCGCCGGATTCGGTGCAGTGGCGGGTATTCCGCAACCCCATCGCAATGGGTGTAGGCGGCGTTGCGGCGGTGCTGCTCGAATTTGCCGACGCGCGGATCCGCAGCGGGGTATGGGACCACTCGATCTACCCGGTTGACCCGATCGGCCGCTCGCGCCGCACCGGCGTTGCGGCGATGGTCGGGGTCTATGGCCCGGCCTCGATGGCGCGCAAGGTGATCGCCGGGGTAACCCGGATGCACGCCAAGGTTTCGGGCGAAACGCCCGGCGGCAAAAGCTACCGCGCGCTGGAACCGGTGCTGCTGAACTGGGTCCACGCGACCGCCGCGTTCGGCTTCATGAAGGCTTACCACAACTTCGTGCGCCCGCTTTCCCCCGCCGACCAGCAACGCTTCTTTGCCGAGGGCAAGGCCGTGGGCGAGCTTTACGGCGTGACGCGTTCCGCAGCTTCGGAAGCCGAGTTCTACGCGATGATGGAAGAACTCCTGCCCGAGTTCGAACCGCACCCGATCAACCTTGAATTCCTCGACATCATCGCCTCGGGCAAGGCGGCACCGACGATCCCGCGCTTCCTGCACCGGGCGCTGGCCCGCGCGGCGGTGGCAATCCTGCCGCCGGTGGTGCGCGAACGGCTTGAACTCGGCGCCGAATGGAACCTCACCCTGTTCGACCGGATCGCGCTCAAGGTGGCGGGCCGCCTCGCCGACCGGCATCAGGATCGCACTTCACCCGCATGGCAGGCCGCCGAACGGCTTGGCCTGCCGGGCAACTTTTCATGGCTTAGCCCCCAGCGGCAGGCCGAACTGCTGAAAGCGCGTAACTAAGCCGCGCAAGAGAAGAGGATGCAATCAGGCAAATGCCCGAAGTTTCGACGACCACCGCCCCCACCACGGCCACCCCCACCACGGCCGAGCGCACCGCGCACCTGTTCACGATCGATCAGTACATCCGCTTCTGGGCCGAAGACCGCCCCGATCGCATTGCCTTCGACGGCCCCGATGCCTGCCTGACTCACGCCCAGTTCGATGCCCTGACCCAGCAGATCGTCGGCGGTCTTGCGGCAATGGGGATCACCAAGGGCGACCGCGTGGCCTGGTTCGGCAAGAACAGCGTGCTCTACTTCGCGTTGTTCCTCGCCGCGGGGCGTGCGGGCGTGGTCATGGTGCCGATCGGCTGGCGCCTGGCCCCGGCTGAAGCCGCGTGGATCGCCGAAAACGCCGAGGCCAAGGCCGTATTCCTGGGCGACGGGTTCGATGGCATGGCCGAAACCTTTGCCGCCGTGCCCGGCGTGAAGCGCTGCTTTACCGCAGACGAGGCGCGCAGCTGGGCCGAGGCGAGCCAGCCCGCACCGTTCGATCCTGCCGGGCCGGACGAGGCCGTGCTGCAGCTCTACACCTCGGGCACCACAGGCAACCCCAAGGGGGCGGTGCTTTCGAACAACAACCTGTTCAAGCTGCGCAAGGCGGCGCTGGGCATGGACATTCCCTATCAGACGATGACCGACGACGAGGCGATCCTGATCGCCATGCCCTGTGCGCACATCGGCGGCACCGGGCTTGGGGTGATGGCGCTGGGCGCGGGCCTGCCGGGGATCGTGCTGGCCGAGTTCGAGCCGCGCGCGGTGTTCGACGCGGTCGAGCAGAAGGGCGTCACCCGCTTCTTCATCGTCCCCGCCGCGCTGCAGATGTTGCTCAACCATCCGGACTGCGCCAGCATCGAATACAGCCGCCTGAAATACATCCTCTACGGCGCATCGCCGATCCCGCTCGAACTGCTGCGCCAGTGCATCGCGATGTTCGATGCCGAATTCGTCCAGGCCTACGGCATGACCGAGACCACCGGGACCGTCTGCATCCTCCCGCCCGAGGACCACTCGGTCGAAGGCAACCAGCGGATGCGCTCGGCCGGCAAGCCACTGCCCGGAGTGGAAGTGCGGATCGTGGATGAAAACGGCGCGGAAGTGCCGGTCGGTGAAATCGGCGAGATCCAGACCCGCTCGGCCAACAACATGCTGGGCTACTGGAAGCTGCCCGAAGCCACCGCCAAGACGCTGAGCGACGACGGCTGGATCGCCACCGGTGACGCGGGCTACGTCGATGAAGACGGCTATGTCTATATGCATGACCGGATCAAGGACATGATCATTTCGGGCGGCGAGAACGTCTATCCCGCGCAGGTCGAAAGCGCGATCTTCGGCCATCCCGACGTGGCCGAAGTCGCCGTGATCGGCGTGCCGGACGAAAAGTGGGGCGAAACGGTCAAGGCCGTATGCGTGCCAAAGCCCGGCCACACCATCGATCCCCAAAGCGTGATCGACTGGGCCCGCGAACGCATCGCCGCGTTCAAGGCCCCGCGCAGCGTCGATGTGATCGATGCCCTGCCGCGCAACGCCTCGGGCAAGATCCTGCGCCGCGAACTGCGCGCGCCCTATTGGGAAGGCAAGGACCGGCAGGTTAACTGATCGGGCAGCATCGGCGAAAAAGCCTTGGCAGGGCGGCGGCACCCGGCATAGCAGGAAGAGACTTTCTCCTGCTTGCCCAAGGTGCCTCCGTCCATGTCCGAACCCACCCCCGCCCCCACCGGCCCACTTGCCGGGATCAAGGTGCTCGACCTCAGCCGCGTGCTGGCTGGTCCGTGGTGCGCGCAGATGCTGGGCGATCTCGGCGCGGAAGTGATCAAGATCGAGCAGCCCGGACAAGGCGACGATACCCGCCGCTGGGGCCCGCCCTTCCTTGAAGATGGCTCGCGCGATTCGGCCTATTACCTCTGCGCCAACCGCAACAAGCGCTCGGTCGCGGTCAATCTGGCCGACCCCAGGGGCGCGGACCTGATCCGCCGCCTTGCCGCGCAGGCCGACATCGTGGTGGAGAATTTCCGCGTCGGTGGCCTCGCCAAGTACGGTCTCGATTACCCCTCGCTCAGCAAGATCAAGCCCGACCTGATCTATTGCTCGGTCACCGGTTTCGGCCAGACCGGGCCAGACAAGGACAAGGGCGGCTACGACTTCCTGATCCAGGGGATGAGCGGGCTGATGAGCATCACCGGCCAGCCCGACGGCGCGCCCGGCGCCGGACCGATCAAGGTTGGCACCCCCACCGCCGATCTTTCGACCGGGCTCTATGCGGTCATTTCGATCCTCGCCGCGCTTAATCACCGCAACGCCACCGGCGAGGGCCAGCACATCGACATGGCCCTGCTCGATACGCAGGTGGCGCTGCTCGCCAACCAGGCCTCCAGCTATCTCAACGGTGGGGTGATCCCGCGCCGGATGGGCAACCAGCAGCCGGTCATGGTCCCCTATCAGGATTTCGCCTGCGCAGATGGCGACATTCTGGTCGCGCTAGGCAATGACCGTCAGTTCCGCTCGTTTTGCGGCGTGTTGGGTCTTGGCGAACTGGCCGACGATCCACGCTTTGCCAGCACGTCGAGCCGCAGCATCGACCGCGATGCGCTGCTCGCCATCATCCGCCCCGTGATCGCCCGCTGGAACTCGGACGAACTGATCGCGGCGATGGACGGGGCCAAGCTCCCTGCCGGCAAGGTCAACACCATCCCGCAGGCGCTCGCCATGCCCCAGATCGCGGCGCGCGGCCTGGTGCGCGAAATCGCGCGCGATGACGGCACGCCGGTTCGCTTCCTTGGCTTTCCGGGTCAGTTCTCGAAAACGCCGCCCAATTATCGCCAGGCCCCGCCGCGTTCCGGACAGGATACGCGCGCCGTACTCGAGGAGGTCCTGGGCCTTGCGGCAGCCGATATCGAACAATTGCTCGCCTCGGGCGTCATTGCAGAGCGCCTTTAGGAGGCAGATTGCCTTCTCGGACCTCAGTCAATAATGACAAGTAAATTGACATTTACAGGATGACCCCACCTTGACTGATCCCACTGCGACCGGCACCCCGGCAATCCCTCCAGACCAGGCGCTCGACGCGCGGCTCAAGCAGGTGCTGCGCCATCTGCCCGCGCCGGTCGGGATTGTCTCCAGCTTCGCTCCGGAAAGCGGCGATCCTGTCGGTCTGGCCATGTCGGCGATTATGCCGGTCAGCCTTGAACCCTGCTCGATGGCGATCGCGATCAACCGCGCGGGCGCCAGCCACGATGCGATCGTCCGCTCGGGCCGGTTCTGCATCAACCTGCTCGATTCCGCCCGGCAGGCGCACATGGCGCCCTTCGCCCGGCCCGAGGCTCGCGATCTGCGCTTCACCCAGCCGGACTGGGTTCGCCACGGACAGGTCTGGTATATCGAAGGCTGCCCCGCCAACATGTTCTGTGAAATTCGCGAGCGACTGCCCTATGGCACGCACGATCTGCTGATCGGAGAGGTTTACGACCTGATGTCGACCGGGAGCGAGGACATTCTGGGCTGGGCGAATGGCGCGCTCGGCCGCCTGTCGCCGATTGAAGCGCCCAAAGAATAGCGCTCCTCCAATAAATACCGCAAGATTGCGGAACTTGCGCTTTGCCTGCCGCACGGGGCAAGCTACACCCCCCGGCAGCCGGCAGAAATGGCCCGGCAAACCGCACTTTTGCGGGTTTTGGGTGAACAGAGGGGGGCAAGACGTGAAGGTCGGTGCACCGAAGGAAATCATGGGCGGGGAAGCGCGCGTCGCGCTGACGCCCGATAGTGCGATACAACTGCAGAAGCTCGGTCATTCATGCCTCGTCGAAAGCGGAGCGGGCAGCCTCGCCGGCTTTTCCGACGATGCCTATCGCGCCGCCGGGGTGGAGGTCGTGCCAAGCGCTGCCGCACTGTGGGACGCGGCCGATGTCATCGCCAAGGTGCGCCCGCCCGAACCGGGTGAAGTGGCGCTGCTGAAAGCGGGCAAGACGCTCATCTCGTTCTTCTATCCCGGCCAGCGCGCAGCCGAACTGGAAGCCGCCAAGGCGACCGGCGCCAACGTGATCGCGATGGATATGGTGCCGCGCATCAGCCGTGCGCAGAAGATGGACGCGCTGTCCTCGATGGCCAACATCGCCGGTTACCGCGCGGTGATCGAAGCGGGCGCAAACTTCGGTCGGTTCTTTACGGGCCAGGTGACCGCGGCGGGCAAGGTGCCCCCGGCCAAGGTGCTGGTGATCGGCGCGGGCGTGGCGGGCCTTGCCGCGATCGGCGCGGCGACCTCGCTCGGTGCAATTACCCTCGCCTTCGACGTGCGGCCGGAAGTGGCCGAGCAGATCGAATCGATGGGCGCCGAGTTCGTTTATCTCGACTTTGCCGGGGAACAGCAGGACGGCGCTGCGACGGGCGGTTATGCCGCGCCTTCCAGCCCGGAATTCCGCGAAGCCCAGCTCAAGAAGTTCCGCGAACTGGCCCCCTCGGTCGACATCGTCATTTCCACCGCGCTGATCCCGGGCCGCGATGCCCCGGTGCTCTGGACGGCGGACATGGTCGCCATGATGAAGCCCGGCTCGGTGATCGTGGACCTCGCCGCCGAACGCGGCGGCAACTGCGAACTGACCAAGGCCGACGAAAAGATCGTCAGCGACAATGGCGTGACGATCGTCGGCTACACCGACTTCCCGAGCCGCATGGCCTCGCAGGCCAGCTCGCTCTATTCGACCAACATCCGCCACATGCTGTCGGACCTCACGCCCGGCAAGGACGGGGTGCTGGTCCACAACATGGAAGACGACGTGATCCGCGGCGCGACCGTGGCTTTCGAAGGTGCCATCACCTTCCCGCCGCCGCCGCCCAAGATCCAGGCGATCGCCGCGCAAAAGCCCAAGGACAAGCCCAAGGAACTGACGCCAGAGGAAAAGCGCGCCGCCGAAGTGGCCGCTTTCAAGGCGCAGACCAAATCGCAGGTCACGCTGCTGGCAGTGGGCACGGCGCTGTTGCTGCTGGTCGGCGCGGTGGCGCCCGCCAGCTTCATGGCGCACTTCATCGTCTTTGCGCTGGCCTGCTTCGTCGGCTTCCAGGTGATCTGGAACGTCAGCCACGCGCTGCACACGCCGCTGATGGCGGTGACCAACGCGATTTCCGGCATCGTCGTGCTGGGGGCCTTGCTGCAGATCGGGTCGAGCAGTGGGCTGGTCGTGATCCTCGCCGCGATCTCTGTGCTGATCGCCTCGATCAACATCGTCGGGGGCTTCCTCGTCACACGGCGCATGCTCGCCATGTTCCAGCGGTCGTAAGGGGAGGCACGGACCATGCTTGATATCGGAGTGGTTTCCGCGGCCTACATCTCTGCCGCGATCCTGTTCATTCTTTCGCTTGGCGGCCTGTCGAACCAGGAAAGCGCCAAGCGCGCCGTGTGGTACGGCATTGCCGGGATGGCGCTGGCAGTCGGCGCCACGGTGTTCGGCCCCGGCGCGGGTAACCTGCCGCTGGTGGCGGGGATGTTCGCCATCGCCGCCGTGATCGGCTGGGTCGTCGCAATGCGCGTCCAGATGACTGAAATGCCCCAACTTGTCGCCGCCCTGCACAGCTTCGTCGGCCTTGCCGCCGTGCTGATCGGGTTCAATGCGCACTTTGAGCTCGAAACGGTCAAGTCGCTCGACCAGGCCGGGCGCGATGCGCTGACCGGCTTTGCTGGCGTCCTCGCGCACAAGACCGACGTCGAAATCGCGATCCTGAAGGTCGAGGAATTCCTCGGCATCTTCATCGGCGCGGTGACTTTCACCGGCTCGATCGTCGCCTTCGGCAAGCTTGCGGGCAAGCTCGATGGCAAGGCCAAGAAGCTGCCGGGCGGGCACCTGCTCAACGCTGCGGCCGCGATTGGCTCGCTGGTGCTGCTGGTGATGTTCGTGGGCGAGATCGGCCTTGAAGGGCGCGAACTGATCGCGCTCTACGCGATGACCGGCCTTGCGCTGTTCATCGGCTTCCACCTCGTCATGGGGATCGGCGGCGCGGATATGCCGGTGGTCGTCTCGATGCTCAACTCGTACTCGGGCTGGGCTGCGGCGGCGATCGGCTTCACGCTTGGCAACGACCTTTTGATCGTTACCGGCGCGCTGGTCGGCTCGTCGGGCGCGATCCTGTCGTACATCATGTGCAAGGCCATGAACCGCTCGTTCGTCTCGGTGATCCTCGGCGGCTTTGGCACCGTGACCGGGCCTGCGGCGGAAATCGAGGGCGAGCAGATCGCCATCGACGCCGATGGCGTGGCGGCAGCCCTCAGCGATGCCGACAGCGTGATCATCGTCCCCGGCTACGGCATGGCCGTCGCCCAGGCGCAGCAGTCGGTTTCGGAACTGACCCGCAAGCTGCGCGCGGCCGGCAAGGAAGTGCGTTTTGCGATCCACCCGGTGGCGGGCCGCCTGCCGGGCCACATGAACGTGCTGCTGGCCGAAGCGAAGGTGCCTTACGACATCGTCCTCGAAATGGACGAGATCAACGAGGACTTCCCTTCGACCGACGTGGTGATCGTGATCGGTTCGAACGACATCGTGAACCCGGCCGCGCAGGACGATCCGAACTCGCCCATCGCCGGGATGCCGGTGCTGGAAGTGTGGAAGGCCAAGCAGGTGTTCGTATCGAAGCGCGGGCAAGGCACCGGCTACTCCGGCATCGAAAACCCGCTGTTCTACAAGGACAACACCCGGATGTTCTATGGCGACGCCAAGGTCGCGGTGGACAGCCTGCTGCCCAAGATCGGGTAGAACCCACCCCCAACCCCTCCCGCTTGCGAGAGGGGAGAGTGTGATGGCAACCCCTCGCGCAAGCGGGAGGGGAGCAAGACTTGCCGGGCCATCAGGCCCGGTTAGTCGCAGCGGGGTGGGCCCTCGCCGCGCTCAATAGGAACGCGGCAGGCCCAGCACGTGTTCGGCCAGATAGCTCAGGATCAGGTTGGTGCTGATTGGCGCGACGGTATAGAGCCGCGCTTCGCGGAACTTGCGCTCCACGTCGTATTCCTCGGCAAAGCCGAAGCCGCCGTGGGTCTGCACGCACATGTCGGCGGCGGCCCAGCTGGCTTCCGAGGCGAGCATCTTGGCCATGTTGGCCTCCTCGCCGGGATTGCCGCCCGCGTCGTAAACCGCAGCCGCATGATGAACCATCAGCTCTGCCGCGCGCATTTGCGCATAGCAGCGCGCGATCGGGAACTGCACGCCCTGGTTCTGGCCGATGGGTCGGCCAAACACGCCGCGTTCCTTGGCATAGTCGGTGGCCTTCTGGATGAACCACTTGGCATCGCCAACGCATTCCGCCGCGATCAGGATGCGTTCGGCGTTCATGCCCGACAGGATATAGCGGAAGCCCTTCCCTTCCTCGCCGATCAGGGCGGAGGCGGGGATGCGCATGTCGTCGAAGAACACTTCGGTTGTCGAATGGTTCATCATCGTGCGGATCGGCTTGATCGTCATGCCGTTCCCCACAACCTCGCGCATATCGACCAGGAAGATCGAAAGCCCTTCGGTCTTGCTCTTCACCTCCTCACGCGGGGTGGTGCGGGCAAGCAGCAGCATGAGGTCGGAATATTCGGCGCGGCTGGTCCAGATCTTCTGGCCGTTGACCACGTAATGATCGCCGTCCTTCACCGCGACGGTGCGCAGGGACAGGGTATCGGTGCCGCTGGTCGGCTCCGACACGCCGAAGGCTTGCAGGCGCAGTTCGCCGCTGGCGATGCCGGGCAGGTACTTCGCCTTCTGCTCCTCGCTGCCGTAACGCAGCAGGGTGTTCATGATATACATCTGCGCGTGGGCGCTGGCGCCATTGCAACCGGCGGCCTGAATTTCTTCCATGATCACCGCCGCCGCATCGAGCTTGAGGCCCGAGCCGCCGTAGGTTTCGGGGATCAGCGCGGCAAGGAAGCCCGAACGGGTCAGCGCATCGACGAATTCGCCCGGATAGGCCCGGTCGCGGTCCTTGTCGCGCCAGTATTCGCCCGGAAATTCCGCACAGAGCGCCTGCACGGCGCGGCGGATTTCGGTGATTTCCTCAGCTTCGGTCATAAAACTCACTACCCGTCAATTATTGCCCAAGCGCAAAAGCAATCCGGGGCGGCCAAGGCAACCCCGGATTGCATTGATTCACCTGCCCCGCCATCCGGCAGGGCCAGATCCCTGACCGATCAGGCCGGGATCTGGTTGAAGGGCACGCCCTTGTCCGGCCGGTGATCCTGCGGCAGGCCGAGGATCTTTTCGGCGATGGTGTTGAGCAGCACTTCGTCCGATCCACCCGCGATGCGGCCAGTCGGCGCGTTGAGCCAGCTGGTGCCCCAGTCGGTCTTCACGAAGGCGTGTTCGTCAAACGCTAAGCCTTCGTTGCCCTTGAGGTCCATCGCCAGTTCCGACAGCTTCTGACGGCTGCGCACCGCGACCAGCTTTTGCAGCGAACCTTCCGGCCCCGGCTGCATCCCGGCCTGCATCATCAGGAAGGCGCGCTTGGTGATCGAATCGAGCCCGGCACGCATCGCGTGGTTGCGCGCGATGGCGCTGCGCACGCGGGCATCCTTGAGCGCAGGGGTGCCGTTCACTTCGACATCGCGGGCCAGCTTGACGAATTCGTCAAGGTGCGGACCGAAGCCGCCGCTGTCGGTGGCGATGTAGCGTTCGATCATCAGCGTGTGCAGCGCCACGCCGAAACCGCCGCCCACCGCGCCGAGGCGCTGCGAATCTTCAAGGCGCACATCGTCGAAGAACACTTCGTTGACGTGGCTGTCGCCGCCCGCAAGCTTGATCGGGCGCACGTCGACGCCCTTGGCCTTCATGTCGAGCCAGAAATAGGTCAGGCCCTTGTGCTTTTCGACCGTCGGATCCGAACGGGTGACGATCACGCCGTAGTCGCAATACTGCGCCCACGAGGTCCAGATCTTCTGGCCGTTCATCTTCCAGCCGTTGCCATCGGGCTCAACCCGGGTGCGCAGGCCGGCAAGGTCCGAACCGCCAGCCGGTTCGGAGAACAGCTGGCACCAGATTTCCTCACCGCGCAGCGCCTTGCGGACGCGTTCCTTCACGAATTCGCGGTCTTCGCAGTAATGCATCAGGATCGGCACGGGCATGCCGAGCGAGATGCCGAAGAACACGTTCGGCATGCCGAACTGCATTTCCTCGGCATCGAAGGTGATCTTGTGGAGGTGCGACAGGCCCTGGCCCCACATCTCAGTCGGCCAGTTGATCCCGGCGAACCCGGCATCGAACCGCGCAGCCATGTATTCACGGCCGAGCGCCAGATCCTGCTCGACCGTGTTGCCGATGCGGGCCTCGCGGGCATACTTGGGCGCCATCGATTCAAGGAAAGCGCGCGCCTTCAGGCGATAGGCTTCAAGATCGCTCATGCTGCTTCTCCCGCAAGCTGGCCGACCAGCAGGTCTTCCCAGAAATAGAGGTTGCCGGTTTCAACGGCGAGGCTGCGCGCACGGCGCATGTGAAGGTGGAGACCCATTTCCCAGGTTACCCCGATCCCGCCATGGATCTGCACGCAATCGCGCGAGCAGGTGTCATAGCCATCGGTCGCGGCGATCCGCGCGTCGGCGGCGGCAAGCAGGAAATTGTCCTGCCCTTCGCTGGCGGCGGCGTGGATGCAGTTGGCACGGGCGATTTCGACCAGCCCGTACATTTCCGCGATGCGGTGCTTGATCGACTGGAACGCGCCGATCTGCTGGCCGAACGCCTTGCGGGTCACGGCATAGTCGCGCGCGGTGTGAAGCAGGGCTTCGCTGCCGCCGACCTGTTCGTGCGCGGTGACCACCGCCATCCGGGCGAGGATATCCAGCGCCAGCGCATGGGCCGCATCGCCTTCGGCAAGGACCGTCGCCGGGGTGCCGGCAAAAGTCACATCGGCATAGAGGCGCGAGTTGTCATAGCTGTTCACGGCCTTGAGGCTGGCACCCGCAAGCTGCGCCAGCACCAGCACGGGCTTGCCGCCCTGGCTGGCCCAGACGGCCGCGATATCGGCCTTGAGCGCACCGGGGACCGCCGGCTTGGTGCCATTGAGCTTGCCATCGGCAAAGGTGACCGACGGATTGGCAGGAAGCGGGCTGTTGCCTTCGGCAAAGGCCACGGTGCCAAGCGCTTCACCGGCAGCCAGCTTGGGCAGCCATTCCGCAGCAGCGGCAGCGTCACCGCCATCGATCAGCGCGCGGGCCGCGCCGTAACCGAAGGTCAGGAACGGCGCGCCAGCCGTCGCCGCGCCGGTCGCAAGCGCCACCAGGCCCAGCTCGGTCAGGTTCAGGCCCAGGCCGCCGTGCTCTTCCGGGATCGCGAGCGCGGTCCAGCCTTGCTCGACCGCGGTATCCCAGAACGGTTGATCGAATTCGCCGACCTGCTCAAGCAGCTTGAGCAGACGGTCCTTGGAGGTGCGCGCGTCGAGGACGCGGCGCGATTCAGTAGCAATGGCCTGCTGGCCTTCGTCATATAGGATCGACATGAACGATTCTCTCCCTTGATCGCGACCGGTTTAACCGAACGATTAAGATTGGCAATCGTCCTTTGCAATCAGGTTGACGGCTTCTTGCGTTGCAGGCCCGAACGCTTGCAGCTGGCGACCAGCTCTCCGCGCTGGTTGTAGGCCTGGTGCAGGAAGGTGACGATCCCGGCATCGGGGCGCGATTTCGACGCGCGCAGTTCCAGCACTTCGGTCACGATGTTAAGCGTATCGCCGACGAACACGGGCTTGGGAAACCGCACTTCGTCCCAACCGAGATTGGCGACCGCCGTGCCCAGGGTGGTGTCACCAACGCTGATCCCCACCATCAGCCCCAGCGTGAAACACGAATTGACCAGCACCTGCCCATAGTCGCTGCCCTTCATGTATTCGGCGTCGAGGTGCAATTGGGCGGGGTTGTGGGTCATGGTCGTGAACAGCACGTTGTCGGTTTCGGTCACCGTCCGCCGGATCGCGTGATCGAAGCGCTGCCCCACTTCCAGTTCGTCAAACCACACCCCGGCCATTCTCATCTCCCTCGCTTGCCTGCCTACCCCTAACAGGGGTGGTCCGCGCCGACCAGTGAGCTGCAAGCGGAAACTGATGGAAGCGCTTCCAATTGCCTGCGGATTGGCATACGTATGTCACTGGACAAGCCGGCGCGGCGCGCCATGACTTGCCGACAGCAAAACGGGTGCCCGGGGGACGGGCAAACCATGGGAAGGGGAAACAGGAATGGCAGCGCCAATCACGGGTGCGACGGCAACCGCCAGCGGAAAATCGGACGGCAGCACGCGCACGGTGCTGCTGCTGGTCTTCGCGGTATTCTTCATCCTTGGCGGGGTGACCAACATCAACGACCTGCTGGTCGGCAAGTTCAAGCCGATGTTCCAATTGAGCCATGCCGAGGCCAACCTGGTGCAGATGGCCTTCTTCATCGCTTACGCCGCCTGTTCGATTCCGGCCGGGATCGTGATGGCCCGGCTGGGCTATATCCGCACTTTCGTGCTGGGCTTCATCATGGTCGCAGCGGCGGCGGCGCTGTTCGTGCCGGCTTCGGCGGCGGCGTCCTATCCGGGCTTCCTGGCCTGCCTGTTCTTCATCGGCGCGGGGATTACCGTGCTGCAGGTGGCGATGAATCCGGTCGTGACCACGCTTGGCCCGGTCGAAACCTCGCATAGCCGGCTGACCTTTGCCCAGGCGTTCAACTCGGTCGGCGTGACGCTGATGGTCTATGGCGGTGCTCAATTGTTGCTCGGCAAATCCGAGACGATCGACGCGGCCACCGCCTCGCCCGATCAGCTCCAGGCCTATCGCGTCGCGGAAGGCGCGGTGATCGGCCAGGCCTATATGTGGCTGGCGATCGCCATGCTGGGCATTGCCGCGCTCTTCTGGTTGTTCCGTTCCGCGC
>NZ_JAYSBK010000077.1:0-14884 GCF_041915465.1 Novosphingobium sp. | reverse complement strand
CGAACGCGGATCGGGATCGAAACGCAAATGTATCAGCGCGGGTGCGCTCCATCCTGCCCGGTGTTGCAAACTGGTTTTCGGTCGCCGGAAACGACCGAGCCAGGCCATCGCGGGGCTCGCTAAGGCAGCGCCATCATAGCCCGGACGCGCGATAACCGCAATCGGCATGGCGCGGGCGATGCCGCGCCAGTCGCGCCACTGGTCAAACTGGGCCAGATTGTCGCTGCCCATCAGCCAGATAAACCGCACCTTTGGATAGCGCCGCCGCAGCGCGCGCAGGGTATCGACGGTGTAGCGGGTGCCCAGGTCCCGCTCGATCACGGTCGGGCGGATCGGGGCACGGCGGGCCTGGCGGCGGGCCGAGGCGAACCGCGCGGCGAGCGGCGCCATCCCGGCTTTGGGCTTGAGCGGATTGCCGGGCGAGACCAGCCACCAGACTTCATCGAGGCCGAGCGCCTGACGGGCAAACAGGCTGATCCGGCGGTGCCCGCCGTGCGCGGGATTGAAGCTCCCACCCAAAAGGCCGATGCGGAGCCCGGCGTGTGTCAGGGTCGGACCTGCCCGGCGCCACGCACCTGCCACTTGTAGGTGGTGAGCCCTTCGAGCGCCACGGGCCCGCGCGCATGGAGCCGCCCGGTAGCAATGCCGATCTCCGCGCCAAGCCCGAATTCGCCGCCATCGGCAAACTGGGTGCTGGCATTGGCCATCACGATCGCGCTGTCGACCTCGGCAAGGAAGCGCTCGACCGTCGCTGCGTCTTCACTGACGATCGCATCGGTATGGTGCGAGGAATGGCGCGCGATGTGGTCCAGCGCGGCATCCAGCCCGTCGACCACCGCGACCGAGAGAATCGCATCGAGGTATTCGGTGTCCCAGTCCTCGGCGCTGGCCGACACGATCCGCGAATCGAGCGCGCAGGCGCGGGCATCGCCGCGCAGCTCGCAGCCCGCATCCAGCAGGTCGGCCACCACCGCCTGGGCAGCCGGGAACTGCGCATCGAGCAGCAGCGTTTCCATCGAGCCGCAGATCCCGGTGCGGCGCATCTTGGCATTGAGCGCCAGCGCGCGCGCCTTGGCCGGATCGGCGGCGGAATGGATGTAGGTGTGGCAGATCCCGTCGAGGTGGGCGAGCACCGGCACCCGGGCATCGGCCTGCACACGCGCGACCAGGCTCTTGCCCCCGCGCGGCACGATCATGTCGATCAGTCCCGCCGCGGTCAGCATCGCGCCCACGGCGGCGCGGTCCTGGGTCGGCATCAGTTGCACGACTTCGGCAGGAATACCTTTTGAAACAAGGCCTTCGACGATGGCAGCATGGATCGCACGGTTGGAATGAACCGCTTCGCTCCCCCCCCGCAGCAGCACCGCATTGCCCGATCGCACGCACAGCGCGGCCGCATCGGCGGTCACGTTGGGGCGGCTTTCATAGATGATCCCGATCAGCCCGATGGGAATGCGGATCCGGCTTAGCACCAGTCCGTTGGGGCGGGTGCTGGTGTCGATCACCTCGCCGACGGGATCGGGCAGATCGGCCACCTGATCGACCGCATCGGCAATCCCGGCAAGGCGCGCGGGATCGAGCCGCAGCCGGTCGAGCAGGGCGCCGGTCAGGCCATTCGCCTCACCTGCCGCGAGGTCCTGCGCATTGGCCTCCAGAATCTGCGGCTCGGCCTTGCGCAGGCAGTCGGCGGCGGCGTGCAGCGCGGCGGCCTTGGCCGGCGCAGCGAGCCGGGCGAGCACGCGCTGCGCGCTGCGGCCCGCGCGGGCAAGACGTTCGACCAGCGCTTCGGGCGCTTCGGCGATGGTCGCGGCTGGGATGGCAGTTTGCACGGTCATGACCGGCGCGCGCTAGCACTGCGTGGAGCAAATGTCACCGCCGAGGGCGCAACCGGGCTGTTTCCTGCTTAAACGATTGTCAGCACTGAAAACGATTCGTCGCGCGACTCCTTCGATTCAACGACTCTTGCTCTCCGAGGATTCGCTTAGGCCGCCCCAAGCTGCTAGCCGCGCGCTCTATCAAGGGCAAAAGGACTCGGGGTCGTCTTGCAAAAATTGGCCGTTGGCGCGGCGATGGCGCGCTTGCGGAGCTGGTTCCCGGATCGCGAATTTTTCATGCGTTCCGAAGGGCAGGTCCGCTTTATCAAGGTAAGCTCGCGCGTCCAGATGACCGCAGCCGGCATCGTTGCTGCGCTGCTGCTTGCCTGGGTGCTGAGCATGACCGCGATGGCGGTATCCAGCTACCTTTCGGCTCGTGACCGCCTCTCGCTGCTCGATCGCGAGGCCAAGGTTTCGACCGCGGAAAGCCGCGTATCCGCCTATCGCGACGATCTTGGCAAGGTCACCGACGATTTGCAGCGCCGACAGGACTTCATCGAACAGATGTACAAGGCGCACCTCGGCGATCTGCCCGCAGATGTGCGCGCCGGAGAAACCGTTTCCGACAGTTCGAGCGAAGCCGCCAAGACGGTCGACAAGGTCAGCCTGGTCCTGCCCGAGGCGGCTTCTCTGGCCCGGATCGAAGCGCGCCAGCTGCGCCTGGTCGAAGCCCTGACCCGCATGGCCGATCGCCGTTCCGCCGCAGCCGAACAGAAGCTCGCCCGGCTGGGGCTCAATCCGCGCGCGGTATTGGCCAATCTCGACGACAGGTCCGCCCAGGGCGGGCCGCTGATTCGGCTGATGACCTCGGCCGACGGTTCGATCGATCCGCGCTTCGAACGCCTTGGCCTCAGCCTCGCCAGGATGGATGCGCTCGAACGCTCGGTGGCATCGCTGCCGCAGGTCCTGCCCGCCAGCCTCGAATATATCTCGTCGGGCTTCGGTTATCGCGCCGATCCCTTTACCGGCGGTGCGGATTTCCACCCCGGACTCGATTTCAAGGGTCCGATCGGCGCCCCGATCTTTGCCGCCGCACGCGGCACGGTGAGTTTTGTCGGGCAGCGCTCGGGTTATGGTAACTGCGTCGAAATCACCCATGGCAACGGCCTGGTAACGCGCTATGCCCACATGTCGGCCTTCCGCACCCGGGTGGGCAAACAGGTTGCCCCGGGCGAGGTTATCGGCCTGATCGGTTCAACTGGCCGTTCGACCGGGCCGCACCTGCATTTCGAGGTTCGGATCAACGACCGGCCCGTAAACCCTCGCCCCTTCCTGGAGGCTGCACCCAATGTTTTCCAAAAAACGCCCGCAACCCTCGCACAGCGCAGCCGTTAGGAGCCCAGCCATGGCCAGCTCGACCTTTTCCGTGTTCGGTCCCGATACCCGCATCAAGGGTGACGTGACCGCCACCGCCGACCTTCATATCGACGGTCACGTCGAAGGCGATGTCGCCTGCACCTCGCTGGTCCAGGGCGAATCGAGCGAGATCGTGGGTGCGGTGAAGGCCGAAACCGCCCGCCTTTCGGGCACCGTGCGCGGCACGATCACCGTGCGCGAACTGGTCGTGCTGAAGACCGCGCGGATTCACGGCGACGTGCATTACGACGCGCTGACCATCGAACAGGGCGCGCAGGTCGATGGGCGGTTTGCCCCGCGTGCGGCAAGCGACAGCGAACCGCGCCTGACGCTGGCGGCAGGCACCGAAGCCTGATCGACTGATCGAAGCGCAAGAAAAAGGGCGCCGCTCCGGTCTGGAGCGGCGCCCTTTTTCGCAGGCCGGGTTGACGGCTTATTCTTCGCCGGCGGCTTCGGCGGCGCGCTTGGCTTCGAGCCAGGCGGCGGCTTCGGCTTCCTGCGCAGCTTCGCTTGCAGCCTTGGCGTGGGCTTCGCGTTCGGCGCGCAGCTCTTCGATCAGGGCCTCGCGGTCGTCACCCAGGCGCGCGTCATCACCAGCTTCGTCGGCCAGACCGGCCTTCTTCGCGGCCTTGGCCACGATGCCATCGAGTTCTCGCTGTGAGCACAGGCCCAGGGTCACCGGATCCTTGGGCTGAATGTTGCTGATGTTCCAGTGGCTGCGATCGCGAATCGCGGCGATGGTGTTGCGGGTGGTGCCGATCAACTTGCCGATCTGCGCGTCCGAAATTTCGGGATGGTGGCGCAGGATCCAGGCGATGCCGTCGGGCTTGTCCTGGCGCTTCGACACCGGGGTATAGCGCGGGCCCTTGGTGCGGCTGACGGTAACCGGCGCCTTCTGCATCTTGAGCGCATAGTTCGGATCTGCCTGGCCCTTTTCGATTTCGGCCATGGTCAGTTCGCCCGCGCGCACCGGATCGCGTCCGGTGTATTTGGACGAAGCGAGATCGTCGGCCATCGCCTGCACTTCGAGGATGTGCAGGCCGCAGAATTCGGCGATCTGTTCAAAAGACAGCGCGGTGTTGTCGACCAGCCACGAGGCGGTGGCATGGGGCATCAACGGGGTGGGCTGAGACACGGGTTTTCTCCGTCAGAAATAGATAGGGCCGCCCCTTGCGGAGCGGCCGTTCGGCTGGGCGTTTATGCGGATTCGCCGCAAAGGGCAAGGATTCATCCCACCCTGAGCACGATCTTGCCGATGTGTCCGCCCGCTTCCATCCGGGCATGGGCTGCGCCGGCCTCGGCCAGGCCGAAGGTCCGATCCATTACCGGGCGCAGCTTGCCGCCTTCGACCAGCGGCCAGACAAGGCGGCCGATTTCCTGGGCGAGCAGTGCCTTGAATTGGTTCGAGCGCGGGCGCAGGGTCGATCCGGTCAGCGTCAGGCGGCGGCGCATCACCTCGGCCATGTTGATTTCGCTGCGCACCCCGCCCTGAACCGCGATGGTCACGTGGCGGCCATCGTCGGCCAGGCACTTGAGATTACGCATCACATAGTCGCCCGCGACCATGTCGAGCACGATCTGAACGCCCTTTCCCCCGGTGATCCGCAGCGCTTGCTCGACAAAGTCGCTCGCCTTGTAATCGATCGCGTGGTCCGCCCCGATGCCAAGCGCGGCGGCGCACTTGTCGGCCCCGCCACAAGTAACGATCACGGTCAGCCCGAACAGCTTGCCGAGCATGATCGCCATCGAACCGATCCCGCTGGTGCCGCCATGGACCAGCAGCGTCTCGCCCTCCTTGGCCCAGCCGCGCTCGAACACGTTGTGCCAGACGGTAAACAGCGTCTCGGGCAGGGCGGCCGCCTGATCCAGCGGCAGATTGGCCGGGACCGGCAGGCAATGATCGGCGACGGCCAGGCAATATTCGGCATAGCCCCCGCCCGCGACCAGCGCGCAGACCTGCTTGCCGAGCAGTTCCGACGTCACGCCTTCACCCAATGCGGCCACGGTGCCGGAAATCTCGAGTCCCGGGATCGGCGAGGCGCCCGGCGGCGGGGGATAAAAACCCTGCCGCTGGATCACATCCGGGCGGTTGACCCCGGCGTAGGCGACCCTGATCAGCACCTCTCCGGGGCCGGGCCGGGGCACGGGCAGCACTTCGGAACGGAAGACATCGGGCCCGCCAGGGGCATCAAAGCCCATCGCCAGCATCGTATCGGGCAGGGAATCGTGAACTGATACAGTCATTTGACGCCTTCCTGTGGCAGCAAGGTCACGCTTCACCGCCCTAACCGCTGGATCGGTTGACAGCAAGCGCGCGGCGTCCGAAGCTGCACTTTGCATGGACGATGATCTGCCTCGTGCCCGTACCGATGCCGCCAGCCAGTTGGCGAAGGAAATTCTTGATCCCTTCTCGCAGGACGAACTGACCGCGCGGATCGCATTGCTTGAAGCCGAAATAGCCCGCGTCAAGGCGCACCGGGACAAGGCCGCCGCGCACCGCGCCGCCGCCGAAGCGCTGTTTGGCGGGAAAGGCGGCACATGATCGCAGCGGCGCTTGCTTCCGCCATCGTGTCTTTCAGTATGGCCTCTGTGATTATTGCAGGGGCTCCCCATATAGGCCGAGTTAACCCCCTGCGTTCATATTCTCCCGTAACGGGAGCTTCATTGCCGCCAGTGTCACTTCCCCCTGTGAAAGCCCGCTAGATGCCCAGTTTCGCCCAGAGCCTTGAAAAGACGCTGCACGCAGCCCTCGCCAATGCGTCGGAGCGCAGCCACGAGTATGCGACGCTCGAGCACCTGCTGCTGGCCCTGATCGACGATCCGGACGCCGCCCAGGTGATGCAGGCCTGCGGGGTCGATATGAGCGAGCTGGGCGACGTGGTGCGCCAGTATCTCGATCAGGAATACCAGTCGCTCAAGACCCAGGAAAAGGGCGATCCGGCCCCGACCGCAGGCTTCCAGCGGGTAATCCAGCGCGCGATCCTGCACGTCCAGTCCTCGGGCAAGGACACCGTGACGGGCGCTAACGTGCTGGTCGCACTGTTTTCCGAGCGGGACAGCTATGCCGTCTATTTCCTGCAGCAGCAGGACATGAGCCGGCTCGACGCGGTCAGCTTCATCAGCCACGGGATCGGCAAGGGCGGCAAGCGGATCGAGGACCGCACCCCCAAGGGCGCCGAGGTCGAACAGCCCCAGCCGGAGGAAAAGGCCCAGGCCAAGGACGGCAAGAAGGAGACCGCGCTCGACCAGTTCTGCGTCAACCTCAATGAAAAGGCGCTGGCCGGGAAGGTCGATCCCCTGATCGGGCGCGGGCCGGAAGTGGACCGCACGATCCAGATCCTGTGCCGCCGTTCCAAGAACAACCCGCTCTATGTGGGCGATCCGGGCGTGGGCAAGACCGCCATTGCCGAAGGCCTCGCGCGCAAGATCGTGGAAGGCAACGTCCCCGAAGTGCTCGCCAATGCCGTGATCTATTCGCTCGACATGGGCGCGCTGCTCGCCGGCACGCGCTATCGCGGCGATTTCGAGGAACGCCTCAAGCAGGTCGTCAACGAACTCGAAAAGATGCCCGATGCGGTGCTGTTCATCGACGAAATCCACACCGTGATCGGCGCCGGGGCAACCAGCGGCGGGGCGATGGACGCCTCCAATCTCCTGAAGCCCGCCCTCAGCGGCGGCACGATCCGCTGCATCGGTTCGACCACCTACAAGGAATTCCGCAATCACTTCGAAAAGGACCGCGCGCTGCTCCGCCGGTTCCAGAAGATCGACGTGAACGAGCCGACCATCGAGGATACGATCAAGATCCTCAAAGGCCTGCGCACCGCATTCGAGGAACACCACAAGGTCAAGTACACGCCCGAGGCGATCAAGACCGCGGTGGAACTTTCGGCGCGCTACATCAACGACCGCAAGCTGCCCGACAAGGCGATCGACGTGATCGACGAGGTTGGCGCGATGCAGATGCTGGTGCCGCCGTCCAAGCGCAAGAAGACCATCACCGCGCGCGAGATCGAGGCCGTGATCGCGACCATGGCGCGCATCCCGCCCAAATCGGTCTCCTCGGACGACCGCCAGGCGCTCGAACACCTCGAACGTGACCTCAAGCGCGTGGTGTTTGGCCAGGACAAGGCGATCGAGGTGCTGTCGAGCGCGATGAAGCTTAGCCGTGCAGGCCTGCGCGATCCCGACAAGCCGATCGGCAGCTTCCTGTTTTCGGGGCCCACCGGCGTCGGCAAGACCGAAGTGTCGAAGCAGCTCGCCGCGATCCTGGGCATCCCGATCCAGCGCTTCGACATGTCGGAATACATGGAGCGCCATTCGGTTTCGCGCCTGATCGGCGCGCCTCCGGGCTATGTCGGGTTCGACCAGGGCGGCCTGCTCACCGATGCGGTCGACCAGCAGCCGCACTGCGTCCTGCTGCTCGACGAGATCGAAAAGGCGCATCCGGACCTGTTCAACATCCTGCTGCAGGTGATGGATAACGGCCGCCTGACCGACCATCACGGCAAGACCGTGGACTTCCGCAACGTGGTGCTGATCATGACCACTAACGCGGGCGCGAGCGACATGGCGAAGCAGGGCATCGGCTTTGGCGATGTGTCGAAGGCGGATGCCGGGGACGAAGCCGTGAAGCGGATGTTCAGCCCGGAATTCCGCAACCGCCTCGATGCGATCGTGCCCTTCGCCTATCTCGGCAAGGAAGTGATCGCCCGCGTGGTCGACAAGTTCGTGCTCCAGCTCGAACTGCAGCTGGCCGAGCAGAACGTCCACATCCAGTTCGATAGCGATGCCCGCGAATGGCTGGGCGCGCGCGGCTATGACAAGCTCTATGGCGCGCGGCCGATGGCCCGCCTGATCCAGGACAAGGTCAAGCAACCGCTCGCCGAGGAACTGCTGTTCGGCAAGCTGGCCCATGGCGGCGAGGTCCACGTGACGGTGAAGGACGAGGTGCTGGCGTTCGAGCTGACCCCGGCCCCGCCCAAGCTGGTCAAGAAGGCTGCAAAAAAGGCCGCGCCGCCCAAGCGCAAGCCCAAGGCGGCCCCCGAGCCCAGCGGCGACGCGGACTGAGAGCGCGGGCCGAACTGGAGTCCAATTGACGCGGATCAAGGCCGGGAGCCAGGCTCCCGGTTAGGGACAAGGCTGTAGAGCCATGTCCGCAGGAGCCCCGTCTGTGAGTGAAGCCGCCGTTTCCAAAGCCCCGACCACCCCTGCGCCAGCCAGCCCGTTCGAACGCGTGGGCGGCCATCCGGTGCTGCAGGAAATTACCCGGCGCTTCTACGATCTGATGGAACAGGATCCGGCCTATACCGAGCTGCGCGCCATGCACGCGCCGGATCTTTCGGAAATGCGCACGTCGCTGCCGCTGTTCCTGGCCGGCTGGGCCGGCGGTCCGCGCGACTGGTTCGAGGCCAATCCCGGCAAGTGCATGATGAGCGCCCACGGCAGCTTCGCCATCAACAAGGCCACCGCGGGGCAATGGGGTGAAGCGATGCGTCGCGCGATCGATGCGAGCGAAGTCGCCGACCGCGAAATCGCCAATGCCATGGCCGACGTTCTGGAACGCATGGCCACCAGCATGGCGCGCGACTGATCTCGCCATGAGGTTCACGCCGCGCTAAGTTGCGGCCATGCACAGCATCGACGCCTCGCGCCGCGCTCTCGCGATTGCCGCCGCCGCCCTTGCGGGCTTTGTCGATGCGGCGGGCTTCCTGTCCGCCAACGGCTATTTCGTCTCGTTCATGTCGGGCAACACCACCCGGCTCGGGGTCGACCTGATCGAAGCGCCGCAAGTCGCGCTGATCCCGGCCAGCCTGATCGCCGGCTTCGTCGCAGGCGTGACCGGCGGCGCGATCATCGCCGCGAAAGCCGGCGAACGGCGCAAGGTGGCGGTGCTCGGGCTGGTTGCCCTGCTGCTGGCACTGGCCGCGCTGTGCCGGATGTCTGGTGCGCAGGGGGCAATGCTGGCCTTGCTGGTGCTGGCAATGGGCGCACTCAACAACACGTTCCAGCGCGGCGGCGAAGTGACGGTCGGCCTGACTTATATGACAGGTGCGCTGGTACGGATGGGCCAGGGCCTGGCCGCAAGGCTGATGGGCACGGGCGGCGAGGCGTGGAGCGGCTGGTTGTTCTTGTGGTTAGGCCTGTCCGTGGGCGCGGTCGGCGGGGCGCTCGGCTGGACCCGCGCACCGGAAGCGACGCTCTGGAGCGCGGCCTTGTGGGCAGGTGGTCTGGCACTCACCGCGCGCAGGCTCCCGGCTGCCTAATCCTCGATCTGGAACACCTTGTCGCGCCCGGTTGCGCCGCGCAACATGCGAAGCCGTGACGTCGCTATTCCGAGTGCCAGCGCCAGCATTTCCGCGACCGCCGCGTTGGCCTTGCCATCCTCGGGCTTGACCCGCACCTTCACCAGCAGCTTGCCTTCCGCGATTTCCAGCCCTTCGCTGCGCGCACCAGGCGTGACTCGCACCGCAATCCGGCCTTCGCCATCGGCCAGCGCGCGAACCGCCGCGGCGGGTGGCAGATCAAGCTTGGGGCGCGCCATGGCCGCTCAGAGCGCGTCGATCGCGGCCTGGTGGTGTTTGGCGTTTTCGACATAGTGCGCCACGCCGAGCTGCAAGCCCGCAAGCGCGGCATCGGTCAGGTCGCGCATGAAGGTCGCGGGGCGGCCACTCCACAGCTGGCGCGAGGGGATGCGCTTGCCCGGCGCGAGAAGTGCGCCGGCGGCCAGCATCCCGTCGGCCTCGATCACGCAGCCATTCATCGTCTGCGCGGCGAACCCGACGAAGCCGCGATCCCCGATTGTGGTGCCATGGATCATCGCCATGTGGCCGACCAGTGCATCCTCCCCGATCAGCGTGGCAAAGCCTTCGGGTGCGCCGGGCATCGGGCTGTCGCAATGGATCACCGTGCCATCCTGAATATTGGTGCGCGCACCGATCACGATCCGGTTCACGTCGGCGCGCAGCACGCAATTGTACCAGACGCTGACGTCTGGCCCGATTTCGACATCGCCGATGATCCGGCAGCCCGGCGCGATAAAGGCGCTGTCGTGGATGCGCGGCGTCTTGCCGTGGATCGGAATGATCGAAACGTCGGGGCGCGAAGCGGTCATAGGTCTGGTCCCAGGAAGTTGGCCCACTGGACATAGGGCAGGATCGAGGCGTGGTCATCGCTCCATGGCCGGGCGGCAGGCGGCCCAAGGGGACGCCACGACGCTCCGACCTCCAGGCGCGAGACCCTGTCCAACTGCGCCGGATCGCGCGAAATCGCAATCCATGTCGAATCGGTCCAGGGCGATTCAAGCGGCGGATTGTCCTCGCGCAGCACTGCGTGGAGCCCCTGCTCGCGCACGATTGCGCTGACCACCGGCTCCAAATCGATGAAGCGGTTGGAAATATGGACGAGCAGCACCCCGTGCGAGCTCAGGGTCTTGGCGTAGACCGTGAACGCTTCGGTGGTGATCAGATGCAGCGGAATCGCGTCCGAGGAGAAGGCATCGATCGCCAGCAGGTCGAAACTGGCGGGAGCCGCCTTGCCCAGTTCCAGTCGCGCGTCGCCCAGCACCACGCGGGTCTGCGGCGCGCAATCGCGGATGAACGTGAAGGTGCCGTTCCGTGAAAAGCGCAGCACCGCCGGATCGATCTCGAAATAGGTCAGGCTTTCGCCCGGGCGGACGTAACAGGCGAGCGATCCCGTCCCCAGCCCGACCACGCCGAGCCGGGCATGCCGGCCGAACAGCCCCGGGGCATGGCCGAATACCAGCCCCGCGCCCGAAGTCGGGCCATAGTAGGACAGCGGCACACGCGCCTTGGCCGGATCGAGCGATTGCTCGCCGTGCAGCGTCGTGCCGTGGGTCAGCTTGCGCACACCGAGTGCGCGGTAGTCGTGGACCGTATAGATCCCGAAATAGCTGCGGCTGCGCACGCCGTTGCGGGTGTCGGAGATGGTCTGCAGCCCGCCCTGGACCAGCATCATCGCCAGGAGCAGCCCCGGCACGGCCAGTCGCCACGGGATCAAGGCCAGACCGACCAGCGCCAGGGCCGCGGCATAGAGCCAGAATGCCTGCCCGGTCGGATGATCGGAAATGACGCCTTGCAGCTGCCACAGCAAGAACCCGGCAAAGCCGAGCAGCACAAGCAGCAACAGGCGAACCATGCCGGGCTCGATCCCGCCCAGCCGCCGCCAATCGGGCAAGGCGGATTGCGGCAGCAGGGCGGAGGCGGCAAGGATCAGGATCGGATGCTCCCACACCCAGTCGAAGGCCAACGGCGCGACCAGCGCGGTGAACACACCGCCGAGCGCGCCGCCCGCTGCCATCACGAGGTAGAACAGGGTCAGCTGCCCGGCTTCGGGCCTTAGGTCGTAAAGCCGCGCGTGAAGCGCGGTGCAGACCACGAACAGCAGCAGAACCGTCGCGATCACCATCCCGAGCCCGGCCGAACTGGTCGAATTCATGGCAAGACCGCCAACCAGCAGCAGATCGAACCAGGCAAACACCGCAATCACCCGCGCCGGCCCGCGCCGCTCGGCAAAGGCGATCGAAAAGCTTAGCAGGTAGAGCCCCAGCGGGATGATCCACAGCAGCGGCATCGCGAAAATGTCGGTGGTGAGGTGTGCCGTCGTCGAGAGCATCAAGCCCGAAGGCACGGCGGCAAGCAGCAACCACAGCATGATGGTGCGCGCGGGAACCTTGCGCGGCTGCTTGGTCGCCGCGCCCGGCGCATTCAGGCTCCACCGGGCCTGCGCGGTCAATGCGACGAGCACGACCAGCGCAAGGTAAAGCCCGCTCCAGCCGAGCGCCTGGGCATGCAGCGAAAGCACCGGCTCGGCCAACAAGGGATAGGCCAGCAGCCCTGCGAAGCTGCCGAGGTTCGATGCCGCATAAAGCGCCCAGGGTTCCCCTGCCGCCGGATCGGTCACGAACCAGCGCTGCATCAGCGGTGCCTGCGCAGCAACGGCAAAGAACACCGGCCCGATCGACAGCGCCAGCAGCGCCGGCACCCACAGCACCTCGTAGCCGGGCGGGGGCGGCGGCAGGTCGATCAGGTCCACCGGCAAGGTCAGGGCTGCCAGCGCGAGCAGGCCCAGCTGAACCTGCGCCTGACGGCGTAGCGGCAGACGCGACAGCAGGTGGGCATAGCCATAGCCGCCCAGCAGCAGCACCTGGTAGACCAGCATTGCGCTGTTCCAGACGTTGGGTGCACCGCCCAGACGCGGCAACGCCATGCGCGCGACCATCGGCTGGATCAGGAACAGCAGGAAGCTCCCCGACAGGATCGTCGCCGCGAACAGGCCGCGCGCCGGGCGGCCTGCCGGGATCATGCGCCTTTCCACTCGGCGCGCGGCAGGCAATAGGCCACATGCGGGCGCAGCGGATCATCCCCGGCCAGACGCGGGTGCGCGAAATCGAGTTCCGGGCAGTAGCGCATCCCGAGTCGCTCCATCACCGCACGGCTGCGGACATTGCCGGTATGGGTGATCGCCCAGGCGGCATCGTCGGGCAGGTTGGCAAAGGTCCATTCGAGCGCGCCGCGCGCCGCTTCGCTGGCATAGCCCTGCCCCCAGCAAGCACTCGCCAGCCGCCAGCCCAGCTCGGCCTTGCCCGCCACCGGCCCGTCGGTGCCGCGAATCACGCCGCACCAGCCGATCAGGGCCCCGTCGTCCTTGCGCTCGAGCGCCCAGAAGGTGTGGCCATGCTCGGCCTCGCGCGCCTTGACACGTTCGATCAGGGCAGCGGTCTCATCCCGGCTCATCACCGGGCCGAGCGTCGCCATCACCACCGGATCGGCGCAGATCGCGTGAAACGGCGCAAGGTCATCCTCGCGCCAGGATCGCATCCGCAATCGCGCCGTTTCGATCATGCGCCCAAAAGGCGTGCGGCATGGGCGGCGTGATAGGTCAGCACGCCCGAGCAGCCCGCCCGCTTGAAGCTGAGCAGGGTTTCGAGCACCAGCGCGTCGCGGTCGCCCGCCCCGGCGGCGGCGGCGTGTTCGATCATCGCGTATTCGCCGCTCACCTGATAGGCGAAGACCGGCACTTCGAAGGCTTCCTTCACCCGGCGCACGATATCGAGATAGGGCAGGCCGGGCTTGACCATCACGCTGTCAGCGCCTTCGGCAAGATCCAGTTCAACCTCGCGCAGGGCTTCCTGGGCATTGGCCGGATCCATCTGGTAGGTCTTCTTGTCACCCTTCAAAAGCCCGCGCGAGCCGACGGCATCGCGGAACGGGCCATAGAAGGCAGAGGCATATTTGGCCGCATAGGACATGATCTGCACGTTGACGTGGCCCGCGCCTTCCAGCGCATCGCGGATCGCGCCGATCCGGCCGTCCATCATGTCCGACGGCGCGATGACGTCAGCCCCGGCGGCGGCCTGATTGAGGCTCTGCCCGACGAGCACGTCGACCGTCGCATCGTTGAGGACATAGCCCGCGCCGTCGATCAGCCCGTCCTGCCCGTGGCTGGTATAGGGATCGAGCGCAACGTCGGTCAGCACGCCGATGCCTTCGCCGCAGGCATCCTTGATCGCGCGGATCGCACGGCACATCAGGTTATCGGGGTTGAGCGCTTCGGCCCCGTCCTCGCTGCGCCGCTCGGGCTGGGTGTTGGGAAACAGCGCAAGGCAGGGAATGCCCAGCGCCTGTGCTTCCTTGGCGCGCGCGGCGATCAGATCGACCGACCAGCGCGACACGCCGGGGAGCGAGCCGATCGGCTCTTCCACGCCGCTGCCCTCGGTCACGAACAGCGGCCAGATCAGGTCGGCAGGGGTCAGCACCGTTTCACGGTGCAGGGCGCGGCTCCAGGCACTGGCGCGCGAACGGCGCAGGCGGGTGGCGGGGAATGGTCCGGTCATGCAAAAGGCCTCTAGAGCATCGCGCCGAAGAGTGGGAACCGGTTTTCGGCAAATAGCGATGCGGCAGCCAGAAAATATTCCCTGCACGCGCTTACGGAAAGGGTCAGTTGAGCCGGTCAATCTCGCGCCGGGGCGCCGGGCCGATGCTGGCCTGGCGCGGGGCCAGGCTGGCAGAGGCCGCGCCGGGCTTGGTTGCCTTCAATTGCGCGGTGCGCGCCTTGAACGCCGCCAACTCTGCCGCATCCACCTGATTTGACACGGTAAAGCGTTCGGTCAGCGGGTTTACCGGGACACCGTTGCGATAGAGCTCGTAGTGCAGGTGCGGCCCGGTGGAGAGGCCGGTCGAGCCGACATAACCGATGATCTGCCCCGCGCGCACCCGCGTTCCGCTGGCCACCGCAATCCGGCTCATGTGGCCATAGCCGGTACCGTAGCCGCCGCCATGATCGAGGCGGACATAGTTGCCATGGCCGCCGTGCCAGCCCGAATAGGTCACCACGCCGTCACCCACGGCATAGATCGGTGAGCCATAGGCCGCGCCGAAGTCCACCCCGGCGTGCATCCGGGTATAGCCAAGGATCGGATGACGGCGCGCACCAAAGGTCGAGGTCACGCGGCCAACCACCGGCATGATGAGCCCGGTGCGCTGCGCACCCATGCCCGACGCTTCGTAGAACTGGCCTTCCTTGCCCCAGCGCAGCAGCTGCGCCTTGGGCTTGCCGTCATGTTCCAGCCCCGCGAACAGCAGGTCCCCCACTTGCACTTCGCCATCGGCGCTGCGCTTGTAGGCGACGATGAT
>NZ_JAYSBK010000076.1:0-15324 GCF_041915465.1 Novosphingobium sp. | reverse complement strand
CGGTGGCCAATGCCGTGCGCCACGGCGGTGCGACGCGGGTCGAGCTTGGCCTGGGCCGCGGCCCTCACGCGCTCGTGCTGACGATCGACGACAATGGCCGCGGGTTCCCGCTCGATGAAGTGGCGAATGCCCCGCGATCGCTGAATGAAAGAATTGACGAACTGGGTGGAACGCTGGTGATTTCCTCGCATCCCGGTGCTACAAGAGTGGGCATTACGCTCCCGCTTAAAGGACGGACATGACAAGTGTAGTCATCGCCGATGATCATCCGTTCCTGCGCGCCGGACTGGAAGCGGTGCTTCGTTCGTCCGGCATCGATATCTGCGCCTCCGCCAACGATGGCAACGAAGCCCTTGTGGCAGTGGCCGCGCACAATCCCGATGTTGTGATCCTCGACGTGCAGATGCCGCAGCGCGATGGCATTTCGGTGCTTGAGGCGCTGCGCGGCCGGGGCGACGATCGCCCCGTCATCCTGCTGACCGCCGCGCTCGACGATAGCCGCCTGGTCGCCGCAGTGCGGGCCAAGGTCAACGGCATCGTCTTCAAGCAGGGGGCCGAACAGCACCTGATCGATACGATCCGCAAAGTAGCCAGCGGCGAAACGGTCATTCCTGCCGACCTTCTGCTCAAGGCGCAGGAGCTGATCGATCGCGGCGGCCCGACCGACCTGCTTGAAGCGCTCGCCCCGCGCGAACGCCAGATCACCGAAGCCGTCGCCCGCGGGATGCGCAACCGCGAGATTGCCAGCCACCTCGGCATGACCGAGGGCTCGATCAAGGTTTACCTCAACCGCATTTTCGACAAGCTGGGCGTTGAAAACCGCACTGAACTGGCCATCCGCATTCACGAACAATCGCGCGGATCCAACAGTTAGCGGTGTCTCGAAAGCGAGACACTTTGGCGGCAGGCTCGCACAATGGGCCTTGCCATGGCGTCAGCCCTGTTCCTCATTGCCCGAAAGGTCTAGAAAGCTGCGGCCACAGTGCACGTGCACGGCCGCTCCGGTGAGAGAGAACCTGCCATGACCGAGAGGAAGGGCATTCACAGCGAACACGTCCTGGCGACTGTCCAGTCGGGCAACGCCGCGGCGACTTCGCCGGTTGCGGCATCGTGGTGCCGCTCGGCGATCCACCATGGGCTCGATCCTTCCGCCTCGCGCCGGGGCGAACGGATTGGCGGTGCGGAACTCGCAACGCTGCGCGCCGCCAACGGCGAACTGCTGGCCGCCGCCACCCCCGTTCTCGACACGCTGTACGGCAGCGTCGGGCGCACCGGCTGCTGTGTCGTGCTGTCGGACACCGATGGCGTGATCCTCGAGGCGCGCTCTGCCGATGGCGACAACGCGCTGTTCGATGCGGTCGGCCTGACCTCGGGCGCGCAGTGGAGCGAGGCCGCCGAAGGCACCAACGGGATCGGCACCTGCCTCGTCGAACAGCGCCCCGTCACGATCCTGCGCCACGAACACTTCGCCAGCCGCAATGTCGGCGTATCCTGCATGGATGCCCCGATCTTCGATCCGCAGGGACAACTGGTGGCCGCGCTCGACGTTTCCAGCGCGCGGGCCGACCACGGCGATGCCATGGCCGCGCTGATCTCCGCGCTGGTGCAGGATGCCGCGCGCCAGATCGAGCGCGATTACTTCTGCCGCCATTTTGCCCACGCCCGCATCGTCTATGCCCCGGACCAGCCCGGGCGCGGTTCGGCCCTGCTCGCAGTCGATCGCGACGATCTGGTGATCGGCGCCACCCGCGCCGCGCGCCGCCAGTTCCAGCTTGGCAACGACCGACTCGCCAAGCCCCGGCCGCTTGCCGACGTGCTGGGTACCGGTGAGATGACCGGGTTCGAGGAAAGCGAACGCGCCGTGCTGCGCCAGGCCCTCGCCCGCTCTGGCGGCAATGTCGCCGCCGCCGCGCGCCTGCTCGGCATCGGCCGCGCCACGATGTATCGCCGGATGGAACGCGCCGGCATGGGCGGGATGCATTGAGGGCAAATGTCATCGCGCTGTCTCACACGTGATACACCTGCCCCCTCCCCACTTCCCCGCCCCCCTGTTTTTACCCGGCAACATATGAAACCCAGGATCCAAGGCCCTGCATCAAGCGGGCCGGTTTTTGAGGGGATCCTGACAGATGGACATGCTCGTTGCTGGAGAAGCCTCCAAGCTCGTCTCTCCCTTCGCCAAGAGCTATGACAACTTCATCGGCGGTAAATGGGTTGCCCCGTGCGCCGGCCGCTATTTCGACAACGTCAGCCCGATCACCGGCAAGCCGGTGTGCCAGGTCGCGCGCAGCGACGCTGACGACATCGAACTGGCGCTCGACGCCGCCCATGCCGCCAAGGACGCCTGGGGCCGCACGGCGCCGGCCGAACGCGCGCTGATCCTGCACCGCATCGCCGATGTGATGGAGCAGAACCTCAACCTGATCGCTACCGCCGAAACCTGGGACAACGGCAAGCCGATCCGCGAGACGCTGGCCGCCGACATTCCCCTCGCGATCGACCACTTCCGCTATTTTGCGGGCTGCGTGCGCGCGCAGGAAGGTTCGATCAGCGAGATCGATCACGATACCATCGGCTATCACTTCCACGAACCGCTGGGCGTGGTCGGACAGATCATCCCCTGGAACTTCCCGATCCTGATGGCGGCGTGGAAACTCGCTCCGGCGCTGGCCGCAGGCAACTGCGTGGTGCTCAAGCCCGCCGAACAGACCCCGGCCTCGATCCTGGTGGTGATGGAACTGATCGGCGACCTGCTGCCGCCGGGCGTGCTCAACGTGGTCAACGGCTTCGGCCTTGAAGCGGGCAAGCCGCTCGCCAGCTCCAAGCGGATCTCGAAGATCGCCTTCACCGGGGAAACCTCCACCGGCCGCCTGATCATGCAGTATGCCAGCGAAAACCTGATCCCGGTGACGCTGGAACTGGGCGGCAAGAGCCCCAACATCTTCTTCGCCGATGTCGCCGAAGCCGACGACGATTTCTTCGACAAGGCGATCGAAGGCTTCGTGATGTTCGCGCTCAACCAGGGCGAGGTTTGCACCTGTCCGAGCCGCGCGCTGATCCAGGAATCGATCTATGACCGCTTCATGGAACGCGCGCTGAAGCGCGTCGCCGCGATCAAGCAGGGCAACCCGCTCGACATCGAAACGATGATCGGTGCGCAGGCCAGCGCCGAACAGCAGGACAAGATCCTGCGCTATCTTCAGATCGGCAAGGACGAAGGCGCCGAAGTGCTGATCGGCGGCGGGATTTCCCAGCAGGGCGGCGACCTTGCGGGCGGCTATTACATCCAGCCGACCGTGTTCAAGGGCCACAACAAGATGCGGATCTTCCAGGAGGAAATCTTCGGACCCGTCGTTTCCACCACCACCTTCAAGGACGCGGACGAGGCGCTGGCGATCGCCAACGACACCATGTTCGGCCTTGGCGCGGGCGTGTGGAGCCGCGACGCCAACACCTGTTACCGCTTTGGCCGCGCCATCCAGGCCGGCCGCGTGTGGACCAATTGCTACCACGCCTATCCGGCTCACGCCGCGTTCGGCGGGTACAAGCAATCGGGCATCGGGCGCGAGACCCACAAGATGATGCTCGAACACTACCAGCAGACCAAGAACCTGCTGGTTAGCTACAGCCCGAAGAAGCTCGGCTTCTTCTAAGGGTCGCAAATCTCCGGCGGGCGGGACCGCAACCTCTCTCCTCCGCACGGCCGCCCGCCGGACACCCCGATTTTGAACAACAGGGCAATTGCGCCCGCCGCCGCAGCGTCTTGCTCCGGCGAACGGGAAAGTCTTGCCCGAAACCATGAGGACACGAAGCCATGAAGACCATTTCAGCCCTGCTGGCGCTCGGCGCCGCTTTCGCCCTTCCCACTGCTGCCATGGCCAAAGAGGGCGATGCCTCGCCCGTCACCGTCAGCTTCAGCCTGACCGGCGCGACCGACTATGTCTGGCGCGGTGTCAGCCAGTCGAACGAGGACCCCGCCGTGTTCGCGACCGCCCAGGTCAACTATGGCGGCTTTTATGCCGGCGCGGGTACCGAGAACGTCGACTTCGCGGGCGTGAAGCAGGAATACGACCTGTGGGGCGGCTATGTGTTCGATCTCGGCGGGGCGAAGCTCGACCTTGGCGTGGTGCGCTATGGCTATGTCGATGCGGGCGCGAATATCGATACGCTCGAAGGGAAGATCGGCCTGTCAGGCACTGTCGGCAAGCTGGGCCTTGGCGCGACTGCCTATCACACCGGCAACTACTTCGGCACCAGCGAGCCGGCGACCTATGTCGAGGCCAATGCCGCCTATCCGCTGACCGACAAGCTTTCCGCTTCGGGCGCGTTCGGGCACCAGCAGATCGACAACCTGCCCGACTACAACACCTGGAACCTGGGCCTGTCTTACGAAGTGCTCAAGGGCGCGAAGGTGGATGTGCGTTATCACGATACGGACACCAATGCTTTCGGCACGCTGGGTGACAGCCGCGTGGTCGGATCGTTCACCGTCGGGTTCTGACCCGCCGCACGGCGCAAATGCAAAGGGGGCGGGAACCACCGTGGTTCCCGCCCCCTCTTGCTTTTAAAGCCCGGCTCTGGCCGATTAACGCAGCGACACCACGTTATCGCTGTGACGCGGATCGCGGCGGTTGCCGGCGTACTGGCTGGCCATCGGCTCGTCCGTGACTTCGACGATTTCGGCCTGGCCGAACCCGTTGAAGGCGGTCTTCATCGCCGCGCCGTAAGCACCCAGCATGCCCACTTCGATATAGTCGCCCGCGCGGATGTCCGCCGGCAGCGCGAAGGGGCCTTCCATATAGTCGGCATCGTCGCAGGTCGGGCCATAGAACGCGAATTCCTGCGCTTCTTCCGAGCGCCCTTCCGCGAGCACGCGCACCGGGAAGCGCCAGCCCACGTGGGCCGCGTCGTAGAGCGCGCCATAGGCACCGTCGTTGATGTACAGCTCATCGTCGCGGCGCTTTTCGACGCGCACGATCATCGAGTTGTATTCCGCGCAGAGCGCCCGGCCCGGCTCGCACCACAATTCCGACGAATACGACACCGGCAGCGATTCGGCCGCACGGTGGATCGCGCCGAAATAGTCTTCGAGCGGCGGGGGCTCCATGCCCGGATAGATCGACGGAAAGCCGCCGCCCACGTCGACGATGTCGACCGTGACGGAGGCATCGACGATCGCCGCGCGCACGCGTTCCAGCGCCTGGACATAGGCAAACGGGGTCATCGCCTGCGAACCGACGTGGAAGCAGATGCCCAGCGCATCGGCCACCTGGCGAGTCGCCTGCAGCAGCGGCGCGGCATCGGCCAGGTCCACCCCGAACTTCGAGGCGAGGCTCAGCTCCGAATAGTCGGATGAAACGCGCAGGCGCACGCACAGCGAAAGGTCTTCGGCGCCATCGGTCGCCTTGACGATCTTCGCCAGCTCTTCCTGGGTATCGAGGCTGAAGGTCCGCACGCCGTGGACCTTGTAGGCCTCGGCAATGGCGGCAGCCGGCTTCACCGGGTGCATGAAGCACAGCACGGCTTCGGGCAGCACCGAGCGCACCAGGCGCACTTCTGCAATCGAAGCAACGTCATAGTGCGTCACGCCCGAGGCCCACAGGACCTTCAGGAGTTCGGGCGAGGGATTCGCCTTCACGGCATAGAGCGACTTGCCCGGAAACTTCTCGACAAAGAAGCGGGCGGCGCGCGCTGCGGCGTGCGGGCGATTGAGGATAACGGGTTCGTCGGGCGAAAGGGCGCGAACTACAGCCGGTGCATCAGGATAGTTGTGCAACTCAAGGGACCCCCAATAGGCCTTGCGGCCAGGTAACACGAAAGACGAGGCTGCCTTGCGGTTATTGGAAGTCCCCTTGGGGCAGCGGGGGTGCGATATAGGACTTCGCAGATTAAGTGCAAATGAATTTTTATGACCGTTTTGTTGCAGGCAAGATGCCACGCTCAGCCCGCCAAAATCAGGTGCTGCGCAAGGGCTTCATAAGCCGGCAACGAGGTGGGATCGATGCCCGCATTTCCGGCAATCGGATGCGATGCAAAGCGCGCCACAACCATCTCGGCGGCCGGATCGACATAGATCACCTGGCCGTGGATTCCGCGCGCGGTAAAGGCCCCGCGATTGTTGTGGGTGATCCACCACTGGCTGCGATAGGACCAGCCCGGAAGGTGCGGATAGGTCGAACGGGCAAAATGTTCCGGATTCGCCCCGCCCCGGATCGAATCGACGACTCCGGCGGGGATCACCTGCCGCCCATTCCCCACCCCGCCGCAGCGCATAGCCTCGCCAAAGCGGGCCATATCGCGCAGCACCGGATTGAGCCCGCCACCGGCAAAGGCCATGCCGGTCGAATCGATCAGGAAATCGGCATCCTGCTCCATCCCCAATGGCTGCCAGATCCGCTCGGAGAGCACCTGTTGCAGCCGCTTGCCCTCGGTGCGAGCGACCAGCCAGCCCAGCACTTCGGTGTTGCAGGTGCGGTACATGAACCGCTCCCCATGGCCGCGCCCGTCCTCGTGGGCGATGGTGGGCAGGAACGCGAACACGTCAGTCGGCCCGCTGTAACCCGGCGCACGCGGGGTCAGGCCCAGCGCCTGGCTGAAGGCGCCGATGCCCGAATTGGGATCGGTATATTCCTCGCTGAAGGCGATGCCGGTGGTCATGTCCATCACCTGGCGCAGCGTGGCATTGCCAAAGCCGCTGGAAGCCATTTCGGGCAGAAGCTCAGCCATCGGCGCGGCGGGATCAAGCTTGCCCTCGGCCACCAGCATTTCCGCCAGCACACCGACGAAGCTCTTGGTCACCGACCAGGCGATGTGCGGCGTATCGCGGCGGGTGACGCCAAGGTAGCGCTCATAGACCACCGCGCCCTTGTGCAGCACGCAGACGGCATCGGTGAAATTGGCCGCCAGCGCGTCCTTCCAGCTCAGTTCCGCGCCGCCGCCCATCGGGGTGAAGGTCACGCCGTCGAGGTCATCGCGCGGGGCCTCCGGCAGGTTCCAGACCGGCCCCTGCCCCCGCCCGACCCGCGCCGTGGGCAGGAATTCGCGCATGTGCGAGAAGGCATAGCGGTGCATCGGAAAGCGCATGTGATCCGCGCGCGCCCAGGCCAGGCGCTTGTCCGGTGCGGGCGGCAGGCCCTGCATCCAGCCCATCAGCGCCGGATCGCTGGTCGTCGCATCGAGAATGTCCTGCGGCATCGCCTGTCCCCTGCTTGTGTTTGAGGACACTGTGCCTCAGCTCAGCCGGTCGCGGAAGTCCTCATAGGCAAAGCGCCGCACGCATTCGAGCGCGCCGGTTTCGCTGTCCCACAGCCAGATCGAGGGCAGCGGCACGCCGTTGAAAGTCGTGGTCTTGACCATCGAATAGTGCGCCTGATCGAGAAACGCGAAACGCAGCCCAGGCTCGACGGCCATAGGAAAGCGGTAATCGCCGATCACGTCGCCCGCGAGGCACGACGGCCCGCCAAGGCGCACCGCCCCGCCCGCGCCTTCATCCACCTCGGTATCGACCTGCGGCAATTCACCCAGCATGGCCGGGCGATAGGGCGCCTCGATCACGTCGGGCATGTGGCAGGTTGCCGAAATGTCGGTGATGGCCAGCGGCATCCCGTTCCAGTGCGTATCGAGCACCGTGCCGACGAGAATCCCGGCGTCGAGCGCCACGGCCTCGCCCGGCTCAAGGTAAAGCTCGCAGCCGGTCTTAGCCTTCACGGCCTTGAGGAATTCGACCAGATCGTCCCGCTGGTAATCGGCGCGGGTGATGTGATGACCCCCGCCGAAGTTCAGCCATTTGAGCTGGCCAAGGTAGGGCGCGATGAACGGCTTTACGGCCTGCCAGGTGCGCTGCAGCGGCTCGAAATCCTGCTCGCACAGGGTGTGGAAATGGAGCCCATCGACCCCTTCCATCAGCTCCGGCGTCAGCTGGTCAACCGGGAAACCCAGCCGCGAATGGGGCGCGCAGGGATCATACCGCGGTACTTCACCTTCGGCGTGCAAGGGATTGATCCGCAGGCCAATATCGAATTCCCGCCCTTCGGCCCGCGCCAGCGCGATCTGGGGGACGAAGCGTTCGATCTGCCCCGGTGAATTGAAGATCACGTGGTCGGACAGGCGCAGGATTTCGGGCAGGTCCGCCGCCTTGTAGGCCGCGCAATAGGTCGCGATCTCGCCGGCATAGAATTCACCCGCGAGCTGCGCTTCCCACAGGCCCGAGGTACAGACCCCGTCGAGGTATTCGCCCACGATCGGCGCGACCTTCCACATCGAGAAGGCCTTGAGCGCGGCGAGCACCTTGATCCCCGCCCGGTCGCGGACGTCGGCCAGCACTGCCAGGTTCTGCCGCAGCCGCGCGGCATCGACAACGAAAGCCGGGCTATCGACGCGGCTGAGGTCAAACTGGGCAAAAGCCCCCGGATCGCCGGCTCTGGTTTCCATTTTCAAACACCTAATAGAATGGACACGACTTAATCAGCGCAAATCGTCTCGCCAATCGCTCCGCCGCTAAGCTCGGCATGACAACCGAAGACCGGACCGCTTTCCGCTTGGCATTTGCAAGACTTCGCATCACCGAAAATTTGATCTGAGTTTGGTTCAGCGAGGCATTTGCCAATGCAATCGGACTTACTTTGGCAGGATTTTCCTCCGTCAGGCAAACGCCAAACACAGGCTTCAATCTGCAACATGCCCTGCGCCATCACCTGTCCGCCGGATGCCTTGCATGTGGCGACTTGGTTGGGCGTCAGTTCCTTGTGCCTGACGCTGTCTCGCAAACCAGACGCGGCATCTACACTTGGCGGGATTCCACTTCGTTCCGGCGCACAGCTTGAAGTCAGCAGAGCAAACAAAACGATTGCCAGTGCCCTGTTTGCCTGGCTCATCCCAGCGGGGCCTTGAAGATGAAGAATGCGCCGGTCACGATGAAGGCAAAGCCGACCATCTGGCTCATGGTGGGCTTCATCCCGAACAGCACCCAGGCCATCAGGATGAAGGTCGAAAGCGACATGACTTCCTGGATGGTCTTGAGTTCCGGCAGCGAATAGGCCGCCGAGCCGATCCGGTTGGCCGGCACGGCCAGGCAGTATTCGAAGAACGCGATGCCCCAGCTGGCCAGCACCGCCAGCCACAAGGCGCGCGATTGCGCCTTGAGGTGGCCGTACCAGGCCAGGTTCATCAGCAGGTTGGAGCCTGCCAGCAACCCGATCGGGGCAAGCGCGTTGAAGTTCATCAGAACTCGACCGGGCCGGCCAGTTCCTTGACGTGCCAGGGCAGGCCTTGCGTGTTGAGCATATCCATGAACGGATTGGGATCGAGCTGTTCGATGTTGAACACGCCCTCACCCCGCCACGCGCCGGTCAGCATCATCGCCGCGCCGATCATCGCCGGAACGCCGGTGGTATAGCTGATCGCCTGGTTGCCGGTTTCGTGGAACGCGTCCTCGTGGTCGCAGATGTTATAGATGTAGAAGGTCTTCTCACCCGACCCGTCGAGCGCCTGGCCCGTGGCGATATCGCCGATGTTGGTCTTGCCCTTGGTGGTCGGGCCCAGCGTTTCGGGCTTGGGCAGCACGGCGGCGAGGAACTGCAGCGGCACGATTTCCTTGCCCTGGTAGTTGATCGGCTCGATCCCGGTCATGCCCACGTTCTGCAGCACGGTGAGGTGGTTGATATAGGCATCGCCGAAGGTCATCCAGAACCGGCCGCGTTCCAGCTCGGGGATGAACTTCGCGAGGCTTTCCAGTTCCTCGTGGTACATCAGGTACATGTTCTTGGGGCCGACGGCTTCGAAATCGAAGTTGTGGCGGATCGTCATCGCCGGGGTTTCGACCCATTCGCCGTTCAGCCAGTGGCGCGCGGGGGCGGTCACTTCGCGGATGTTGATTTCCGGGTTGAAGTTGGTGGCAAAGGCCTGCCCATGGTCGCCGCCGTTGCAATCGAGAATGTCGAGGCTGCGGATGGTCTTCAATTTGTGCTTCTTGAGCCACATCGCGAACACGCTGGTCACGCCCGGATCGAAGCCCGAACCCAGCAGGGCCATCAGGCCCTTTTCCTTGAAGCGGTCGTGATAGGCCCACTGCCACTTGTATTCGAACTTGGCCTCGTCCTTCGGCTCGTAGTTCGCGGTGTCGAGGTAATCGACCCCGGCGGCGAGGCACGCGTCCATGATCGGCAGGTCTTGGTAGGGCAGCGCCACGTTGACCACCAGCTTGACGCCGGTCTGCTGGATCAGGCGGGTCAGCGCCGGCACTTCCTCGGCGTCGATCTCATAGGTCTGGACGGTCTGCCCGGTGCGCTCCTTCACGGACGCCGCGATCGCATCGCACTTTGACTTGGTGCGGCTGGCGAGGTGGATTTCGCTGAAAATGCCGGCGTTCATCGCCATCTTGTGCACGCAAACCGAGCTGACCCCGCCCGCGCCGATCACCAGAACCTTGCTCACGTCTCGAATCTCCTTTGGTCCTGCCCTTTCCGGCAGGCGTGGCCGCGCTTATAGGATTGTTTCATGACAGCACAACAAACCCGCAGCCCCACGGCCGAGGGAGTCGCCCGCGCGGCGGCCAAGATAGCGAAAATCCTGCCGAAAACACCCCTGCTTGAGGCAGAGGTCAACGGCGCGCGCCTGTGGTTCAAGGCCGATTGCCTGCAGCCGATCGGCGCGTTCAAGATTCGCGGCGCGTGGCACCGCCTGTCGGACCTGACCGAAGCGGAGCGCGCGGCGGGCGTGGTGGGCGTATCCAGCGGCAACCACGCACAGGGCGTGGCCTGGGCGGCGCGGCGGCTGGGGATCGCGGCGACCATCGTCATGCCCGTCGATGCCCCGCAGGTAAAGCTTGCCGCCACCCGCGCGCTGGGCGCCGAAGTGGTGCTCTATGACCGCCCCGGCGGCGAGGACCGCGACGCGGTGGCGAACCGCCTTTGCGCCGAGCGCGGCGCAACACTGGTCCACGCCTATGCCGATCCCTGGGTGATCGAGGGGCAAGGCAGCGCGGGGCTGGAAATCGTGGAGCAGCTTGCCGAGCGCGGGATCGAAGCGCCGACCCGGATCGTCGCGCCCTGCGGTGGCGGCGGGTTGACGGCGGGCCTCGCCCTCGCCTGCCCCGAAGCGGAAATCGTGCCAGTCGAACCCGAAGGCTGGGACGATGTCCGCCTCAGCCTTGCCAGCGGCACAATCCTGCGCGTTTCGGCCGATGCCCCGCCCACCGCCTGCGACGCGCTGCAAACCCCCGCGACCTGGCCGATCAACTTCGCGATCCTGCAAGCGCGCTGCGCCTTTGGTCTCGCCGTGTCTCCCGCCGAGGTGCGTGCGGCGCAGCGCTGGGCGTTCAGCGTCCTGCACCTGGTGGTCGAACCCGGCGGTGCGACGGCGCTGGCGGCAGTGCTGGCGGGCAAGGTTTCCACCGACGGGCGCACCGCGATCATGCTCACCGGCAGCAACACCGACCCCGAAAGCTTCGCCAAGGTAGTGACCGGAAAAGATTAGTTGCGTTTGACAATCGGATTCGCCGCGCACAACCTGCCCCCACTCTGTAACGGCAGAGAATAGGGGGAGAATCCTATGCAAGCGCAAATGCTCGCGCCGGCCGCCGTGCTGGTGCTGTGGTCGCTGATCATGCTCGGCTGGACGGCGGCAACGCGTTTTCCGGCGATGGCCAAGACCGGAATGGACGTGAAAACCGCCCCGCCCGGCGGGCGCGGACAAGACCTTGAAGCCGTCCTGCCGCCGCAGGTCAGCTGGAAATCGCACAATTACACCCACCTGATGGAACAGCCGACAGTGTTCTATCCCACGGTCGTGATCCTGGCGCTGTTGGGCGGCAGTCAAACCGATCTGGCGATTGCCTGGGCCTATGTCGCCCTGCGCGTCGTCCACTCGATCTGGCAGGCCACGGTCAACACCATCCCGGTGCGCTTTTCGCTATTCCTGCTGTCCACCGTCTGCCTGTTCGTGCTGGCGATCCACGCCGTTGAACTGACCCTGCTAGCCCAAGGAGCCGCCGCATGATCGGAATCGAAATCCTCAAGCCGCTGGCAGTCCTCGCCGGCTGGACCATGGTGATGTGGATCTGGATGTATGCCACCCGCATTCCCGCCATCAACAAGCTGCCCAAGCCGACCGAACCCGGCGCCGACCAGGGCTGGACCGGGGCCATGCTCGAAGGCCTGATCCCGCGCGAAGTGCAGTGGAAGGCGCACAACTACAACCACCTGCATGAAGCGCCGACCGTGTTCTATGCGGTCGCGCTGGCGCTCGCACTGATCGGCCAGGGCGACGGGCTCAACGCCCAGATCGCCTGGGCCTATGTCGCCCTGCGCATCGTTCACTCGATCTGGCAGTCGACCGTGAACAAGGTTGGCGTGCGCTTTCTGCTGTTCGCGCTGTCCAGCCTGGCGCTGATGGCGCTGACGGTGCACCTGCTGATCGCGGTGTTCCACATGCCGGCCGCCTGAGCGGACAAACCGCACGGCAAATTCGGGGGGCGGCTGCGGCCGCCCCCTTTGCTTTCAGAACATCTTGCGTAGTTCGAGACTGATCACCCGTCCGCGCGGATCGAGGTAGTCCGGCTGGTACGATAGCGGCACCGCCCCACTCGCATCGGTCACCTTCTGGCGCGAATCGAACAGGTTCTCGAACTTCAGCACAAGCCGCGCGCCCTTCAGGAACGACGCGCCGTCGGTTGCGCCCTTGATCCGGTCGAAGTCGGCAAACAGGTTGAGGTTGAACTTGGTCACCGCGCCAAAGCGCAGGTCGCTCGAACCCGGCAGGCCGCTGGCGTTGACGTGGGTCGGCGCATTCCACGTGCCCTCGGTGCGGAACCCGAAGCCCTTGTAGAACATTCCGCCATTAAGCTCGAGGCTATGGCGCGGTGTGCCGCCGGTGGTCAGCGCATCGCCATTGAGCAGGTCGAGCGTGGGCACGCCCGGCGCAATCAGCACCTTGCTTTCGAACTGGACGGTATGGAACAGGCCGAACTGCCAGCGGCCCTGCCCGCCGCCCATCGGCCCCATGCCCGGCACTCCGCCCGGTCCGCGCCCGCCCGGCCCGCCGCGCTGCGGCCCCGGCGGCGGCGCCTTGCCCACGGTGCCGCCAAGATTGATCCCCCAGCGCAGGCGCGAGCCGGTCTGTTCGGCAAGGGTCACCGGGCGCTGGTCGATGGCGATCAAGTTGCCCGCCGAATCGCGGACCACCCGCCCCGGAAAGGCCGCCTCGGTCGCCGCGGTCAGCGTCGGGAAACTGGCTGAAACGTCGTTCGAACGATTGCGGAAGTATTCGACCACCAGGTTCGAATTGCCGGGAATCGGCAGTTGCCAGTTGGCGGAGAACTTCCAGTCGCGCTGACGCTCCTTGCGCAGCGCCGGATTGCCGCCGCTGGTCACGGTCACCAGCGCGGTCTGGCCGGTGGCATAGTCATAGACCGGCACGTTGTAGGTCTGCACGGTCGGGTTGCCGAGCTGCGCCAGCGTGGGCGCGGCATCGTTGACGATATAGCTCGCCCCGAACGACAGCCGGTCAAGCGGCGCCCAGTTGAGCCCTGCGCTCCAGTCGGTCAGCCCGCCGAAGTCCGACAGGTGGTTCCACCCGGCCGAGAGGTTCAGCGTAATGTCGCCTAGCGCGGCCAGCGTGTTCTCGCGCCGGCTGGCAAGCGGCAGGGCAAGGTTGGTGCCGACCGAAAAATCGCCGCGCGTAAGACTGGTGGTGCCGGCAGAAGTCCGCGTGTCGCTGCTTTCGATGTTCGCCCAGGCGTAACCGGTCTTGAGCGTCAGGACCGCCTCGCCCGCAGGCATGCGGAACGGCCGCCCGATCAGCGTGACCAGCCCGGTCGCGCCGTCGCTGTTGGTCCGCGCCGTTGCATAGCCGCCGCTCGCCACCGCGGGCAGCGGCCCGTCGATCGCCAGGGTCCCGGCTGCCGCCGCCGCAACCAGCGCAGACGTATCCGCGCGCTGTTCGATTTGCGAGATGGTTTCGCTGTGGCTCCCGTCCAGCGTCGCCGAAAGCTGCCAATCGCCCAGGAAGGTGTTGATCCCGGCCCCGGCCTGCAAGGCGGTGGTCCCGGTGTGGCGGCGCAACGGATCGTCCAGCGTGCGCAGTTCGCTCGAACCATCCGGCGCGGTCAGGGTGACGGCATTCAGGCCGGAATAGCTGGTCGTCTCGGTCCGCGTCGCGCGTCCGCTCAACGTGATCGCGCCGCCCAGCCCGTCCTTGCCCAATCCCTTCGACCAGCTGGTGTTGAAATCGTAGGCCGTGTTTGCGGCGATCAGCGAACGCCACGCCGCCGGATCGGGATCGCTCGCCACGGTGGGGGTGTTCGCCGGGGTCTGGATCACGCCGCGTTCGGCTTCGAACAGCGGGCTCGTGTGGCTGACTGATCCGTTGACCGAAAGGCGGTTTGGCCCGCTGATCTTGAGCAAGGTCGCCTCAAGTTCGGCCTCGGCAAAGCCGCCGTAGCTGGGCAGGCCATAGGTCGCCTCGGCCCGGCGGCTGGAGAAATTGTCCTTGAGGATCATGTTGACCACGCGCGTGTCGGGCGGAAAGCCGAAGCGCAGGGCCACTTCCTCGGGCAGCACTTCGACCCGCTTGATCGCTTCGGGCGGGTAATTGCGCATTTCGCGGAAATTGGTGATGCGCTGGCCGTTGACCAGCACCACCGGCGGCCCGCTGCTGCGCCCGCGGCCAGACCCGGTCTGCGGTGCCAGGGCATCGAGCAAGTCGGCCAGCGAACTTGCGCCCAAAGCGGCGATATCGCCTTCGTCATAGCTGGCGATGGGTTTTTCGGGCGCGTCGACCTGACCCTTGATCCGCGCCGCCAGCACGACGATTTCGCCGGGCATCAAGGCTTCGTCCTGCTCGCTCACGGCATCGGCCGACTGCGCCGGGGCCTGATCCTCGGCGGCAAGGGCGGGCGCGCTCAGCGCGGACGAACAGAGCAGCGCCAGGGCTGGGAGGGGAAACCGTGTCATCGCGTCCTTCGCAACAAATGTCAGAATTTTCGGCTGTTAGGCCCTTCCGTCCGCTCCCGGCGCCCTGTTGCGACAGCTTCCCGCCCAAGGCAAGCCGCGCGCCGGTAACAAATTGTCACGCCGCTGTTACATGTGGTGCGCAAGGACGCATTTCGTTACGCGGGGTGAGAGCGGCGAACTTGCACCGCACAGCATTTCGTCTTCCAGGCTAAAGTCGGGAGGACGATTACCTGCCCCGTCCCCACCCCGCCTTCCGCCGCATTTTCGCCAAAGGCTTCCCTTTTTCCGCGCGCGGGGCTATGGCGCGCCGCAATGTCACAGACCCAAAACGGAAACTGAGCGCGGATGGCGAAGGAAGAACTGCTCGAAATGCGTG
>NZ_JAYSBK010000075.1:0-15450 GCF_041915465.1 Novosphingobium sp. | reverse complement strand
CTCGTGGCTATCGATGCGCAGCTTGGTAAGCGCGCGCTGCGCCTCGACGCGCGCCGTCGCTTCGGCCCGGAAGGCATCGCCAACCTGACGTTCGGCAAACAGCAGATCGGTCAGCTCAACCTCGCCCGCCTCATAGCCCCGGCGCATCTTGGTGAGCGCGGCCACCTGCGCCGCCAGCCCCTCGCGCGAGCGCTGCCAGGCCGAATAGCGATACTCTGCCTCGGCAAGGTCGGCATCGGCCGTTTCGAGGATCGCATAGCGGGTCGCTTGAAGCTCGGCATCGGCGGCAGAGGATTCGGCCGCCGCTCGGTCGGCCAGGGCACTGCGGTGGCTGCCGCCGAACGGCATCGTCACCACCAGGCCGCCTCCACGTTCCATTCCGCCGCGTTCCGAGAAGGCGCGGAACCCGATCGAGGGATCGGCGATCCGGTCGCGGCGGACCCGCTCGGCCACGCTGTGGCTGCGGTTCGCCTCGGCCTCGGCCGCCGCCACTTCGTGGCTGTTGCTGACGATCAGATCGCGGAACTGCTCGAGCCCGCCCGCAGGCAGGATCGGCGAAGGCACCACGGGCGCGACCTCGGGGAGCGGCAGCGAGGGGAACTGCGCGGCCAGGCGCGCACGGGCAACCTGTTCGCGCCCGGCCGACTGCGAGGCCGTCAGCCGCGCCGCGCCCAGCGCCGCTTCGGCCTGATCGACCTCGAGCCGCGAGGCATCGCCCAGCGCCGCGCGGCGCTGCGCGGTCAGGACAAGGCGTTCGTTGTTCTTGACCAGCTCACGGTCGACAGCGGCTTCCGCCGCCGCGCCGACCCAGTCCCACCAATATTGCGAAAGCAGCAAGGCAGCCTGGTGCTTGGCATCCTCGGCCCGGTTTTCCGCCGCTTCAACCCCGTAGCGGCCGATTTCCTTATCGAGCGAGGCCTTGCCCGGCAGCCGCACCGGACGGGTAACCAGCACGTCGAATTCGTTGAACTGGCCTTCGCGGTCGACCGTGCGGCGCGTGTAGCTGCCGGTCATGGTGAATTCGTGCGGCCCCGCGCCCAGCGCCTGCGCCTCGGCCCGAGCCGCTTCGGTGCGCGCCCGCGCGGCCACGACCGTGGGGTGCTCATCGAGCGCAGTGGCGACCGTGGCCGCATCCGGCAGTCCGTCTGCGGTCAGTTCTTCACCGGCCAGGACCGGAGCACTGACCAGCGCGGCGACGATGTAAAGCAGATGGCAGCGCATCGCGTCAGTTCTCCAGGATCGGTTCGAGCAGGCTGCCGGCATCGCGTTCGGCGGCGCTTTCCCCGAAGCGTTCGTAGAGGATCGGCAGCAGGATCAGGGTCAGCAGGGTCGAGCTGATCAGGCCCCCGATAACCACGATCGCCAGCGGCTTCTGGATTTCGGACCCGGGGCCCGTCGCAAACAGCAGCGGCACCAGGCCGAACGCCGCAATCGAGGCGGTCATCAGCACCGGACGCAACCGCCGCTCCGCCCCGCGCCGGACGGCGTCGGCCAGGGCTAGCCCCTGTTCGCGCAACTGGCGGAAGTAGCTGACCATGACCAGGCCGTTGAGCACCGCGATGCCGAGCAGCGCGATAAAGCCGACCGAGGCGGGAACCGAAAGATACTCGCCCGAGATCGCCAGAGCGATCATCCCGCCGACCATCGCGAAGGGAATGTTGGCCAGGATCAGCAGCGAACCGCGCAGCGAACCCAGCGTCGCGTAGAGCATGCCGAAGATCATCAGCACGGCAATCGGCAAGACCACGAGCAGCCGGGCCGAGGCGCGCTGCTGGTTTTCGAACTGGCCGCCCCAGACCAGCCGGTAACCGGCCGGCAGCTTGACGTTGGCGTCGATCCGCCCCTTGGCCTCCTCGACATAGCCCACCAGGTCGCGCCCGCTGACGAAGGCCTGGATCATCGCGAAGCGCGATCCGCCCTCGTGCTCGAGCCGGACCGGCCCTTCGGTCCGCCGCACCGTCGCAACATCGCCGGCGCGCACGAGGTTGCCCGAAGGCGCGCGATAGACCTGGTCGGCGAAGGCCTCCGCCGAGAGGTTTCCAGCCCCCGCATCGGCGCCGCGCAGCATGATCGGCACGCGGCGATTCCCCTGGGCGACGACCCCGGCGGGCAGCCCCTCGATCTGCGCCCGCATCATGTCCTGCAGCAGGTCGACCGGTATCCCCAGGCGCCCTGCGGCAACCCGGTCGATATCGAACTGCAGGTAATCGACCCGGTCGTTGGCCACGGTCAGGGCTTCGGCGGTACCATCCATTGCCCGCAGCTGGCCTTCGATCTCGGCCGAAATCCGGCCGAGCTCGCCAAGGTCCGGGCCGAACACCTTGACCACCAGGTCCCCGCGCGCGCCGGTGAGCATTTCCGAAATGCGCATTTCGATCGGCTGGGTGAAGGTCGCCTCGATGCCCGTGAACTGATCGAGCACTTCGCGCATCTGGCCCAGCAGCCAATCCTTGTCGGCCACGCGCCACTGCTCGCGCGGCTTGAGCTGGAGGAAGCTGTCCGTATCGTTGAGCCCCATTGGATCCAGCCCCAGTTCGTCCGACCCCAGCCGGGCGATCACGTGGTCGACTTCGGGCACCTTGGCGAGCAGCGCCTGCTGCACGCGCAAGTCGACGTCGCGGCTGTGGTCGAGCGAAATCGAGGGCAGCTTGGTAAGCTGGACGATCATCGAGCCTTCATCCATCGTTGGCAGGAAGGTCTTGCCGGTCGCGCCATAGGCAACCCCGGTCAGCAGCAGCGCCGCCCCCGCCATCGTGAAAACCTTGCGCTGGTTGGCGAAGGCGGCTTCGAGCAGCCGTTTGTAGCGCGGCGCGAACTGGCGCATCAGCCAGGGTTCGTGGTGGCCCTGCTTCACCTTGAGCCCGAAATAGCCGAGCACCGGCACCAGCGTGAGCGAGAGCGCCAGCGCCGAGAGCAGCGCCAGCACGATGGTCAGCGCGACCGGAGCGAACAGCTTGCCTTCCAGTCCTTCCAGCGTGAGCAGCGGCAGGAACACGATGGCGATGATCGCCAGGCCCGAGGCGACCGGCGTGGCCACTTCCGCCGCAGCGATGAACACGTTATGCAGCTTGCCGGCCTTGGCGTGTTTCGGATCGGCCAGTCGCTCGACCACGTTCTCGATCACCACCACTGCGCCATCGACCAGCATCCCCACCGCGATGGCCAGCCCGCCCAGACTCATCAGGTTGGCGGTGAGCCCGATCGAGCGCATCAGGATAAAGGTCAGCAGCGCGGCCATCGGCAGGGCCACGGCGACGATCAGCGAAGCCCTGAGATCGCCCAGGAACAGCAGCAGCAGGACGACCACCAGCACCGTCGCTTCGAGCAGCGCCTCTTCCACCGTGCCGACCGCGCGCGAAATCAGGTCCGAGCGATCGTAGAACACGCTCACGCTCATGCCCGCAGGCAGGCTCGGCTTGATCTCCTCGAGCCGCTGCTTGACCCCGCCCACGACCTTGCTGGCATCCGCGCCGCGCAGGCCGATCACCAGGCCTTCCACCGCCTCGCCCTTGCCGTCCTTGGTCACCGCGCCATAGCGCGTCAGGCTGCCGATCCGGACCTGTGCCACATCGCCCAGCCGCACCACCCGGCCGCCCGGCGCGCGCAGGACCACCGAGGACAGGTCATCGAGGCTCTGGATCGCCCCGCTCGACCGAACGATCAGTGCCTCTTCACCTGCGACCAGGCGGCCAGCCCCGTCATTGCGGTTGCTCCGCTCGATCGCGGCGACAAGGTCGGGCACGGCCAGCCCGGCCCCGGCCAGCGCATTGTTGTCGGGTACCACTTCGAAGGTTTCGACGTGCCCGCCCAGCGCGTTGACATCGGCCACGCCCGGCACCGTGCGCAGCGCCGGTCGCACCGTCCAGTCGAGCACGCGGCGCTTTTCGGCAAGGCTCTGCGGGCCTTCCAGCGTGAACATGTACATGTCCGACAGCGGGGTAGAGATTGGCGCCATCCCGCCGCTGACACTGGCCGGCAAGTCGCCCATTGCATTGTTGAGCCGTTCCGCAACCTGGCTGCGCGCCCAGTAGATGTCGGTCCCGTCCTTGAAGTCGATCGTGATGTCCGCGATCGCGTACTTGGCCACCGAACGCAGCACCGACTGGTTGGGGATGCCCAGCATCTCCATCTCGATCGGCGTGATCACCCGGCTTTCGACCTCTTCGGGGGTCATCCCCGGAGCCTTGAGGATGATCTTGACCTGGGTCGAACTGATGTCGGGAAAGGCGTCGATCGGCAGGTTCGCGAACGACCACGCGCCCAGCCCCGCCAGCAGCGCGGCCAGGCCCAGGACGGCGAGCCTCAGCGCCAGCGCGCGTTCGACCAGTTTGCGCAGCATGGCCCTTACTCCGCCGTCATTGCCTTGAGTTCGGCGATCCCGCTGACCGCGAGCTTCTCGCCCGGCTTAAGCCCGGCGGAAATCACGCTACTTCCGCCGACTTCGGCCTCGACGGTGACCTTGCGGCGCACAAAGCGCTGGCCTTCGCGCACGAAGACATAGGCCTGCCCGTCGACGCGGGTGACCGCGCTTGACGGAACGACGATCCCGCTGGTCGTGCCCGCGGCCTTGATCACCACCGTCACGCCTTTGCCCGCCACCACGCCGGGCACGGCCTCGAGGCTGGCGCGTGCCGGGACAGAGCGGGTTTCCGGATCGAGCGAGGCCCCGACGGAAAGCAGGGTGCCCTTCGCGATGACCGGCTTGGCATCGATCCCGCCCGTGGGCACCTGCACCTCGATGGCCATGCCGGGCTGAACCTTGGCCGCGATCGCCTCGGGCAGCTGAATGTCGACCTGAAAGGCGGCGGGATTCTCGATCACGAAGGGTGCGGTCATCGGATCGACCGCGCCGCCCGTTTCAACCGCCACTTTCGCCACCCGGCCGGAAATCGGCGCGCGCAGGGTCATCGAGCCATCCGGCGAACCGCCACCGAGCGCCAGCTGGCGCCGACTTTCCGCCACCGTCGCCCGCGCCTGCTGCAACTGCGCCTGGGCTTCCTCGACCCGGGCGGTCGCCACGATCCCTTCGCGATTGAGCTGGGCCAGCCGCTTCACGCGCGCCTCGGCCAACCGCAGGTCGGCTTCGGCCCGGGCAAGCGTGCCGCCGTGCTGGATGGCATCGGGCGCGCGAACCACCCCGAGCACGTCGCCGCGGCGAACCTGCTGCCCCTCGATCACTTGGATCCGCACGGCCACGCCGCTATAGGGCACCGCCACCGCCACGCGCCCATCGGGGGCCAGCATCACCTGGCCATAGGCGAGGCCGACCGGCAGATCGTTCGCCTGAGGCACGACCTCAACCCGGATGCCAAGGCGCTCCAGCTGGTCATCCGCGATGGTGCCCGGGGCAACCTGCTGGCTTGGCGGGGCCTGACCGTCCGAACCACCGTGAGAGTACCAGTACCAACCCGCTAGGGCGGCAAGAGGAAGCGCAGCGAAGCCGATGATGCGTTTGTCCATGGCCCGCCCCTTATCCCGCGAACCTGACAGAAACTTGCCAATCTGACAGGTTTTAGTCAGTTTGCGGTGCTATCAGCCATGCCGGAAGACCAGAGAAAGGCACAAGATTGCGGCTCTTGCTGGTAGAGGATGACGCCGAACTGGGCCGCCGCCTGGGCGAACGGCTGCGCGATGCCGGCTTCGCCGTCGATCTCGCGCGGACCGCCGCCGAGGCCTCGGCCTGGCCCGAACTTGAACGGATGGACGCCGTGGTGCTCGACCTTGGCCTGCCCGACGGCGATGGCATGGACCTGCTGCACGGTTGGCGCGCGGCGCGGATTTCCTGTCCGATCCTGATCCTCACCGCGCGCGGCAGCTGGCAGGAAAAGGTCGATGGCTTGAATGCCGGGGCCGACGACTTCGTGGTCAAGCCGGTGCGCTTCGAGGAATTGCTCGCGCGGCTTCACGCACTAATGCGGCGGCGCTCGGACGAACGCGACCCCTGGATCGAGGCCGGCGGTCTGCGGCTCGATCCGCTGACCGGCAGCGTCACGCACGATGGCGTGGCGATCCGGCTGAGCAAGCAGGAGTTCCGACTGTTGCACCTGTTCATGCGGCGGCGGGGACAGATGCTATCCCAGGCCCAGATCCTCGAACACCTCTACGAGCTGGAGAGCGAGCGCGAATTCAATACGGTCGAAGTGCTGGTTGGCCGGGTCCGGCGCAAGATCGGCCCCGGCCTGATCGAGACCCGCAGGGGTTTCGGCTACAGGTTCGCGCCATGACCTGGCGAACACCGCTTTCGGGCCTCGCGCGTACCAGCCTGCGCACCCGGCTTTCGCTCGCCGTGCTGGCCTGGACCCTGCTTGGCATTACGGCGATCTGGCTCTCCGCCACCCGCCTGTTCGCGGCTCACGTCGAAGAGCACTTCAACGACGAGCTGATGGTCCACGTCCAGGAACTGTCGCGATTGACCCGCATTGGCGCGGATGGGCGCCCGGAACTGATCCGCCCGCTCTCCGATCCGCGCTACGAAGTGCCGCTTTCAGGCTATTACTGGCAGGTCAGCGTCAACGGCAAACCACCGCTCAAATCGGCTTCGATGACGCGGGGATCGCTCGATGCGCGAATTGCCCATTCGAACACGATCCTGCACTCGAACACCGCCGGACCAACTGGCGATGCCATCGTCTATGGCATGGTCCGCCGCGATCCGAGCGGCCCCGAGCTGCACTTCGTGATCGCAACCGACCATTCCGAGCTGGAGGCTCTGGTCGGACACTTCACGCGCGAGCTCAGCCTGTGGCTGGCCCTGCTCGCCGCCGGGCTGCTCGGCGCCGGCGCGGCCATGGCGCGCCTGACGCTGCGACCGCTTGGCCGGCTCAGCCAGGCGATCGCCCGGCTTGAACAAGGCCGGGCGGAGCGGTTGGAAGGAGACTATCCCAGCGAGATCAGGCCCCTGGTCGAGGGCCTCAATGCCTTCGTGCGCAGCACCGCCGAAGCCGTTGCACGCAGCCGGGTCGAGGCCGGCAACCTGGCACATTCGCTGCGCACGCCGCTTGCCGTCATTACCGACGAGGCAGAGCAGCTGGCGCGCGCCGATGCCACGCACGAAGCGGCGCAGGTCTTGCTGCAGCAGGCCTCGACCATGCAGTTGCAGATCGATTACCAGTTGGCGCGGGCGCGCTCGTCAAACCGCGCGGGCCTGCCCGGCGCGGCATCGAACCTGCCCGACATGCTCCCCGCGATCATCAATGCAATCGGGCGGCTGCATCCCGGCAAGACGTTCCGCATCGAAAACCAACTTACCGCTGCACAGACGGTTCCGCTCGATCCGGTCGATCTTCTCGAAGTTCTCTCAAACCTGCTCGACAACGCGGGCAAGTGGGCCCGAACGGCCGTAACCCTGGGCCTCGCCGAAACTGACCGCACAATCGAACTGACCGTTACGGACGACGGGCCGGGGCTGGATCCCGCCCAGATCGAGCAGGCGTTCGGCATTGGCGTGCGGTTCGACACCGCAATGCCCGGCTCAGGCCTTGGCCTCGCGATCGCGCGCAATATCAGCGAAGGCATGGGCGCGCGGCTAACCCTGGGCGGGCGTGCGGATGGCAAATCGGGCCTCAGCGCCCGGCTGGAAGTGCCTCGCGCTGCCCGCGCCTGAGCCTGAACCTGACCCTTAGCCCACCGGCATTACGGCGGAATTTGTTCGACCCTGCATCGCAGAATGATGCGACGCGGGCCTTGCGTTAGTGGTCGACGACAACCTGCTCCTGCACGAAATAGAGCGGAGAGTTGGGCAGGTCGATGAAGCGGCGTTCGTCTTCAAGGAGCATGGTTCCGGCCGCGCGGCCCGCTTCGGTGGCAGAGCTGGCAAGGATTGCCTCGATATCGTCGAACCACAGTTCGGCAACACCGTCATAGGGCTCGACGAGGGTGCCGCGAACCGCGCTGACTCCGCCCAGGCGGGGATCGCTCAGGGTATGACTCTGCACATAACGCCGAATATTGAGCACCGGTGCAACGCTTCGCACCAAAGGTCCGTGCTGGTTGAGCCAGTAATCCTGAAATTCCTGCAAGCTCAGGTGCGGCAGGCGCCTCAGGCAGAACATCAGCTTGATTATCGTCGCTTCCCTTTCAACCCTGGATCACGAAGCCAATGCGCGGAAAATGCACGACTACTTCACCCAGGTCATCGCATTCGCGCCTGATGGCGACATGGTGGTCCGAGGAGCCGACCAGGGTCCCGGCTATCGGATCGCGGCCGTAATCGTCGGCGGCAACCGTCACTGTCTTGCCGGCCAGCGCGGCATCACGCCTTGCCACGGTGCTGCTGCCGGGAACGGCATCGCGCGCGACTGCGAGCGCCGCATCGGCGCTGACGGGACTGCGCGTACCATGACCGATCGCCGCAACGCGGCCGACCCAATCCGAAACCAGAGCATCGTCGGTAAATATGCCGCTGGCCGGGGGAAAGGCGTTTCGGATGAACCACAGGTTGTAATAGGCGTTCGCGTCGGCCAGCCCCGGTCGGTCTCCGCCCAGGAAAGCGCGTCCGTCAGCCAATTGTTCGGCGATCAGAGCAACATGGGCGCGAAGCTGGGCCTCCATGTGGGGAATGGCAAGCCGCATCCGATCCGTATCGAAAGGCTGCCCGCTGAGCGCCTCGCGATCCTTGATGAAGGCGGGGTCAACATGTTCGGCAAGATTGCCGAAAATCACCGCAACGGCGGCCTGAAACAGGGAACGGTCCGTCCACAAGGCCAAGGCCTGCGCAAGCCCGCGATTGCCGTCGGGGAACAGGGTCGGATCGGGAAAACGCCGCTCCAGTTCGCGCACAATCAGCATGCTGTCGCAATAGATATCGGCGCCGATCTGCATCACCGGAATCCGGCGGTAGCCACCCGTCAATGGCACCAGCTGCGGCTTGGGCATGATGACCGGCTGCTCCACCGCTCCCCAGGCCAGGCCCTTGATGCCCAGGCAGACCCGCACCTTCTCTGAAAACGGCGAGTTATCGTAGTGATGCAGCAGGATATCTGGCATGTCATGGTCCTCGTCCAAGGCAAACGGCGGGGTGGCTTCCGCCCGCATCACAGCCGAGTTTGCCCGCTTTGGCAATGCGCTCGGCACGATCCGGGCAGCGCGCGGATCCGGCCTGCAATCCCCAATGGACAGGCTGCGCATTCATCGGCGCAGACTAGGCCGTAAACCCATAAGCGGCGCCCCGATGGCACCGTTGATGGGTTTACGGCCTAGGACAACGCGATGCCGCAAAGTCTTGTTCTGATCCTGGGGGATCAACTTAGCCATGGTCTGTCCGCGCTTGGCGCGGCTGATCGCGCTAGCGATGTGGTGTTGATGGCTGAGGTGATGGCCGAGGCGAGCTACGTCCCGCATCACAAGAAGAAGATTGCCCTGATTTTTTCCGCGATGCGCCACTTTTCCGCCGAATTGCGCCAAGCGGGCTGGACCGTCGACTATGTGAAACTGGACGATCCCGCAAACACCGGAACTCTGGGCGGCGAAGTGCAGCGGGCGCTGTCACGCCACGGTCTGACGCGGGTGATCGCAACCGAGCCCGGCGAATGGCGCCTGCTTGCGGAAATGCAGTCGTGGCCGGCCACCACGCTGCTCGCTGACCGCCGCTTCCTTGCCGATCGCGCCGGCTTTGCCGACTGGGCGGCGGGACGGAGCGGGCTGCGCATGGAACATTTTTACCGCATCATGCGGCGCAAGACCGGGCTGCTGATGGACAATGGCCAACCCGTCGGCGGGCGATGGAACTTCGATGCGGACAACCGCAAGGCGATTGATCGGGATCTGCACATCCCACAGCCGCCGCGATTCACGCCCGATCCGATTACCCGCGAAGTGCTCGACCTCGTCGCCAAGCGCTTTCCGGACAATTTCGGCTCGCTCGAGCCATTCTGGTTCGGCGTGGACAGGTCCGATGCGGAAGCGGCCTTTGCCCACTTTGTGCGCCACGCCCTGCCGCTGTTCGGCAGTTACCAGGATGCCATGCTTCGCGGGCAGGCGTTTCTCTATCACGCGGTCATCGCGCCCTACCTCAACCTCGGCCTGCTCGACCCACTGGAGATCTGCCGGGTAGTCGAAACCGCCTGGCGCAATGGCACGATCCCGCTCAACAGCGCGGAAGGCTTCATTCGGCAAGTGATCGGTTGGCGCGAATTCGTGCGCGGCATCTATTGGTGGCGCATGCCAGGTTATGAGCATGCCAATGCGCTGCGCGCCCAGCGGCCGCTTCCGACCTTCTACTGGACTGCCGAGACATCCATGGCGTGTCTTGGCGCATGTATCAGCCAGACCCGCGATGAAGCCTATGCCCACCACATCCAGCGCCTGATGGTGACCGGCAATTTCGCGCTGCTTGCCGGGATCGACCCCCACGAACTGCACCGCTGGTACCTTTCGGTCTATGCGGATGCGTTTGAATGGGTGGAACTGCCCAATACCATTGGCATGAGCCAATTTGCCGACGATGGCTTGCTCGCCAGCAAGCCTTATGCGGCCAGCGGCAGCTACATCAATCGCATGAGCGACTATTGCCGGGGCTGTCGCTACGATGTGAAGGCCAAGTCCGGTCCCGACGCATGCCCCTTCAATCTCCTCTATTGGGACTTCATTGCGCGACATCGCGAACGACTGGCCCGCAATCCGCGAATGGCGCCGATGGTTCGCACCTGGGACCGCTTTTCCGCCGAGCGCCAGCAGCAGCTAAGGGGCGATGCCGCTTCGTTTCTCGAAACTCTTGGCTGAACGGCAGCGATCAGAGCAGTATTTGACGTTGTCCCAGTCGCGCGCCCACTTGCGCCGCCAGGCAAACGGCCGTCCACAGGCCGCGCAGGGCTTTGTCGGAAGCTCGGCCTTGCGACGCATTTTGCCCATTGTCGTTACCAGGGCAGCCGCGCGCCATCCCACGAGAACAGTCCGCCACTGTCCGCAGGGGTCAATCGGTCGATGACCGCAAGAAGTCGCGCGGCCGCCTCGTCAGGCGCGAACAGCCGTTGCGGAGCGACACGGCGCTGGAACGGCGCGGAGAGCCGACTGTCTACCGTACCGGGATGCAAGGCTGCGGCGATGGCCAGCGGATGGCTTCGCGCCAGTTCGATGCCGAAATTGCGCACCAGCATGTTCAAGGCCGCCTTGCTGGCACGGTAACTATGCCAGCCGCCCAACCGATTGTCGGCGATCGAACCGACCCTGGCGGACAGCACCGCGAATGCAGCGCGGCGATCGCGCGGCAATCGAGCCAGGCAATGCTTGGCAATCAATGCCGGACCGATGGTGTTCACAGCGAACAATTCGGCCATGACCGCGGGATCGAGCGCCCGGATCGACTTTTCCGGTGCGATCCCGCGCAAGGGATCGTGAAGCAATCCAGACGCGACGATCACCAGCCTTGGCTGATGCTGATCGCCTTCAAGGGCCGAGACGATACTGGCTTCGTCGGCAAGGTCGAACACAAAGCCTTGCGCGCCCGCCGGCACCTGTTCAGGCTTGTCCCGCACACCTGCACGGACCAGATCGAATTGGCCACTTGCCAGCAAGCGCGCCGTTATCGCCCTCCCGATTGCGCCCCCCGCGCCGAACACGACAGCCGATGACGGGGTGGCAGGCGAGGACAGGATCATGTTCGAGCGATAGCGCGATCGCGGCTGCAACAGCACCTGCCGAAAGGGGTACTGACCGAATGGCCATGTTGTGTCGCGCAAAGGCGCGGGCTTTGTGGCAGTCATGACCCACGACCACCTGCCTCGTTCGGTCCGCTGGTTTGGACTGGCCGGAACCCTGCCGCAGATCCTCTGCCTCGCCGCCGTGCTGACAGCGCCCGAATGGCGCTGGTTCGCGCTTGCGGCGGCGTGCTCCTACGCGGCGACAATCCTCGCATTCCTTGGCGGAATCTGGTGGATGCAGGGCCTCGCATCAGGGGATATGAAGCCCTTGCCCTATGCCTTGGGCATTGCCGCCGCCCTCTCGGCCTGGGCCGCCCTGCTCCCCTGGTGTCTCGGCTGGAGCTGGCCCGGGCCGGCGTTGATTTTCCTTGGTGTGGCCTTGTTGCTCAGCCCGCGTGCCGATCGCAGGCTGGCGGAACGCGCAGCTGCGGAGCGACTGGCTGCGTCCCGTGCATGGATGAGACTGCGCTGGGTGCTGAGCGGTATTCTTGGCAGTCTGACCTTGACGATCGGGATCGCGGCCGACGTCCTCAAGCCATAGCGCCCGACACCGCTGCCGTGCCGGATGGCGCCGGCGCTGCGTGAACGGCTTCCGCAAGTTTGGTCCCCGAAAGCCACGCGCCCTCGATCCGTGCCACACTGCACCAGTCGCCGCAGACGCCAAGCCCAAGGCCCGCGTTCCACAGGATTCGATCCAGCGGGCCGCTCGTCTCGGCAAAGCGCCAACGATGCGCCTTCAGGAACACTGGCGGTGGCAGCGCGCACCCGCTCTGCGCCGAAAAGATCTCGATCAACCGGGCGGCCACGGTCTCGCGGTCCAGTTCCAGATTGGCTTGCGACCAGTCCGGCCCAGCCTGGAGCACCCAGCTTTCGCCCGCCGGGCGACCGGGCTTGGAATTGTTGCGCGCGGCCCAGGCGATCGGCCCGAGATCGCGCATGTAGGCCGGTAAGGCAGGCAGCGGTTCCGCAAAACCGGCCATCACGGTCCAGCACGGCTGCGATTGCGTTCCGATCATCGCGGTAGCCATCGCAAAGTCGTGGAGCGAAACCAGCGGAATGGCCTGTTCCGGCGGAACCGCGATCACCAGAGCCGCGACCTCTTCTCGGGGCAGTCCGGCCCCGGATACGGACCAACCCGAAGGCGTTCGCTCGATGTGCTGGATCTGCGCCTTGAACCGTACGTCGAGGCCCGCGCACTGCGCCTCGACGAGATTGGCCATGTCCGGGACGCCCACCAGCGCCCCGTCCGGTCCGTCGGGCCATTGCGCCACCAAGCCCGATTGCATCCAGGCAGCGACCTGGGCAGAGAACGCGCCGGTTCCCGGGACCAGGTATTGCGCGCCAAAATCCCACGACCTGCCATCAAGCCGCAGGGTCGAAAGCCTTCCACCGGGCCTGAATCCCTTGTCAAAAAGAACGGCATCGTGCCCCAGCACCGTCAGCCGCCTGGCACAGGCCAGGCCAGCGATGCCCGCTCCGACAATCCCGACGCGCATTTCCGCGCCTTCCCGCTCAGCGATGTCCCATCAGGGACAGAACTTCCTTGCGGCTGCTGGGATCGTCGCGGAAACAACCGAGCACCTTGCTTGTCACCATGTCCACGCCGTGCGTGCGAACGCCCCGACCGGTCATGCAGCCATGCTGCGCCTTGATCACCACGGCGACGCCCTGGGGTTGCAGATTATCCCAGATACACTGGGCGATTTCCGCAGTCAGACGTTCCTGGATCTGCAGGCGCCTGGCAAAGCCATGCAGCACGCGCGCCAGCTTGGAGATGCCGACCACGCGATCGGTCGGAAGATAGGCGATCGACGCGGTTCCGACGATCGGGGCAAGGTGATGTTCGCAGTGCGAATGGAACGGGATGTCGCGCAGCAGGACGACTTCGTCATAGCCCGCGACTTCTTCGAACGTGCGCAGCAGGTGCATTGCGGGGTCTTCCGCATAACCTGAGCAGTATTCCTTCCACGCGCGGCCAAACCTCGCCGGCGTATCGATCAGCCCTTCGCGTTCGGGATCCTCGCCGGCCCAGCGCAGCAGGGTGCGCACGGCCTCCTGCACTTCGTCCGGGACGATCGGCTTGTCGCCGTGCAGTTCTGGCACGAGGCGGGAGTGCATGATGTTCATTGGGTTTCCCTGCTGTAAGCGGTTTTGCCGGTCGCCGATGGGGGGAGTGGAGCTGGGAAGATCGACGACCGGCAGATATTGTCTAGGCGCAAGGCGTCCGGTCTGCGATATGGCCGTTCGGGCAGTAAGAAGGCAGGCCGGAGCGGTAATGACACCTGATTCCCTGATAGCAAACAGTCAGGTAGCGGCCGTGGTCAGCGATCCACGCCAGGCTGATAACCCCATCGTGGCCTGCAATCAGGCCTTCATGGACCTGACGGGATACGCGCGCGAAGAGATCCTTGGGCGCAATTGCCGGTTCCTGCGCGGCGAGCGGACCGAGCCCGAACAAACCGCAAAGCTGCGTGAAGCGGTCGCACAGCGCCGCCCGGCCATGGTTGAACTGACCAACTACCGCAAGGACGGCACCCCGTTTCTCAACGCGGTGATGATTGCCCCGCTTTTCGACGACAATGGCGATCTGACCTACTTTCTGGGTTCCCAGATGGCGATCGACGAAGATGGCGAGCATCGCCGCCGGCAGGCGCGCGCGCTCATCGAAGGATTGAGCCGGCGGCAGCGCCAGATCCTGGAAGCCCTCGCCAAGGGGCGGCTCAACAAGCAGATTGCCTACGAACTTGGCCTGACCGAACGCACCGTGAAGATGCATCGCGCCGCGGTGCTGCGTGGGCTTGGGGTGCGCACTGTCGCCGAGGCGATCCGCATCGCGATCGAGGCCGGACTCTAGCCGCCCCCCGATGGCTGCGCGTGGCCGGATTGATCCGGCTCAGTGCATCCGGCTTACGGCAAAGCGCGCCAGGTCCCGCAGTGGCAGAGCTCGCATCCCGAACGGATCGAGCGCCTCGTGGCAAGCCGACTCAAGGTGACTGGCCTGGCGTTCGGCGCCATCCAGCCCAAGCAGCGAGGTTGCGGTCTTTCGCCCTGCGGCGACATCCTTGCCAACCGCCTTGCCGACGACGGCCGCATCGCCGATCCGATCAAGGATATCGTCGCGGATCTGGAAGATTAGCCCGAGGTTTTCGGCAAAGCGCAGCAGCCTGGCCTGTTCTTCCGCCGAACATGTCCCAAGCTTCGCCCCGGCTTCCACGGCAAAGCGGATCAGCGCGCCAGTCTTGCGCGATTCGCAATCGAATACAGCGCCTGGAGATGGATTGGCCGGGGGATAGAGGTCCATCATCTGACCGCCAGCCAGTCCGTCCTGCCCGATCGCCCGGGCGAGTGACAGGACCAGCGCGGACCTGACTTCCCCGCTAGGATGGGTCGCCTCGTCCGCCAGCAATTCGAACGCGAGAGCAAGCAGCGCATCGCCCGCAAGCACGGCGGTCGCCTCGTCAAACTTGCGGTGCAAGGTCGGCCGTCCGCGCCGCAGGTCATCATCGTCCATGCAGGGCAGATCATCATGGACCAGCGATTGGGCATGGACGCATTCGATCGCCGCGCCAACCCGCAGCGCCTGGGCATAGGATCCGCCGACCAGTTCGCTCACCGCGGTGACCAGCAGCGCGCGGAACCGTTTGCCACCGCCAATCACGGCATAGCGCATCGCGGCAGCCAGTTGCCGGTCGCGACCGCGCCCATGACCGATCGCCCGGTCGAGTTCGGCATCGATATCCTTGCGCAAGCGCACCAGGCGATCTTCGAGCGATCCGGCGCCCTCCTCGCCGCCAAGACCGGCGAGTGCCACGGC
>NZ_JAYSBK010000074.1:0-15527 GCF_041915465.1 Novosphingobium sp. | reverse complement strand
TGGTCAGCACCCCGCCAAGCAGCGCCATCACGATCAGCAGGCGCATGAACCACAGCGGCTGGATCCACAGCGCGAGGGCGGTGAGCAGCTTGACATCGCCGCCGCCCATCGCGCGCAGCGCAAACAGTACGGCAAGGCCGGCAAAGGTCACGACCGCTACGCCAATCTGCCAGGCCACGTCCGGCCACAGCGACAGGCCGCTGGCCCACCAGAACAGCGGGGCACCCAGCGCGATCGCGGCGTTCAGCCAGTTGTCGATCTGGCGGCGACGGATGTCGGTAAAGGCGGCAACCAGCAGCGCGATTGCCAAGCCCCCCAGCAATAGGTAACGAAAATCTACGTCTGGCATGTATGCCCCCTGATCTCAGGAGGCACGTGTAAGGGGCATGACTTACCAAAAAGTAACCACCCGCAGGAGGATGGAATTAGGCACATGACGGGCGCATGCAAATGATCGACCGGCGTGCTGTTCCGGCCGCTGCCGTGGAAAGCCGCTGGCTGGCGGCCGATGGCCATCAGGTTCGCCGGATCGACTGGGCCGCGCCGGCCGGCGGAGCGCGGGGTTCGCTGTTGTTCCTGCCGGGGCGGGGTGACTTCTATGAGAAGTACCTCGAAACCCTGGACCACTGGCATGACCTGGGCTGGCGGGTAACCGCCGCCGATTGGCGCGGGCAGGCCGGTTCGGGCCGGCTGGGCCACGATGCCGTCACCGGCCATATCGACGATTTTTCGACCTGGGTGGCCGATCTTGCGGGCTTGTGGCGGGACTGGAAGGCGGCGACGCCGGGGCCGCACGTGCTGGCCGGGCATTCGATGGGCGGACACCTGGTGCTGCGCGCGGTTGCCGAACACGCGGTCGATCCCGACGCGGTGCTGCTTTCGGCCCCGATGCTGGGCTTTACCGCCAGTGTCCTGCCCGATGCGGTGATGCATGCTGCGGCGAAATTGATGAAATCGCTGGGCGATCCGGCGCGGCCCGCCTGGAAGTGGAGCGAAAAGCCCGGCCAGCCGCCTGAATCGCGGATCGACCTGCTCACCCACGACCCCGAACGCTACGGCGACGAGCTGTGGTGGCGCGAGAAGCGGCCTGAGCTTGTGATGGGGCCGGGCTCATGGGGTTGGGTCGAGCGCGCCTATGCCTCGATGCGCGGCCTGTTCGAACCCGGCAAGCTTGAAGGCGTCCGCCAGCCGGTGCTGATCCTCGCCACGGACAACGACAAGCTGGTTGGGTTCAAGGCGATTGCCCGCGCGGCGCAGCGCCTGCCCAACGTGACCATGGTCAACTATGGCAAGGCCGCAAGTCACGAGCTGCTGCGCGAAGCCGATCCGGTGCGCGACCTCGCCCTGGCCGAGGCGGATGCCTTCTTGGCAAAGGTGGCAGGCAGCTAGACGCAATGGAGCAAGTCTACGATTTCGCGATTGTCGGCGCGGGGGTCGCCGGGGCTTCGCTGGCGGCAGGGCTGGCGGGGAATGGCCGCGTGCTGCTGCTCGAGGCGGAAGATCGTCCCGGCTATCATTCGACCGGGCGTTCTGCGGCGTTCTGGACCGAAAGCTATGGCGGACCGGGGGTCCAGCCACTGACCACCGCGTCGGGGCCGTTCCTGCAAGAGCATGGCTTCCTTGCCCCGCGCGGTGCGCTCACCCTCGCGCGCGGGGGTGAAGTGGCAGAACTGGAACGCTTTGCCGCTACCTTTTCATCGCTGGGCGTGCGGATCGAACGGCTGCACCGCGCCGCGCTCGATGCCCGCCTGCCGGGTCTGGCGCGCGAATGGGTCGCCGGCGTCTATGAACCCGATTGCTGCGACATCGACGTTGCGGGTCTGCACCAGCACTGGCTGGCCGAGGCGCGCACGGGCGGAGCGGAGCTGTGGTGCCGGGGCCGGCTGGAGCAGGCGCAGCGCAAGTTTGGCGCGTGGGAATTGACGCTCGAAGACGGGCGGACAGCGGGCGCGGCCGTGCTCGTCAATGCCGCCGGGGCCTGGGCCGATTCGGTCGCCGCCGCTGCCGGGGTGCCCGCGATCGGGATCCAGCCCTATCGCCGCACCGTGGCGCAGCTGCGGATGGGCGTACCCGTGCCTGCCGACCTGCCGCTGGTGCTGGGGATCGACGAGCTGTTCTATTTCAAGCCCGAGGCAGGGCGGCTGTGGCTTTCGCCGCACGACGAAACCCCGTCAGAGCCCTGCGATGCCGCGCCCGAGGAACTCGACGTCGCACTGGCGATCGACCGGTTCGAACACGTGGTCGACTGGCCGATCGAGCGGATCGAGCACAAGTGGGCCGGCCTGCGCAGCTTCGCGCCCGACCGGCTGCCGGTCTATGGGTTCGACCCGGCGGCGGAGGGCTTTTTCTGGTTCGCCGGACAAGGCGGCTTCGGCATCCAGACCGCGCCCGCGGCCGCCGATGTGGCCTTGCGCCTGCTGCTTGGCCGCGCACCCGGCACGGTTAATCCCGCGCCCTATCTGCCGATACGATTTCGCTAGCGAATCTACAGGCTTGGGTTACCTTGCGCGCCGTCCTGGTCGCAACCAAAGGAGGACCCCATGGCACACCGTTTCGAGATTCGTAAGAACAAGGCGGGCGAGTTCGTCGCCTATTTCTGCTACAATTCGGAAACGATCTTCTGGACCGAAGGCTACAGCAGCAAGGCGAGCGCCAAGAACGCGATCGAATCGATCAAGAAGAACGGACCCGGCGCCGACACCGTCGATACGACTGCCGACTGAGCAGGGGCGCTAGCCGACCGTAACGCCCAGCGCCGCATCGCTGGCCAGCTTGTCCGCCCGCTCGTTTTCCGGGTGGCCATCGTGGCCCTTGACCCAGATCCACTGGATCCGGTGCGGGCGCACGGCGGCGAGCAGTTCCTGCCACAGGTCGGCGTTGAGCACCGGCTTTTTCTGCGAATTCTTCCAGCCGTTCTTCTGCCAGCCGTAAATCCACTTGGTGATCCCGTCGATCACATAGCGGCTGTCGGTGTGGAGGTGGACTTCGCAGGGCTGTTTGAGCGCGCCCAGCGCGCGGATCACCGCAGTCAGCTCCATGCGGTTGTTGGTGGTGGCGGGATCGTGGCCCGACAATTCCTTTTCGTGGTGCCCCATGCGCAGCACCACGCCCCAGCCGCCCTTGCCGGGATTGCCCTTGCAAGCCCCGTCGGTGAACACTTCCACCCGCTTCATGCCGGTGGCGCTCATGTGTGGTCGAACACGCCAGCGTTGGCCGGATCGGCGTAGAATTCGATCCTGCGCGCAAAGGCCAGCGGATCCTTCTTCACCACCAGCGCATCGGCCGGGGTGTTGAGCCAGTCATAGGCGCGGCTCATGGTAAAGCGCAGCGCCGCGCCGCGCGCCAGCAGCGGCAGGGCCGCACGTTCCGCGTCGCTGAGCGGGCGCACGCTTTCATAGCCTTCGAGCAGCGCGGCCGAGATCGCCGGATCGTAGCTGCGCCCGCTGCCATCGAAGCACCAGGCCGCGTGGGTCACGGCAATGTCGTAGGCAAGCAGGTCGGTGCAGGCGAAATAGAAGTCGATCAGGCCGGTGACCTTCGCGCCCAGCATCAGGACATTGTCGGGGAACAAGTCGGCGTGGATAACCCCGCGCGGCAGGTCGGCGGGCCACTGCGCGGCGAGCAGTGGCAGTTCGCGTTCGACCAGCGCGGCAAGGCCCGGGTCGATCGAATGGAGCCCGTCGTGCCCGCATTCGGCCAGCAAGCGCTGCCATTCGGCCAGGCCCATCGCGTTCTCGCGGCTGCCCGCAAAGTCGGCGGCGGCAAGGTGCATCTGCGCCAGCGCCGCACCCACGGCGCGGGCCTGCGCCGGGGTCGGTTCGCTGACCGAGACGCCGGGCAGGAACTCGATGAGTGCGAGCGCCTTGTCGCCCAGCATCCGGTAAAGCTTGCCCTCGCGGTCATGGATCGTGCGCGGCACCGGACAACCGTGTTCGGCCAGATGATCGAGCAGCGAGAGGAAGAACGGCAGCTCGGTGATGTCGATGCGGAATTCGTACATCGTCAGGATGAAGCGCGCACCGGCCCCATCCTTGCCGGTGGTGTCGATCAGCCAGTTCGAATTCGACACGCCCTCGGCAATGCCCTTGGCGCTGACGAGTTCGCCGACGTCGAACTCGCCGATCAGGCGCCCCATCTCCTCGGCGCCAAGCTGGGTATAGACCGCCATCAGCCTTCCAGCTGCTTGGGAAGCTTGAACACCATCTTTTCCTCGGCCGTGACGACCTGTTCGACGCTGACGGTGCGGATCGCGGCGATCCGCTCGATCACTTCGTTGACCAGTTCCTCGGGCGCGGAAGCCCCGGCAGTGAGACCCATCGCCTCGACCCCGTCGAACCACGCATCCTCGATATCGCTGCCGCGCTGGACCAGCTTGGCAGTCGCGCCGCAGCGTTCGGCCACTTCAACCAGCCGCAGCGAGTTTGAAGAGTTGGGCGCGCCGATCACCAGCACCAGCTCGCACTGGGGCGCGATGGTCTTGACCGCGGCCTGCCGGTTGGAGGTGGCATAGCAGATATCCTCGGCCTTGGGGCCAACGATCTGCGGGAAGCGGGCGCGCAGGGCCTTAACGATGCCCGCGGTGTCATCGACCGACAGCGTGGTCTGCGTAAGGAAGGCAAGCGGCGCATCGGTCGCAAAGTCGAGCGCGGCAACGTCGGCTTCCGTTTCGACCAGCGTGATCGTGCCTTCGGGAACCTGGCCCAGCGTGCCGATCACTTCGGGGTGGCCCTTGTGCCCGACGAAGACGATGTGCCGTCCAGCCTCGATCTGGCGTTCGGCCTGGCGGTGGACCTTACTCACCAGCGGGCAGGTGGCATCGAGCCAGTCCAGCCCGCGCGTCGTCGCCTCTGCGGGCACCGACTTGGGCACGCCGTGGGCGCTGAACACCACCGGCACGCCATCGGGTACTTCGGTCAGTTCCTCGACGAAAACCGCGCCCTTGGCCTTCAGCGCATCGACCACATAGCGGTTGTGCACGATCTCGTGCCGGACATAGACCGGCGCGCCATATCGTTCGAGCGCGCGCTCGACGATTTCGATCGCGCGGTCTACCCCGGCGCAAAAGCCGCGCGGGGCGGCCAGCAGCAAACGCAAGGCGGGCTTTTCGGTTGTCGGAAAGGGAGCGTTCATGTTCGCCCCCCTAGCGGTTTGCCCCGCGCTCGGCTAGGGCGAGCAAACGCAGATTCCAAGGATGCCTTCATGACCGCTCGTTTCCGCCTGATTACCGCCCTGGCTCTCGCCACGGCGCTTGCCGGCTGCAAGTCCACCGGTGATATCGTGATCGATGAAAACGTCGGCATTTCGGCCGTTCGAAGCGCCTGCCCGGGGGTGGGCATTCCCGACTATACCGGCGACATTACCCTGTTCCGCACTGCCGGCGATACCACCGCTGCCAATATCGACGTGGTTGCGGCGATGACCAACGTGCGCAGCCAGTGCAACGACACCGGCGACAAGGTTTACACCGCCGTCTCGTTCGACGTGCTTGCCCGCCGCACCGACACGCGCGGCGCGCGCACGGTGACGATCCCCTATTTCGTCACGGTCCTGCGCGGCGGCACGGCCGTGATTTCCAAGCGCATCGGCAGCGTGACGTTGACCTTTGCCGACGGTCAGGAACGCGCCTCGGCCAGCGGCAGCGGCTCGGCCTATGTCGACAAGGCAGAGGCGACCCTGCCGCCTGACATCCAGCGCCAGATCACCCGCAAGCGCCGCGCCGGCGATGAAGATGCCGCGATCGATCCGCTCGCCAAGCCCGAAGTAAAGGCGGCAATCACCCGCGCGACCTTCGACGTGCTCGTCGGCTTCCAGCTCGATCAGAACCAGCTGACCTACAACGCCACGCGATGATGCGCCGCGCCCGCGCCGATGGCGCGGGCCGCATTCCAGCCGTCCCCCGCGAGCCCGCGCGCTCCGGGGGATTTCCATTTGTGCTCAATTTCCGCTAACCGCCCGCCCATGACACAGCAGACTGCACCGCAGACCACGATCCACGCCGCTTTTGTCGGCCATGTTGCCGCCGCGCTCGATGCGCTGGAAGCCGCGGGTACGATCCCGGCTGGCCTCAATCGCGCCAATGTCGCGGTGGAGCCGCCACGCGATCCCTCGCACGGAGACCTTGCCACCAATGCCGCGATGGTGCTGGCCAAGCCTGCTGGCATGAACCCGCGCGCTCTGGCCGAGGCGCTGGTGGGCGAACTGAAGAAGGTTCCCGCCGTCACCGCCGCCGAAATCGCCGGGCCGGGCTTCATCAACCTGCGCCTCAGCGCGGGAGCATGGCTGGGTGAACTGCGCGCGATCGCGGCGCTGGGCGATGCCTATGGCCGCTCGAGCATGGGCGCAGGCACCACGGTCAACGTCGAATACGTCTCGGCCAACCCGACCGGGCCGATGCACATGGGCCATTGCCGCGGCGCGGTGGTGGGCGATGCGCTGGCCGCGCTGCTCGAAGCCGCCGGGCACAAGGTGATCCGCGAATACTACGTCAACGATGCGGGGGCGCAGGTCGACGTGCTCGCCCGCTCGGCTCACGTTCGCTACCGCGAGGCGCTGGGCGAGGCTGTCGGCGAGATCCCCGAAGGGCTCTACCCCGGCGACTACCTGGTCCCGATCGGTCAGGAACTGGCCAAGGAATTCGGCGACAAGTACGCCAAGGCCCCCGAGAGCGAGTGGCTGGTGCTGTTCCGTACCCGCGCGGTCGCCGCGATGCTGGTGATGATCAAGGCAGACCTTGCGCTGCTGGGTATCCACCACGACCTGTTCAGCTCAGAGGCGGAACTGCAAGCGGCGGGCAAGCCCGACGAGGCGGAGAAGTGGCTGCGCGCGCACGATCTGGTCTATGACGGCCACCTTGAAGCGCCCAAGGGCAAGACGCCGGATGACTGGGAACCGGTTGAACTGCCGTTGTTCCGCTCGACGAAGTTCGGCGACGATCAGGATCGCCCGATCAAGAAGTCGGATGGCAGCTGGACCTATTTCGGCGCGGACCTCGCCTATCACTTCCAGAAGGCGGAAAGTGCCGACGCACTGGTCGACATCTGGGGCGCGGACCATGCCGGGACCATGAAGCGGATCAAGGCCGCCGTCGCCGCGATGACCGCCGGTTCGGGCAAGGAAAAGCCGTTCGAGGTCAAGCTCGTGCAAATGGTCCAGCTGATGAAGGGCGGCCAGCCCTTCAAGATGTCGAAGCGCGCGGGCAATTTCGTGACGCTGGCCGACGTGGTTGAAATGGTGGGCAAGGACGTGGTCCGCTTCACCATGCTGACCCGCAAGCCCGACGCCCAGATGGACTTCGATTTCGACAAGGTGGTCGAAGCATCGAAGGACAACCCGGTGTTCTATGTGCAGTACGCGCACGCCCGGATCCGCTCGACCCTGCGCAAGGGCGCGGCGGAAGGGTTCGCGCCGTCCGCCGATCACCTCGATCTGCTGGGCGAGGAAGAGCTCGCGCTGATCAAGCTGGGGGCGCAGTTCCCGCGTCTGGTCGAAGCCGCCGCCCAGGCGCGCGAGCCGCACCGCGTGGCCTTTTTCCTCTATGACCTTGCCGCCGCGTTTCATGGTTACTGGAATGTCGGTAACGACCGGCCGGAGAAGCGGTTTATCGTTGCACAAGATGGTAACCTTACCGGTGCTAGGCTTTATCTTGCCTCCCAAATCGGGCAGCTAGTGCGCAACGGGCTCGCGCTGCTGGGCGTGGAGGCAGTGGAGGAAATGTGACGATGACGGGTATCGAGGGGGATCGCGACGGTCAGGGTGGCGGCTACGAAGACGGCCATCAGGGTTCGGAAGCGTGGGGTGACCACGATGACGACATGCTGGAAACCCGGCAATTGGACCTCGCCGAACCGGAAGAACGCCTGCCCTGGCTTGAATCGTCGGACGACGATTACGAGGATGACGAAGGTTCCGAAACGGGCCGCCTGCTCGGTTTCATGGTGATGGGGCTGGTGGTCCTGGCGGCAATCGTCGGCGGGATCTGGTGGGCCACGCACCGCGGCCCCGATCCGGCGCTCGTCGCCGACGGCAGCACGATCAAGGCACCCGACCAGCCGTACAAGGAAGCGCCCAAGGATCCGGGCGGCAAGACTTTCGACGGCACTGGCGACAGCAGCTTTGCCGTGTCCGAAGGCCAGAACCGCCCAGCCAAACTGGGCGATCAGCCGGCACCTGTCACGCCGCCCGCGCCGCCTGCCCAGACCGCAGCCGCCGCGCCGGGCGCAAAGCCTGCCGCCGCTGCACCTGCTTCGGGCGGGGTTGGGGTGCAGGTTGGCGCTTTCTCGTCGCAGTCGGCGGCCGAAACCGCCTGGAACAAGCTGGTTACCCAGTCCAACGGCGCGCTGGCCGGGGTTTCGCACCGTGTGATTGCGGGCAGTGCCGACATCGGCACCGTCTACCGCCTCCAGGCGGTGGCTCCCGATGCGGCTGCGGCCAATACGCTGTGCGGCAAGCTCAAGGGCGCCGGGATCTCCTGCCAGGTCAAGTAAGGCGGCGAAGTTTCCACATTTCGAACGGCGCGGGCCTTGCGCTCGCGCCGTTCTGCTGCGACGCCTAGAGTCATGACTCCTGCCATCTTCGGCCTGTCCGGACTGACCCTGACTGCTGACGAACGCGCCTTCTTCAAGGACGCGGACCCGGCAGGCTACATCGTGTTCGGTCGCAACGTCGAAAGCCGGGCGCAGCTGCGCGCGCTGACCGACGATCTGCGCAGCATTCACGGGCGCGAGAAGCTGCTGATCACGATTGACCAGGAAGGCGGGCGCGTCGCGCGGATGAAGCCGCCGGTCTGGGCGGCCTATCCGGCGGGCGCGGTGTTCGACCAGCTGTTCGAGCTTGCGCCTGCCAGCGCGATCGAAGCGGCGCGCCTCAATGCCGAGGCATTGGCCCATGACCTCGCCGAAGTCGGGATCACCTGCACTCACGCCCCCGTGCTCGACGTGCGCGAGGCCGGCACGCACGACGTGATCGGGGACCGCGCACTGGGGCATGAACCGCTGCGGGTGGCGGCGCTTGGCCGCGCCGTGCTGGATGGCCTTGCCGCCGCCGGGGTGGTCGGCACGATCAAGCACATGCCGGGCCATGGCCGCGCCGGGGCGGACAGCCACAAGGAACTGCCGACCGTCACCGCCAGCGATGCCGAACTTGAACGCGACATTGCTCCGTTCCGCGCGCTCGCCCACGCCCCCATTGCGATGAGCGCGCACATCCGCTTCACCGCCTGGGATGCGGAAAATCCGGCGACCCAGTCGCCCTATGTGATCAGCGAGATCATTCGCGGACGGATCGGCTTTGACGGCCTGTTGCTCACCGACGATCTCGATATGGAGGCGCTGGCGGGCACCGTTCCCGAACGGGCCGAACGTGCGCTCGCGGCGGGTTGCGACATTGCGCTCAACTGCTGGGGGCGGATGCCGGACATGGTCGGGATCGCCCAGCGCGCGCCCGCGATGTCGGCGCAAACGGCGGAGCGGCTGGAACGCGCGCTCGAAGGGATACGCCTCGATGGCGCGGCGGGGCGGCAGGCGCAGCTGGTTGGCAGCCGCGATGCGCTGCTCGCCCTGGTGGAGGCGCAGGCATGAACCAGCTGGACGACAGCCCCGCCGTCTCCCTGCCCGAAGATGACTGGCAGGGCATTGCCAGTGGCGCAACCGAGGATTCGGCGCTCTACCTCGAACTCGATGGCTGGGAAGGGCCGCTCGACCTGCTGCTCGATCTGGCGCGGCGGCAGAAGGTCGACCTGCGGCGGATCTCGATCCTCGAACTGGTCGACCAGTACCTGACCTATATCGAGCAGGCCGAGGCGCTGCGGCTGGAACTCGCGGCCGATTACCTGGTGATGGCGGCGTGGCTGGCCTATCTCAAGTCCGCGCTGCTGCTCCCGCGCGAAGAGCAGGAAGATCCGAGCCCCGAAGAACTCGCGCTGCGCCTGCAATTGCGGCTGCAACGCCTTGCTGCGATGCGCGAGGCGGCGGCACGGCTGATGGGGCGTGACCGGCTGGGCCGCGACGTGTTCCGCCGCGGTGCGCCCGAAGGCCTCAGGATCGACCGCAAGGCCCTGTGGCAGTGCGACTGGTTCGCGCTGGTGCAGGCTTACGGGCAGGTCAAGGCGCGCACCGCGCCGGTGGTGCACATGGTGCGCGACCGAATGGTGATGACGCTCGATTCGGCGCTGTCGCGCGTGTCCTCGATGCTCGGCGTCAATCTCGACTGGATGGAGCTGCGCGATTTCCTGCCGCCGCACGCCGATCCCCGGCTCAAGCGTTCGGCGCTGGCTTCCAGCTTCGTCGCCGCGCTCGAACTGGCGCGGCTGGGCAAAGCGGAACTGTCGCAGGAGGAAACCTTTGGCCCGCTGATGCTGCGCGGGATCAAGCCGTGACCCGCCCCGACGATCTGGTTCGCGCGGTCGAGGCGGCGCTGTTTGCAGCCGAAGAACCAATCAGCGCCGATGCGCTGTCGCAGCACCTTGGCGGGGCCGAGGTGAAGGACGCGCTGGCGCAGCTGCAGGCGCACTATTCCGGGCGCGGGATCGAACTCGTCCAGCGCGGCAAGCTCTGGCACTTCCAGACCGCGGCCGATCTTGCCCACCTGCTGCGGCGCGAACGCGAAGAGCCGCGCCGGCTTTCGCGCGCCGCCACTGAAGTGCTGGCGATTGTCGCCTATCACGAACCCGTCAGCCGCGCCGAGATCGAGGCGATCCGCGGCGTGCAGACTGCCAAGGGTACGCTCGACGTGCTGATGGAGGCGGGCTGGGTGCGGATCGTCGGGCGGCGCGAGGTGCCGGGGCGGCCGGTGATTTTCGCGACCACGCCCGAATTCCTCACCCACTTTGGCCTCTCCAGCCGCCGCGACCTGCCGGGGATCGACGAACTGCGCGCCGCCGGGCTGCTCGATCCGGTGGAAGATGCGCTGGCCGCCGCGATGGAGACTGCCGGAGAGGGCGCTGGCGAAGCTGCCGCCGAACCGTCCGGCGAAAGCGACGAAGTGGACGAAGATTCCGCCGATTGACTGGCAAAACCGCCAGACATGTCCTAAATGGGTGGTTCGGGGGCCGTTGGGCCACTTTGCCCGCTGCGTTCAGGAGTTAATTCAATGGGTCTGTCGCTTCCGCACCTGATCGTGCTCGCGCTGGTGGTGCTCGTGCTGTTTGGCCGGGGCCGCATTTCCGAAATGATGGGTGACTTCGGCAAGGGCATCAAGAGCTTCAAGGAAGGCATGGCCGAAGAAACCAAGCCTGCCCCGCCCGCGCAGCAGATCGCGCCGCCCTCGGCGAACACCCAGGCCACGCTCAATGGTGAGACGGTGGTCGATTCCTCGAACCCGTCGCAGCCCCAGTAAGTTCCGCCAGAGCGGCGGGAACAGGCCATGTTCGACATCGGCTGGGATGAAATGCTGTTCACGGTGATCGTGGCGATCGTCGTGATCGGCCCGAAGGATTTGCCGCGCGCGCTGCGCACGGCGGGTCGCTGGATCGGCAAGGTGCGCCGCGTATCGGGCCATTTCCGTGCGGGCATCGAAAACATGATCCGCGAGGCCGAGCTCGAGGAAATGGAGAAGAAGTGGCGCGAGCAGAACGCGGCGATCATGTCCGCGCACCCCGCGCCCGCCACGGCCGAAACGGCGCTGATCGGGCAGGATCCCGGCACCACGCCGGCGGAGGCCGCGCCGGAGGCCGTCGAAGTTGCCGCTGGCGAGGCACCTGCCGTCGCACCTGAAGAACCCAAGGCGTCCTGATGGTCTTCCCGGTTCGTGACATCGATGAAACCCAGGCGCCGCTGCTCGATCACCTGATCGAACTGCGTACCCGGCTGCTGCGCTCAATCGCGGCTCTGGCCATCGCCTTCTTCGTCTGCCTCTACTTCGCCAGCGACATTTTCGGCTTTCTGGTCCGCCCGTTGACCGAGGCCTTTCCGCCGGGGCAGGGCAAGCTGGTCTATACCAAGCTGTACGAGGCGTTCTTCGTCGAGCTGAAAGTGGCGCTGTTCGCGGCCTTCTTCGTCAGCTTCCCGGTGATTGCGAACCAGATGTGGGCCTTCGTTGCCCCCGGCCTCTATGCCAAGGAAAAGAAGGCGTTCCTGCCGTTCCTGGTGGCGACGCCGGTGCTGTTCACTTGTGGCGCCAGCCTCGCCTATTTCGTGGTCATGCCAACCGCGTTCAAATGGATGCTGGGCTTCCAGGGCGAAAAGGGCGGCCTTTCGGTCGAGGCGCTGCCCGCCGCCGGGGATTACCTTGGGCTCGTCATGCAGTTCGTGCTGGCCTTCGGGATCAGCTTCCTGCTGCCGGTGCTGCTGCTGCTGCTCAACCGCGCCGGGATCGTCACCCGCCAGCAGCTGACCGGCATGCGCCGCTATGTGATCGTCGCGATCACCGCGATTGCCGCGATCATTACCCCGCCCGACCTGATGAGCCAGATCCTGCTGCTCGTGCCGATGTGGCTGCTATTCGAAGGCTCGCTGGTAGTGATGTGGTTCGGTGAACGCCGCGACGCCAAGGCCGCGGCGGCCGAGGGGCAATCAACCGAACTGACCGTCACGCCCGACGCCTAGGGTGCCTTGCGCTCCCATACCAAGCGCCCATTGACCCAGGTTTGCAGGACTTTCGTCTCGCGCAGGTCTGATGGGCTCGCCAGCATCGGATCGCGGTCTACCACCAGAAAATCCGCGCGTTCGCCCACCACCAGCCGGCCGAAGCGGCCTTCGGCAAACCCGGCATAGGCGCCGCCACTGGTATAGGCGGCGAGCGCTGCCTCGCGGCTGACGGTTTCCTGCGGCTGCCAGCCACCGAAGGGCTGGCCGTCCGGTCCTTGCCGGGTGATTGCGGCGGCCATTCCGGCGAAGGGATCGGGCAGTTCCACCGGCGCGTCGGAACCGAATGCGAGCTTGGCCCCGCTGGCCGCGACCGAGCGCCAGGCATAGGCCCCGGCCAGCCGGCTGGGTCCCAGCCGGGCTTCCGCCATCAGCCGGTCAGAAGTTTGGTGGACGGGCTGCATCGAGGCGATGATGCCGTTCTTGCCCAGGCTTGGGATATCGACCGGATCGATGATCTGCGCATGTTCGATGCGCCAGCGCCGATCGCCGGTGTAGGTCTGCGAAAGGTCCTCGATCGCGCCGATGACCGAGGCGTTGGCCTCGTCCCCGATGGCGTGGACCGCGACCTGGAAGTGATCGAGCGCGGCGCGGCTCATCAGGTTTTTGAGCTGGGTGTCGCCGGTGATGCGCAAGCCCTTGGTCCCCGGCGCGTCGGCATAGGGCGCCTTGAGGCTTGCCCCGCGCGAGCCGAGCGCGCCGTCGGCATAGAGCTTGACCCCGCCCATCCGCAGCCGGTCCTGATAGAGCCACGGGGTCGGCCCCGGCCCGGCGATCAGCACCATGTTGTCGATGCCCGCGGCGTAGGACATGATCCGGATGCGCAGCGTGCCAAGGTCGCCCGCGCGGCGATAGGTCTGCCAGTCCTCGATCGTGGTGCCCATGTCGGCCACTGCGGTGACGCCGCGTTTCAGGAGCTGTTCCTGCGCCAGCGCAAAGGCAAGATCGCGGTCTTCGGGGCGGGGCGGGGGCACCACGGCTTCGACCAGGCTGGTGGCATTGTCGACGAAGACGCCGGCAGGTTTTCCGCCGGGGGCAATGCGTTCGATCTGTCCGCCCGCAGGCGGCTTGGTTGCGGCGGTAACCCCGGCCAGAGCGATCGCACGGGTGTTGGCCCAGCCGGCATGGCCATCGACCCGCATCAGCCAGACCGGGCGATCGGGCACCACGGCGTCAAGCTCGGCGGCGGTGGGGAAACGCTTTTCCGGCCACAATTCCTGGTTCCAGCCGCGCCCCAGGATCCAGCCGCGATCCGGGTGCGCCTTGGCATAGGCGCCGATCATGGTCAGCGCTTCGCTCAGCGAGCGGGCGGAGGAGAGGTCAAGCGTCAATTCGGCAAAACCGATCGACATCACGTGGACGTGGCTGTCGATCAGGCCGGGCATCACGTACTGGCCCTTGCCGTCGACGAGGTAGTCGACCTTGCCCGGCCGCTTGTCGCCCCGGTGAAAGACCTGCACGATCCGCCCGTCGTCGTTCACCAGCAGGCCGGTGAAATGGTCGATGGCATTGTTCGCATCGAGCGTAACGCCGTCGATGTTGTCGATCAGCGTATCCGCGTGGGCGGGGGCGGTGAAAACCGTCAGTGCGGCGCAGGCCGCCAGCAGATGACGCTTCATTTGCCGCGCCGGGGCAGGCGGCGCACCAGCGCGGACGTATCCTGCCGCCCGCCGCCCATCGCCTGCACTTCGGCATAGAACTGGTCGATCAGCGCCGCGACGGGGAGCGACACGCCGAGCGAGCGGCCTTCCTCCAGCGCCAGGCCCATGTCCTTGCGCATCCAGTCGATTGCGAAGCCGAAGTCGAATTCGTCGCGGCACATGGTCTGCCAGCGGTTGTCCATCTGCCAGCTTTGCGACGCCCCGCCCGAGATCGCCTGATAGACCTTGTCGAGATCGAGGTGCGCGGCTTCGGCAAAACGAAGTGCTTCGGAGAGGGTGGCGAGAATCCCGGAAAAGGCGATCTGGTTGACCATCTTGGTGGTCTGTCCCGCGCCCGCCTTGCCGACGTGGACGATGCGTTTGGTATAGGCTTCCATGATCGGGCTGGCGGCTTCGATCGCATCGTCGCGGCCGCCGCACATCACGGTCAGCTGGCCGTTTTCCGCGCCCGCCTGCCCGCCGGTGACCGGGGCATCGACGCAATGGACCAGCAGGTCGCGCGCCTCGACCGCGATCTGCCGCGCGATCCGGGCCGATACGGTGGTGTGGTCGATGAACACCGCGCCGGGTTTGAGCTTGGTAAACACGCCGGTGGGACCAAGCACCACATCGGCCAGGTCATCGTCGTTGCCGACACAGGTCAGCACCACGTCCGCGCCGTCGGCCGCATCGGCCGGGCTGGTCGCCACCCGCGCGGCGAGGCCGGGGTTGGCTTCCTGCCACTTTTCCAGCCGGGCGGGCGAGCGGTTGTAGATCGTAAGGGTGTGGCCGGCCTTGGCGATATGCCGCGCGATCGCGCCGCCCATTACACCGAGGCCGAGGAAGGATACGTTCTTGGATTGGGTCATGCCGCCACTTTAGGGGGCAATCTGCGCCCGGTCGAGATGGCGATCAGTGGTATTCGAGATAGACCGAGAAATCGCCGTTGTAGATGCCCGGTGCTTGGTTCGCGTTGACGTGGAGTTTGGCCCCGAACTTGACGACCGTTTCGCCGCCCACCAGCTGGACGATCGCGCCCGGGCCGCCGGGAAATTCGGGTTCGGCAAGCATCGGATCGCCCGGGCCGGTGAGGGTGAAGGTCGGATCGAAATTGACCTGCACGAAGGCATCCGATCCGGTCAGGCGAAGTTCCGACACGGCAAAATTGCCGGTGCAGACCAGCGTCGGGTCGCAGGTGCGGCCAGTGGACGAGGGATTGAGATCGAGCACCCCGGCCTGCCCGTTAGAGACGACCTTGCCGAAATTCATGTCGAGCAGGACCGCGAACTGAATCGATTCGAGGATCTGG
>NZ_JAYSBK010000073.1:0-15554 GCF_041915465.1 Novosphingobium sp. | reverse complement strand
CGCAAAAGGCCGGTCCGGGGATGATGCTCAGCTTCGTGATCGCCGGGTTCGTCTGCGCCGTTGCGGCGCTGTGCTATTCGGAACTGGCCTCGATGGTCCCGGTTTCGGGTTCGGCCTATACTTACACCTACGCCGTGATGGGCGAATTGCTGGCCTGGATGGTCGGCTGGGCGCTGATCCTCGAATACGCGGTGGCGGCCTCGGCGGTTTGCGTCGGCTGGTCGGGCTATTTCGTCGGGCTGTTGCGGGACTATGTCGGGATCACCATTCCCGATGCCCTGGCCAACGGGCCGACTGCCGGGGGGATCATCAACCTTCCCGCGCTTGTAATCGGCCTGCTGGTCACCTGGCTGCTGATGATCGGCACCTCGGAAAGCGCCAAGGTCAATGCCGCGCTGGTGGTGATCAAGGTGACTGCGCTCACCCTGTTCATTTTCGCGACCTTCAAGTACCTCAACAACGGTCCGAACTTCACACCCTTTACGCCCAATGGCTGGGGGATCATCGGCGTCGGCGGGGCCGCGGCCTCGATCTTCTTCGCCTATGTCGGGTTCGACGCGGTTTCGACCGCGGCCGAGGAAACCAAGGATCCCCAGCGCAATGTGCCGATTGGCCTGATCGGCAGCCTGGCGATCTGCACCGTGTTCTACCTGCTGGTGGCGGGCGGCGCGATCGGCGCGATTGGCGCCCAGCCGGTGACTGGCTTGGCGGGCGAAGTACTCTCGCCCGGTTCGTCCGCACTGGCCGAACGCTGCTCGACCCTGCTTGCCGCCGGGACCGAACCGCTGGCCTGCTCGAAGGAAGCGCTGGCCCATGTGCTCAAGTCGATCGGCTGGACCAAGCTGGGCGGCGTGATCGGCCTGGCCGCAGGCCTTGCCCTGCCGTCGGTGATCCTGATGATGCTGTTCGGCCAGACCCGCATCTTCTTCGTCATGGCGCGCGACGGCCTGCTGCCTGAAAAGCTCGCCTCGATCCATCCCAAGTGGAAGACCCCGCACATCGTGACCGCGATTACCGGTGTGTTCGTGGCCGCTGCTGCCGCCTTCCTGCCGGTGGGCAAGCTGGCGGACATCTCGAACTCGGGCACGCTGTTCGCCTTCTTCATGGTGGCGATCGCGGTCTTGGTGCTGCGCATCAAGGAGCCGAACCGGCACCGTCCGTTCCGCACCCCGCTGATCTGGGTTACCGCGCCGCTGGCGATTGTCGGCACCCTGGCGCTCTACCTGCTGCTGCCCTTCGATGCGAAGATGGTGCTGCCGGTGTGGGGCGCGCTGGGCCTGCTGATCTACTACGGCTATTCGCGCAGCCGCAGCCATGTCGGCCGCGGCCTCGTCGAGGTGCACGAGGAAGACGCCGACATTCCGCCGCAGCCGGTCGCACCGCTGCCGGGCGGGATCGAACTCGACGACTGATCGTCCGGGCCGATCCGAACAGGGCCGCTTCCCTTGGGGGGAGGCGGCCCTTTTCTTTTGCGGGAAGGAGCCGTTGCGAATCGCTGCAAATGAGAACATAAATAGAACATATGAGCGATTCACCGATCCCGATCCCAACCCCGCTGGCCGCCTTTGCACGCCGCCGGTCGCTCGCTCTGCCGCGCGCGGGGCTTGCCGCTGCGCAGGCCGCGCGCTGGGAACCGGGGCTGAAGGATCCGGCCCTGCACGGAGAGGTCTTCGCTGCGCCCAATGAAGGCAGCGGCGCCGCGCTGGCGCTGGCCTTCGCGCTGGATCGGATGCGCAGCCAGCGCCCAGATCCCGCCGCCGATACGCCGGACGAACGGCCCTGGCTGTGGGTGCAGGATGCGGGCGCGGTGCGCGCCGGGGGGCGGCCCTATCGCCCCGGCCTGCCGCCGGACCTGCGCCGCCGCCTGGTCCACGTTGCCGCGAAGACCCCCGAAGACGCGCTGTTTGCGCTCGAAGAGGGACTGCGCTGCCGCGATCTGGCCTTCGTGATCGGAGAGATCGCGGGTAATCCCCGCGCGCTCGATTTTACCGCCTCGCGCCGGCTTTCGCTGGCGGCAGAGCGCCACGGCGTGCCGCTCTGGCTGGTGCGGCTGGGCGCGCGCCGCGATCTTGGCTCGGCCCGGCTGCGCTGGGACGTGCGCGCCGCGCCATCGCTTCCCCCGCGCTGGAACCCGCAGGCTCCGGGTACGCCCGCCTGGCAGGCCGAACTGTTCCGCGCCCGTGCCCACCCTCCCGGAGAATGGATCCTGCGCGATGACGGACAAGTCCTCGCCGCCAGCCCGATTGCCGGCCCAGCAACCCGAACGCCGGATCATGGCGATCTGGTGCCCGGCGCTGGCGATCGATCGCTGGCGGCTGGGTGAAGGTCTGCGTCGGGGGGAGGGGGCAGACGCAGAACCATTCGCCCTGATCACCGAAACTGCGCACGGCCCACGCATTGCCGCCGCGAACCCGGCCGGGCGCGATGCCGGCGTGCATCCCGGCATGATGCTGGCCGATGCCCGCGCGCTGTGTCCGGCGCTGGCCGTAGCCGTGGCCGATCCGGCGGGCGACCTCGCGCTGCTCGAACGCCTTGCCTTGTGGGCGCAGCGGTGGGGACCGTGGTCCGCGCTCGATCCGCCTGACGGGCTGATTGTCGATGTCACCGGGGCGGCGCACCTGTTCGGCGGGGAAGCAGCCATGCTGGACGATGTGCGCTGCCGCCTTGTCGCGCGCGGATTTGCCGCGCGCACCGCGATCGCGCCGACTGCGGGGGCGGCCTGGGCGCTAGCGCATTATGGCGGCGGGCGGGAGATCGCGCTCGAACACCTGCCCGTTGCCGCGCTGCGGCTCGATGGCGCGACCGAGCTGGTGCTGCGGCGACTTGGCCTCAAACGCATTGGCGATCTTTCCGGCGTGGCGCGCGATGCCCTGGCGCGGCGGTTCCGCTCCACCCGCGCGCCCGCCGCCAATCCGCTGGTGCGGCTCGACCAACTGCTGGGCCGGGTTCCCGAACCGATCCTGCCGGTGCTGGCCGAGCCGCTCCCGCTGGTCCAGCGCCGCCTGATGGAGCCGATCCGCCACCGCAGTCTGCTCGATCAGGTGCTGGCAGACCTGTGCGTCGATATGGCCCGCCTCCTCGAAGGACAGGCGAAGGGCGGGCGGCGGTTCGACCTCGCGCTGTGGAAGGTCGATGGCGAAGTGCTGAGCCGCCGCCTCGAACTCGCCGCCGCCAGCCGCGACGCGGCCCATATCGCGGGGCTGTTCACCCGCAAGCTTGACGATATCGACGCCGGGTTCGGGATCGAACTGGCGCGGCTTTCCGTCCCGTGGAGCGAGCCGCTGCCGCTGGCCCAGCGCGATTTCGAGGCTGCCGCCGAAGCCCACGGCACCAGTCTTGCAGCCTTTGTCGACCGGCTGGCCGCGCGATTGGGGCCGCAGGCCGTGCGCCGCCCCCAGCCGCGCGCCAGCCACCTGCCCGAACGCGCCCAGCGCTGGGTGGGGGCGCTTGAGGCCGAACGGAACACGCAGGGCGAACTCGCGCTCCACGCGCGCCCGTTGAAACTGCTTGACCGGGCCGAGCCGATCGCGGTGCTCTATGCCAGCCCCGATGGCCTGCCGCGCCGGTTCCGCTGGCGCGGCGAAGTGCACGAGGTGGCCCGCGCCGAAGGGCCGGAGCGGATCGCGCCCGAATGGTGGCGTGAACGCTCCACCACGCGGCTGCGCGACTATTACCGGGTCGAGGACGATGCCGGACGGCGATATTGGATCTACCGCGCGGGGCTGGCGGGCGACGGGCGCGGCGGGGTGCCCGAATGGTTCCTGCAGGGGCTCTATGCCTGAAGCCCCGCTCACCCCCGAACGCCGCCATGTCGAGGCGGTCCTGCCGCCGCCGTCCGAACGCGCGGCCTTCGTCGAACTGGGGCTGGCAAGCTGCTTTTCGTTCCTGCGCGGCGCGTCGGACGCGGTGGACCTGGCGACCACGGCGCGTGCGCTGGGCTATGACGCGATCGGGATTGCGGACGCCAACACCATGGCAGGCGTGGTGCGGCTCCACGGCGAGGCGCGGGCGCTGGGCCTCAGGCCCGTGATCGGCTGCCGGATCGAAACGATCGAAGGGCTGGCCTTCCTGGCCTATCCGACGGGCCGCACGGGCTATGGCAACCTCTGCCGCCTGATCTCGGCCGGTCGCATGGCGCGGCTCGACGGCGAATGGCAGGACAAGGGCGCCTGCGACATTTCGCTGACTATGCTGGCCGAGCATAGCGATGGCGTGGCGCTGGTGCTGATTCCGCCGCGCGATCTGGCGCAGGTGTTCACCCTGCCGCTCCCCGACAATGTCGTCTCGATCGCCGGCCAGCCGCGCGGCGAGGGGATGAGCGGCACGCTGGGCGATCTGCTGGCGCACCTCGCCGCGCTGCTGCCGGGGCTGGGGCATGTGGCCGCCAGCTATCTCTACAGCGGTGACGACATTGCCCGGATCAACGCGCTCGATGCGCTCGCGAAGGGGCAGGGCCTAGCGATCCTGGCCACCAATGATGTGCTCTATCACGCGCCGCAGCGCCGCCCGCTGCATGACGTGATGACCGCGATCCGCCACAAGACCACCGTGGCTTCCGCCGGGCACCTGCTCGAGGCCAATGCCGAACGCCATCTCAAGGGACCGGAAGAGATGGCCCGCCTGTTCGCGCCCTGGCCCCATGCCATCGCGGTGGCGCGTGACCTTGCCGATGCCTGCACCTTCAGCCTCGAGGAACTGCGCTATGAATACCCCGAGGAAATCTGCCCCGAAGGGCTGGAGCCGCAGGCCTGGCTGGAGCGGCTGACCTGGGCCGGGGCGGAGGAACGCTATCCCGCCGGCGTGCCGGAAACCGTGCGCGAGACGCTGCTGCGCGAGCTCGATCTGATCGCCCGGCTGCAGCTCTCACGTTACTTCCTGACTATCAAGGATATTATTGATTTTGCACGAAATCAGATTCCACCAATCCTGTGCCAGGGGCGCGGCAGTGCAGCCAATTCGGCGGTGTGCTATTGCCTGGGCATCACGGCGGTCGATCCCGCGAAGCACGCGCTGCTGTTCGACCGCTTCATTTCCGAAGAGCGCAAGGAACCGCCCGACATCGACGTCGATTTCGAGCACGAGCGGCGCGAGGAAGTGATCCAGTACATCTACGCCCGCTATGGCCGCCAGCGCGCCGGCCTGTGCGCCACCGTGATTCATTACCGTCCGCGCATGGCGATCCGCGAGGTCGGCAAGGTGATGGGCCTGTCCGAAGACGTCACCGCCGTGCTGGCGAAAACGGTGTGGGGCGGGCACGGCCGCTCGATCAAGGAAGCCCACGTGGCGCGCGAAACCGGGGTGGACCTGTCCGATCCGCACCTGCGCCGGGTGCTGGCCCTGACCGAGCAGATGATCGGGATGCCGCGCCACCTTTCGCAGCACGTTGGCGGGTTCATCCTGACACAGGGGCTGCTCACCGAAACCGTGCCGATCGGCAACGGCGCCATGGCGGATCGCAGCTTCATCGAATGGGACAAGGACGATATCGACGCGCTCGGCATCCTCAAGGTCGACGTGCTGGCGCTGGGGATGCTGACCTGCATCAGGAAATGCCTCGACCTGCTGGGCGCGCACCACGGCCAGCAGCTGACTCTCGCCACCGTCCCGCGCGAGGATCCGGCGGTTTACGACATGCTCTGCCGGGGGGATTCGCTGGGTGTGTTCCAGGTCGAAAGCCGGGCGCAGATGAACATGCTGCCGCGCCTGCGCCCGCGCTGCTTCTACGACCTCGTCATCGAGGTGGCGATCGTGCGCCCCGGACCGATCCAGGGCGACATGGTCCACCCCTTTCTGAAGCGGCGACGCGGGGCCGAGGCGGTGGAAATCCCCGCGCCCGGGCCCGAACACGGGCCGCCTGACGAGTTGACCTCGATCCTCGGGCGCACGCTGGGGGTGCCGATCTTCCAGGAACAGGCGATGAAGATCGCGCTCGATGCGGCGCGTTTTTCCAGCGCCGAGGCCAACCGTCTGCGCAAGGCGATGGCGACCTTCCGCTCGCGCGGGATGGTCCACGAATTGCAGGACATGATGGTCGGCCGGATGATCGCGCGCGGCTATGATCCCGAATTCGCGGAGCGCTGCTTCAACCAGATCAAGGGGTTCGGCGAATACGGTTTCCCCGAAAGCCACGCCGCCAGCTTCGCGCATCTGGTTTACGTCTCGTCGTGGCTGAAGTGCCACTTTCCGGCAGCTTTCGCCTGCGCCCTGCTCAATTCGCAGCCGATGGGGTTCTATGCGCCGGCGCAGATCGTGCGCGATGCGCGCGAACACGGCGTCATGGTGCTGCCGGTGGACGTCAACCACAGCGACTGGGACTGCACGCTGGAAGGGCAGGGGGCGGGCGTGGCGCTGCGGCTTGGCCTGCGCCAGGTCGATGGCTTCCCCGAGGCTGCGGCCGCGCGGATCGTGGCGGCGCGGGCCGAGGGCGGGCCATTTCGCGACGTGCGCGAGCTCCAGGAACGGGCCGGGCTGTCTCCGGCGTTGGTCGAACGGCTCGCCTCGGCCGATTGCTTCAATTCGCTGGCCCTCTCGCGGCGGCAGGCGCTGTGGGATGCGCGTAGCCTGATCGCCGCGCCCGACCTGCCGCTGTTCGCCGCCGCCGCTGCGCGCGACGAGGGGGCGGAGGCCCTGCCCACGCGCCTGCCGGTGATGCCGCTGTCCGAGGAAGTGGTGGCCGATTACCAGACCCAGCGCCTCTCGCTGAAGGCCCATCCGCTCGCCTTCCTGCGCGCCAGCCTGGCCGAACGCGGCTTTGTCCGCGCGGCCGATCTGCGTGCGCGCAAGTATCGCTCGACAGTGCAGGTCGCGGGCGTGGTGCTGATCCGCCAGCGGCCCGGCAGCGCCAAGGGGGTGTGCTTCATTACGCTGGAGGATGAAAGCGGGGTCGCCAATCTAGTCATCTGGCCCGATCTGATGGAGCGCCAGCGCAAGGTGATCATGGGGGCGCGGCTGATGGAGGTACAGGGCCGGGTCGAATATGACGACGAGGTGATCCACGTGATTGCCACCCGGCTGATTGACGCGACGGACGCGCTGCACGCCCTGTCCGACGACCTGCTCAGCCCGGCGGTCGAACGGGCGGATCATGTCGCGCGCCCGCTGCAGGGCCGCCGCGCGCCGCCCGCGCGCTCGCACGGGCATCCCCGCAACGTGCGGGTGATTCCCAAGTCACGCGATTTTCACTGATCGTCCGGCCCCGCATCGACCCGCAGGCGTGCGCGCATCGCCATCTGACGCGAACTCATCCCGAATTCCCGCCGCAGGAAGCGGCTTACGCTGGCTGCCTCGCCATAGCCGAGCCGGTAAGCCAGCTCGGCCAGGCTGGCTTTGCGTTCGCTGGCAAAATATTCCTCCGCAACCCGCCGCCGCACCCGCATCACCAGATCCTCGAACGACAGGCCGTGTTCGGCAAGGTGGCGCTGGACGCTGCGCCGGCTGAGCGCGAGCAGTTCGGCAACGAGATCGAGCGAGGCCCGCCCGCCGGCCAGATTGGTGGCGATCCGTTGCTCCACCCGCTGGACGATATCGGCGGTCTGTTCGTGATCGAGGTTTTGCAGTTGCCGCTCGAGATAGGCCAGCATCTGCGCATTGCCGTTGGGAGCGGGGCGGCGCAGATCCTCGCGCGGGAGAATGATTGCACTGCGATCGGCACCGTAGTGAATCGGACAGCGGAACACGCTGCGGATGAAGCGCTGGCTGGCCGGAGGGGAGTGCTCCAGTTCAAGCCGCAACGGGTGCCAGCTCTCGCCCAGCAGCAAGCGAATGATCCGCAGCCGCACGGTCAGCGTGGCCTCGATGAACTGGCTGCCGCCAAACCGGCTGGGGATCACCAGAAACTGCCGGATCGCCACCTCGCCGCCTTCGTCCTCGACCACCATGCGCAGCGCCTGGTGTTCAAGGTGCAGGTACTGGAACGAGATGCGCAGCGATTCCTCGACCGTGGGGCAATGATCCCACAGCAGACTGAACGGCCCGAACCCGCGCGGGTTGGTCCAGCTGGCAAAGGCCACGCCCAGGCTCGGCCGGCGGGTCCGCAGGGCGCAGAGCTGGAGGATGTCGACCAGGCCGCGGGCCGGTACACGGTCGCTGGTTTCGGCATCGCGCACGATTGCCTTGAGGTCATCGTCAAGGATCCGCTCAAGCGGCAGGCCGGTCGAACGGGCAAAGCGCAGGAACTGACGCAGGGAGCCGGAATGGGCCACGGATTCGGAGATCATGGCTGGCGCATAACGACAAATACCTGGCGCATAAAGTCAAGAATTAACCGATGGATTAAAGCAATTGGAGCACGGACCGATTTACCTGCCATCGGGCAGGAATCCCCTCCCAGGGATCGGCTCCGCACAAGACCAGATCGCCCCCAAGGCGATGATTTTCATGGAGGATGTTGTGAGGAGTAAGCTTCTCGCCGGCGTGGCCGGTATTCTGATTGCGCCGCTGTTTGCCGCCCCTGCCTATGCGCAGGACACCGCAGCTGACGAACCCACCGGCGGTCTCGACGAAATCGTCGTCACCGCGCAGCGCCGCAGCGAAAATCTGCAGAACGTGCCGATCGCCATCACCGCCGCCAGCGGCGAGGCTCTGGCCACCGCGCGCGTCGAGAACATCTCGAACATCCAGGCGGTCAGCCCCTCGATCACCTTCCGCGCGACCAACATCGCCAGCTCGACCGCGAACGTCATCATCCGCGGCCTCGGCACCAGCGGCAACAGCCGCAGCTTCGAAGGCTCGGTCGGCGTGTTCATCGACGGCGTGTACCGCACCCGTGCGGCTGCCGCGCTGCAGAACTTCCTCGACATCGACGGCCTGCAGGTGCTGCGCGGTCCGCAGGGCACGCTGTTCGGCAAGAACACCACCGCCGGCGCGCTGCTGCTCAACTCGACCAAGCCCTCGACCAGCGAAGCGAGCGGCCTGTTCGAGGCGACCTATGGCAACTACGGCTCGCTGCTCGTCCGCGCCGCCGGCAACATGCCGATCGGCGACACGGCGGCATTCCGCCTGGCGGGCGTTGCCTCGACCCGTGACGGTTTCTACACCGATTCGACCACCGGCGAGCACCTCAACGGCGACAAGACCCGCGCGGTCAAGGGCCAGCTGCTGATCGAGCCGGGTACCGGCCTGTCGATCCGCCTGATCGGCGACTATTCGTACAGCACCGGCAACTGCTGCTATGCGACCTCGAGCTTCCAGGCCGGTCCGACCCAGCCGCTGATCGATTACCTGACCGTGATCGGCGGGCGCACCCTGCCTTCGGCCAAGCCCTCGGACTGGCAGCAGACGCTTAACGGCAACGGCAAGCAGACCGTCGAAGACTATGGCGCGACCCTGATGGTCGATGCGGATCTTGGCGCTGGTACGCTGAAGTCGGTTTCCGCCGTGCGCAAGTTCAAGCTCGACCAGCGCGACATGGACCCCGATTTTTCGGGCGCCGACATCTTCCGCTACAACGAAAGCTTCGAAAGCCGCTTCATCTCGCAGGAGCTGACCTACAACACCAAGATCGAAGCCCTGAACGCGGATGCGGTGTTCGGCGTGTTCTTCTCGGACGAAAAGCTGCACATGGGCCGCGAAATGCCCTGGTCGAACCAGGCGCAGGCCTATTGGGATGTCGTGTTCGGCGGCCTTGGCTACCCGGCCGGCACCGCCAGCGCCCCGGCCGGTCCGTGGGACAAGGAAAACATGAACGGCAAGGCGCGCTCTTATGCCGGCTTCGGTCACCTTGACTTTGCGCTTGGCGACAAGGTCAACGTGATCACCGGTCTGCGCTATTCGGTTGAAAAGAAGGAAGGCAGCTTCGCGTTCGACTATTTCAGCCCGGCCTGGAACGATCCGTTCCGTCTGCTCGGCGTTTCGCCGGGGCCGGCCTATGCGAAGAGCATCACCAACAAGGCGGTCAGCGGCACCTTTGGCGTGCAGTATCGTCCGAACAGCGACGTGATGATCTATGCGACCTACAACCGCGGCTTCAAGGCGGGCGGCGTGAACATCGACGCCAACGGCGGCGGTACCCGCGCCAACAACCCGGCCGAAGTGCCCGGCGCCGTGCCGCTTGATCCCAGCTACAAGCCCGAAAAGGTCAATGCCTTCGAAGTGGGCGCAAAGTTCCAGTATCTGGATCGCCGCGCGCGCACCAACATCGCGTTCTTCTATTACGACCTGTCCGATCTGCAGATCGCGCAGTTCGTGGGCCTGCGCTTCACCGTGCTCAACGCCAAGTCGGCGACCGACTATGGTATGGAAATCGAGAACCTGTTCCAGCTTAACGACGCGCTGACGCTGGGCATCGATGGCACCTGGGTGCCGCACGCCAAGTACGGCGTCGATCCGACGATCGACCCGGCGCTGTCAGGCCAGCGCTTCCGCTTTGCGCCGAAGCTTTCGGCCAACGTGACGCTGAACCTCGACACGCCGGTCAGCGATACGGTCAACCTGGTTGGCCGCATCCAGTACCAGTACACCAGCACCCAGCAGATCAGCACCGCCAGCAATGCGGTGCAGGGCCCGCTGAGCCTGGTCAACGCCAACCTTGGCTTCAAGATCCCCGACAGCAACCTGCTGGTCGAGGGCTGGGTGCAGAACCTCTTCAACGAGACCTACTTCACCCAGGCCTTCCCGACCCCGCTGCAAACCGGCGACCAGAACGGTTACCTCGGCGCGCCGCGGACCTATGGTGTGCGCATGCGCATGAGCTTCTAAGCTCCAGTTCGGACGGGAACCCGAACGAGAAGGGGCTGTCACCGGGAAATCGGTGGCAGCCCCTTTCTGTATTGTGCGGAAGTGGGTTGGCGCTCAGACCGCTTCGAGCGCGTAGCCGGCCGAACGCACGGTGCGCACCGGATCGGGCGCCCCGGCCAGTTCGATGCCCTTGCGCAAGCGGCGGATGTGGACGTCGACCGTGCGCAATTCGATGTCGCTGTCGGTGCCCCAGACCGCATCGAGCAGTTGCCCGCGCGAAAATACCCGACCCGGATGCTCCATGAAGAACTTGAGCAGGCGAAATTCGGTCGGTCCGAGCGACAGGAGCTGTCCGCGGCGGCTGACGCGGTGCGCGGTCGCATCGAGCGAAAGATCGCCCACGGTCAGCGTTTCGCCAGCCAGGGCAGGACGGATCCGGCGCATGATCGCATTGACGCGGGCGACCAACTCGCGCGGGGAAAACGGCTTGGTGACATAATCGTCCGCACCGGTATCGAGCCCGCGGATCTTGTCATCCTCGGCGCCGCGCGCGGTCAGCATCACGATCGGGACGTGCGCGGTCGCCTTGTCGCGGCGCAGGCGGCGGCAGACCTCGATCCCGCTGGTGCCCTCGATCATCCAGTCAAGCACGACCAGGTCGGGCACCTCCTCGACCGCGAGCAGCAGCGCCTCGTCGCCATCGGGCGTGGAGGTGACGCTGTAGCCTTCCGCCTTGAAGCGGAACTCGAGCAGTTCGGCGAGCGCCGGATCGTCCTCGACCAGCAGCAGGCGGGGGGCGCTCATCGGTTCAGGAGCGATCGGTCAGGTATTTGCCGGTCGCGGCGTAATAGACCATCTCGGCGACATTGGTGGCATGATCACCGATCCGTTCGATGTTGCGGGCCACGAACAGCAATTGCGCCGCGCTCGAAATCGTCGCAGGATTTTCCATCATATGACTGACAAGATTTCGGAAAATGCTTTCGTAGAAGGCATCAACCTTGTCATCGCGCGAAACGATGTCGGCTGCCAGTTCGGAGTCTCGCGCGGCATAGGCGGTGAGCACGTCGTGGACCATCTCGCTCGCCAGTTCGGCCATTGCCGGGATCAGGGTGAGGGGCTCGAACTTGCGGCGGTCGGTGATCTTGTTGGTGCTCTTGGCGATGTTCTTGGCATAGTCGCCAATGCGTTCGACGACGCCGGCAATCTTGAGCGCCGCGATCACTTCGCGCAGGTCGTCGGCCATCGGCGCGCGCAGCGCGATGATGCGGACGGCCAGCTTGTCGACTTCCGCCTCAAGCGCGTCGATCCGCTTGTCGCGGGCGATCACGTCCTTGGCGAGGTCCATGTTGCCCTTGACCAGCGCGTCCATCGATTCGCCGATCGAGACTTCGGCCAGGCCGCCCATCTCGGCGATCAGGCCGCGCAGCCGGGTGATGTCCTCGTCGAAGGCCTTGACGGTATGTTCCTGTGCCATGCGAAATCCTAACCGTAACGTCCGGTGATATAGTCTTTGGTCCGCTCTTCACGCGGGTTGGTGAAGATATCGGAAGTCTTGCCGTACTCCACGATCTTGCCAAGGTGGAAGAACGCGGTGCGCTGCGAAACGCGGGCGGCCTGCTGCATCGAGTGGGTGACGATGACAATCGCGTAGCGACCGCGCAGTTCGTCGATCAGTTCCTCGATCTTGGCCGTGGCAATCGGGTCGAGCGCGGAGCAGGGCTCGTCCATCAGGATCACTTCGGGATCGACCGCGATCGCACGCGCGATGCACAGGCGCTGCTGCTGACCGCCGGACAGCGCGGTGCCGCTGTCGGCCAGCCGGTCCTTGACCTCATCCCACAGGCCCGCGCGCTTGAGCGATTTCTCGACGATTTCGTCCAGTTCCGCCTTGCTGGCGGAGAGGCCATGGATGCGCGGCCCGTAAGCGACGTTTTCATAGATCGACTTGGGAAACGGGTTCGGCTTCTGGAACACCATGCCGACCCGCGCGCGCAGCTGCACCACGTCCATGCCCGAGGTGTAGATGTTCTGCCCGTCGAGCATGATGTCACCCTCGACGCGCGCGCCGGGGATCGTGTCGTTCATGCGGTTGAGCGTGCGCAGGAAAGTCGACTTGCCGCAGCCCGACGGGCCAATGAAGGCGGTGACGTATTCCTGGCTGATGTCGATCGACACATCGTCGATCGCACGCTTTTCGCCATAGAAGACCGACACGCCGCGCGCGGCGATCTTGGCGTCGATCGGATCCAGTTCGTGATAAGTGGTCACCAGCGTTTCTCGAAGCGGTTGCGAAGGTAGATGGCAAGCCCGTTCATCACCAGCAGGAACAGCAGCAGGATAATGATGGCGGCGGAAGTGCGTTCGACGAAGCCGCGATCGATCTCGTCGGACCACAGGAAGATCTGCACCGGCAAGACGGTGGCAGGGGAAGTGAAGCCGTCGGGCGGGGAAGCGACGAAGGCGCGCATCCCGATCATCAGCAGCGGCGCGGTTTCACCCAGTGCGCGGGCCATGCCGATGATGGTCCCGGTCAGGATCCCGGGCAGGGCCAGGGGTAGCACGTGGTGGAACACGGTCTGAACGCGGCTCGCGCCGACAGCCAGCGCGGCATCGCGGATCGAGGGCGGCACCGCCTTGATCGCGTTACGTCCGGAAATCACGATCACCGGCATGGTCATCAGTGCCAGCGTCATCCCGCCGATCAGCGGCGCCGAGCGCCAGTTGGGAAACAGCCCAAGGAACACCGCGAGCCCCAGCAGGCCGAAGATGATCGAAGGTACGGCGGCAAGGTTGTTGATCGAAACCTCGATCAGGTCGGTCCAGCGGTTACGCGGGGCATATTCCTCGAGGTAGACCGCTGCCAGCACGCCGACCGGGAAGGCGAGGGCGAGGGTCACGAACATGGTCAGCATCGAGCCCTTGAGCGCGCCCCAGATGCCGACGTCTTGCGGCCCGGTGGCGTCACCGCGGGTCAGAAAGCCAAAGTCGAAGGCGCGCACCAGCTTGCCTTCGCCCTTGAGCCTGTTCACCAGCGGCACCAGTTCGCCATGGCCATCGCCGCGCAGGGCGGCCGCCATGTCGTCAGTTACCGGCAACGATACTTCGAGCTTGCCCTGCAGGCGCGACGGATCGGCTGCGAGCTTGGCGGCGACTTCGCGCCAGGCACCGTCGTCGAGATGCGCTGCGCCATCATCGCCCAGTTCCTTGGCGGCGGCAAAGGCGACCACATCGGCAAGGCCCGCCCCCTTCAGGGCATCGACCGCGCCGGGTCCCTGCAACTGCGAGGGATCTACCGTAAGTGCGCCGCTCGAAAAATCGATCGGGAAACGCACCTCGGTGCGCTGGAACCCGCCGAGCGCGTTCGCGGTCATGGTGAACAGCAGGAATGCCAGCACCAGCGCAGAGAACAGCACCGAGCCATAGCCAAGGGCCTTGAACCGGCGCTCGGCCGCATAGCGGCGCTTGAGGCGAAGATCGGCGGCGTTACTCATATGCTTCCCGGAACCGCTTGACGACGCGCAGGGCGACGAAATTGAGAGAGAGTGTGACGAGGAACAGCACCATGCCCAGGGCGAAGGCGGAAAGCGTCGCGGGATGGTCGAAGCTGCCTTCGCCGGTCAGCATGGCGACGATCTGGAAGGTCACAGTCGTCATGCTTTCAAAGGGATTGGCGGAAAGGCGCGCGGTTGCGCCAGCGGCCATCACCACGATCATCGTTTCGCCGATCGCACGGCTGACCGCGAGCATGACGCCCGCGACGATGCCGGGCAGAGCGGCGGGGATCAGCACCCGGCGGATCGTTTCGGAGGTGGTCGCACCCATCGCCAGGCTGCCGTCGCGCATCGCTTGCGGCACGGCGGTGATGCTGTCGTCCGCCATCGAGGAGACGAAGGGAATGATCATGATCCCCATCACGACCCCGGCGGCCAGCGCGCTTTCGCTCGAAGCGCTGGCGATCCCGATCGAATGCCCGAAATCGCGGATCAGCGGCGCAACGGTCAGCGCGGCGAAATAGCCGTACACCACCGTCGGCACGCCCGCGAGGATTTCGAGCAGCGGCTTCATCCATTTGCGCAGGGTCGGCGTGGCATATTGGGTGAGGTAGATCGCGCTCATCATCCCGAGCGGAATGGCGACAATCATCGCGATGATCGCGCCGATGAAGATTGTGCCCCAGAACAGCGGTACGGCGCCATAATTCTCAGGGCGCACCGATGCGGGATCGACCATCGGATCCGGCCCCCAATGGGTGCCGAAAAGGAAATCGGCCGGATTGACCACCTGGAAAAATCGCCCGGTTTCGAACACCAGCGAGGCGACGATGCCGAACGTCGTGAAGATCGCGACCAGCGAGGCCAGCAACAGGGTTGCCATGACCACGCGCTCGACCCGCGTGCGGGCGGTGAAATCAGGCCGCAGCCGCAGGAATGCGAATGCGCCCCCGGCAAAGCCGATCAGCAGCGTAACGATGATGCCGATGGTCGAAAATTGCGAGATCGCCGCGCGGAACGGTTCGACCAGCGCGCCCGACTGCGGGTTGAACGCGGCGCCCGCCGATCCGCTGGCGATTGCGTGGGCTTCGGACAGGATCGAATCGCGCTGGAGCCCGAAGGCCGGCAGCGCGGCGGCAGCAGGATCGGCGAGGACCTTGCCGAGCACGAGGCCCGGGCTGATCGAGGCCCAGGCCATCGCAAACAGCACGGCCGGCACGGCGGCCCACAGGGCCACGTACCAGCCGTGATAATTGGGCAGCGAATGCAGGTCGGTACCTGCGGCGCGCGCGGTTCGGCGCAGCGCCCAGGCCCGCGAACGCGCCGCCAGCCAACCAATCAGGCCCAACCCAAGGGCAAGCAGGACAGGAATGGCTGGCGACATAG
>NZ_JAYSBK010000072.1:0-15595 GCF_041915465.1 Novosphingobium sp. | reverse complement strand
GCCGGCAAGGTTACCCCGCCAGCGCCGCCGACCACGACCTGATCGCTATTGCCGATCACGCGTTCCATCGTCTCGTAATACATCCGCTTGCGCGTGATTTGCGGCGCGGCGAGATATTGCTGATAGATCCGGTCGAAGTCCTGCGCCTCGACCCGCGCGTTGTTGATCGTGCGGGCGGACCAGTCCTCGGCCGTGCGGGTGGCCTTGGCGGCCTCGTTCTCGGCATTGGTGACCTTCTGGAAGGTCTCGGTCAGTTGGCTCGGCGGATCGGCGCGGGTGATTTCGACCGCCTCGATCGTGATGCCCGCATGCCAGGCGTTGAGCACGGCCTGGATGCGCTGCTGCGCGCGCTGCGTCACTTCCTTGCGGCGCTTGCCATCCCACACCGGGTCGAACGGCAGTTCGGCAATCGTTGCGCGCGTTTCCGCGTCCGCCAGATCGCGCAGCGCGCGCTGCGGATCGGCGAGGTTGAAGGCATAGGCGGAAAGGTCGCTGATCTTCCAGCGCACCTGGAACGCGATGTTGATGACCTGCCCGTCGCGGGTCGGCATCAGGGTCTCTTCGTCCTTGTCGGACCCATCCGTGCCGGGCAGGCTGAGCACCTGGATCGTGCCGACATCGAAGATCTGCACGGCCTCTGCCGGCCAGGGCAGGGTGAACGAGATGCCCGGCCCGACATCGCGGGTATGCCGGCCGAAGGTGGTAACCAGCCCGCGCTGATTTTCGCCCAGCACATGAACCGAGGTGAACAGCAGCCCGGCGGCGACCGTTGCGGCCAGCACCCAGGGCAGCATGCCGCTCGCGCTGATTGCCGAGGACAGGAACGAGGGACGGCGCGGCCCCGAGGGGCGCAGGATGTCGTCAATCCGGGCCGAACGGCGCAGCGGACTGTCATCGTCGGGCGTCAGCCAGGGGTTATGCGGCTTCTTGCCCGGCTGCGGCGTGCCTTCGGCCTGCGCATCGCCTGCACCGCTCGCATCTTCGGCGGATGGGGGCAGACGCAGCGCCTCGTCGGCATCGCCGCCGTTGTCGCCCCAGGGATTCTTGCCAGCCGTCAAAGCGCGTTTCCTCTCATGACCCGCACTATAGGTGCGCCTTTCCCACAAAAACAGTGTCTCGCAGCGCTTTTTCCTTGCTAGGGCCATGGCTCAATCCAAACGGAGCCCTTACCTTGTCTGCCATGTCCGATCCCGATGCCCTGAAGTCGCTCTTGCCCGAAACCGTCGCCGCCAGGCTGCAATCGCTGAGGGTGACCGATGCGGGGGTTGCCGTGCTCGTGCTCGATGCCTCGGGCCTCTCCGGCATGGAGCGCGATCGGCTGGAACTGTCGGTCAAGGACGCGCTGCGAGGCAAGGTTTCCGAAGTGCGCGTGGCGATGATGGCTGACAAGCCCAAACGCCGCCTGATCGCGGTCGGTTCGGGCAAGGGCGGGGTGGGCAAGTCCACCGTTTCGGCCAACCTCGCGGTTGCGCTCGCGCGGATGGGGCGCAAGGTCGGCCTGGTCGATGCAGACATCTATGGTCCCTCGCAGCCGCACCTGCTCGGCAATACTGGCGTAAAGCCCAAGGCGCACGACAACAAGCTGGTGCCTGTGCCAAGCCAGTGGGGCGTGCCGGTGCTGTCGATGGGCCACCTGATCGAGGCGGACAAGGCGATTGCCTGGCGCGGGCCGATGGCGGGCAATGCGCTGGGCCAGTTGATCGATGCCGAATGGGGCGATATTGACACGATCGTGGTCGATCTGCCGCCCGGTACCGGCGATGTGCAGCTCACCATGCTGCAGCGGCACAAGCCGGCGGGCGCGGTGATCGTCTCCACTCCGCAGGACCTGGCCCTGATCGACGCGCGCCGCGCGATGCAGCTGTTCGATGTGGGCGAAGTGCCGGTGATCGGCCTGGTCGAGAACATGGCCGGTTATGCCTGCCCGCACTGCGGCGAGGTGTCCGACCCGTTCGGCGCTGGTGGCACCGAGGCGGCGGCGAAGGAACTGGGCCATGCCTTCCTGGGCCGCATCCCGCTCGACATGGCGATCCGCACTGCCAGCGATGCCGGCACGCCGCCCGCCGCCGGTGAAGGGCCGCAGGCCGATGCCTTTACCGCGATTGCCCGCCGGGTGGCGGACTGGCTGGACCGCAGCTGATGGCCTTCACGCGGCGCGGGATCCTGCTGGGTGCCGGGGCAGCGAGCGGATTGCTCGTCGCCTGGGCGCTCACGCCGCGCCGGTTCGATCCGCCGCTCACCCCGCTTGAGGGCGAATTTGCTTTCGACGCCTGGCTCAAGATCGCAAAAGACGGCGTCATCACGGTAGCCGTGCCCGAGGCGGAACTGGGGCAGGGGATCACGTCGCTGATCCCGCAGATCGTCGCGCAGGAACTCGGCGCGGACTGGCGGCAGATCGCGGTTGAGCCCGCGCCGGTCAGCGGGGCCTATGCCAACACGGTTCTTGCTGCGCACTGGTCGCATCTGTGGATGCCGGTCTTTCCGGGCCTGGCGGACGCGCCCGATGCGGTTCTCGCGCGGCGCTTTGCCGAAAGCGAAGGGTTTACCGTCACCGCCGATGGCACCTCGATCGCCGCGCATGAGGGGCCGGCCCGCGCCGCCGCCGCAGCGGCCCGCGCGATGCTGGCCATGGCAGCAGCCAAGCGCTGGGGCGTCGCCTGGGAAGAGTGCGAGGCGCAGGGCGGGTTCATCATCCACGACCAGAACCGCGCCCGCTTTGCCGAACTGGTGGAGGAGGCCGCGCGCCTGACCCCGCCCGATCCGCCGGTGCTGCGCGCCGAGCCGCCGGGCGAGCACGCCAGCAGCATCATCCCCGGCTCCGCCCCGGCCTTTCCCCGGCTCGACCTCCCGGCCAAGGTCGATGGCAGTGCGGTGTTTGCTGGCGACGTGCGATTGCCCGATATGGTTCATGCCGCGATCCGCCACGCTCCGATCGCGGATACGACGCTGAGCGAGTTCGAGCGCGATGCCGCAAAGCGCGTCAAGGGCATGCTGCAATTGGTCTCGGGCAAGACCTGGCTGGCGGCGGTCGCGACCGACTGGTGGGCGGCTGAGCGCGCGTTGACGCTGATCGCGCCGCAGTTCGATACGAAGAACCGCGCCAACACCGAAGAGATCGACGCGGCGCTGCGTCATGCGCTGCGCTATGGCAAGGGACGGACGATTGCCGCGGCAGGTGATCCCGATAGCTGGCTGGCCGGGCAGTACGAGCATTTCGCCCAGTACATGATTGCCCCCGCGCTCCATGCCCCGCTGGAAACCGCCAGCGCGACTGCGCGGTTTTCCGGCGGAAAGCTGGAACTGTGGGCAGCAAGCCAATCGCCTCACGCCGCGCGCCGCGCCGCCGCCCGCGCGCTGGGGATCAGCGGGGAGGACGTGGTGCTCTACCCGCTGCCGGCCGGTGGCAGCTTCGATGCGCGGCTCGATAACTTCCACGTGATAGAGGCCGCTTTGATTGCCAAGGCCGTGGGCCGCCCGGTGCAGCTTACCTGGTCGCGTTGGCAGGAACAGCTCGCCGGCCTGCCGCGCGCGCCAGCCGCGGCGCATCTGGCCGCGCGCACCGCGCCCGACGGTTCGCTCACCGCGCTCAAGGTGCGCGTCGCCATGCCCGGCACCACCAATGAATTCGGCGCGCGGCTGTTCGGGGGGCGCAATGTCCGCGATGCGCTGGGCGCGCAGGACGAGGCCGACCCGCTGACCTTGGCAGGTGCAGTCCCGCCTTATGGGATCGAACACCTCAAGGTGCAGCACGTACCGGTGGCGACGACCCTGCCGACCGGACGCCAGCGCGGCAACGGCGCGGCATTGGGGTGCTTCCTCACCGAAACCTTCATCGATGAACTGGCCCAGCGATCGGGCCGCGAGCCCTTGTCCTACCGCATGACCATGCTGGGCAAGGAGCCGAAGCTGGCTGCCGTGCTGCAGCGCGCGGCCACCTTGGCCGAATGGGGCGGCGGCAGCGCCGGGACCGGGCAGGGGCTGGCCTGCCACCGTATGGAACTGGCCGGGCGCGAGGGGCGGATCGCGGTGGTTGCGCTGGCCCGGCGCGACGATCGCGGCATCCGGGTCGACAAGCTCACCGCCGTGGTCGACATCGGCCGGGTGGTGAATGCAGACATTGCGCGCCAGCAGATCGAAGGCGGCTTGATCTTCGGCATGGCCCTCGCCAACGGGGTGACAACAGCCTATGCCGACGGCCTGCCGATCACTGGCCGGCTCGGGATGCTGGGGTTGCCGTTGTTGTCGGACTGTCCGGAGATCGAAGTGGAATTCATTGAAAGCGACGCGGATCCCTTCGATCCGGGTGAACTGGCCGTGGCCGTGGCCGCTCCGGCGATTGCCAATGCACTGTTTTCGGCAGGCGGCACCCGGCTGCACACCTTGCCGCTGACGGCGGAGCAGGCGTGATGCTTCCCCCCAATCACCCCCCCGTTGCCGCGCCGCGCGTTGGCGTGCTGCTGGTCAACCTCGGCACGCCCGATGCGCCGACCCCGCAGGCGGTGCGGCGTTACCTCAAGCAGTTCCTGTCCGACCGCCGCGTAGTCGAAATTCCCAAGCTTGTGTGGTGGCCGATCCTCAACGGCATCATCCTCAACACGCGGCCCAAGAAAAGCGCCCATGCCTATGCCCAGGTCTGGACGAACGACGGCTCGCCGCTCGCCGCGATCACCAAGACCCAGGCCGAGGAGCTGCAAAAGCTGCTGGGCGATGGCGTGATGGTCCGCTGGGGGATGCGCTATGGCAATCCGGCGATGGGTGCAGAGATCGAAGCGATGAAGCAGGCGGGGTGCGAACGCATCTTGATCGCCCCGCTATATCCGCAGTATTCGGGCGCGACCACGGCTACGGTGATCGACGAGCTGGGCCGCGCGCTGGCCGCAATGCGCTGGCAACCGGCGCTGCGCACGCTGCCGCCCTATTACGACGATCCGCTGCACATCACCGCACTGCGCAGCGACATCGCCCGCCAGCTCGATGCACTGCCATTCCGCCCCGAAGTGCTACTGCTCAGTTTCCACGGGATGCCCGAACGCACCTTGCACCTGGGCGATCCCTATCACTGCCAGTGCCGCAAGACCGCTCGGCTGCTCTCCGAGGCGCTGTCCTCCGGTTATCCTGACCTGCGGGTCGAAGTCAGCTTCCAGTCGCGCTTCGGCCGCGCCAAGTGGCTGGAACCGGCGACCGACGCCGTGCTCGAGGCCGAAGCCAAGGGCGGCACCAAGCGCCTCGCCATCGCCGCCCCCGGTTTTTCGGCTGACTGCCTCGAAACCGCCGAGGAACTGGCGATCCGGGGCCGCGAACAATTCCTCGAAGCGGGCGGAACAGACTTCGCCGCGCTCGATTGCCTCAACACCTCCCCGGCCGGCATGGCCATGCTCGAAGCGCTGGTGCGCCGCGAGCTGGCGGGGTGGATCTGACTTTACTGGGAGACTTGAACAATGCCCGGCTTGCGCCCCGATATCGATCCTGACGGTCTGCTCGAATTCTCGGTGGTCTTCACCGACCGTTCGCTCAACCACATGAGCCAGACCTTCCAGCAGGCGATTCGCGATATCCATGCGACCCTTTGCGAAGTCTATAATGCCGACCGCGTGGCCGTGGTACCGGGCGGCGGCTCCTATGCGATGGAAAGCGTTGCGCGCCAGTTCGCGACGGCCAAGCGCGTGATGGTGATCCGCAACGGGTTCTTCTCCTATCGCTGGAGCCAGATTTTCGAAGCGGGCGCAATTCCGGCCAGCGAAACCGTGATGAAGGCCCGCCGCGTCGGCAATAGCGGCCCAACCGCGCCTTTCGCCCCCGCCCCGGTCGATGAAGTGGTTGCCGCGATCCGCGCGGAAAAGCCCGAAGTGGTCTTTGCACCCCACGTTGAGACGGCCAGCGGGATCATCCTGCCCGACGATTACATCAAGGCTGTGGCGGCTGCCGTGCACGAAGTGGGCGGCCTGTTCGTGCTCGATTGCGTCGCCTCGGGCTGCGTCTGGGTCGATATGAAGAAGTGCGGCGTCGACGTGCTGATCTCCGCCCCGCAAAAGGGCTGGTCGGCGCAGCCCTGTGCTGGCCTCGTAATGATGAACGAGGCCGCGCTGGAGGCCTGCCGCGCTGCGAAGTCGACCAGCTTTGCTGCGGACCTCGCGCGCTGGGTGGCGATCATGGAAGCCTACCTCTCGGGTGGCCACGCCTATCACGCCACCATGCCGACCGACGCGCTGATGGTGTTCCGCGATGCCATGCTGGAAACCAAGGCCGCCGGGTTCGAAGCGCTGCGCGCCGCGCAGTGGGAACAGGGCAATGCCGTGCGCGCCATGCTGGCGGCTCGGGGCGTGCAGTCGGTCGCCGCCGATGGCTTTGCCGCGCCAGGGGTGGTGGTGTCCTACACCGCCGATCCCGAAGTGCAGAACGGCAAGAAGTTTGCCGCTATCGGCTACCAGATCGCGGCGGGCGTGCCGCTGATGGTGGACGAAGGGGCCGACTACAAGAGCTTCCGCCTCGGCTTGTTCGGGCTCGACAAGCTGCTCGATGTGCCGGCCAGTCTCAAGCGGCTGGAAGCGGCGTTCGATCAGGTGCTTTAGAAGTCGACCGCGATGCCGTCTTTCACCCAGTCGCCATAGCGGGTGGGGGAAAGGCCGGCCGGGTCTTCCTGACCTTCCTTGGCCGCGCGCGGATCGGGCACCGGCTCGTTGGTCCAGTGGGCGGGCTTGGTGAAGGCTTCGGGGCGCTTGGTGGCACGCTTGGTCATGCGGGTTCTTTGCGCCCGCTGGCTCTCAAAGGCAATTGCCTCTAGGGGCAGCACATGGACATTCCCGGCCTTCCGGCGCGCAAGGGCGCGCTCAAGCTTCTCGATGCGGTGCTGCGGCGGGGCGAAACGCTCGATTCGGCGGCGCATGGCGCGCTGCAGGGCGTGAAGGGTGGCGCGGACAAAGCGCTGGCCCGCGCGCTGGCGGGCGAAGTGCTGCGCTGGCTGGGCGATCTTGATGCGCTGATCGATTCCGCTACCCGCCAGGTGCTGCCCGACGATGCCAAGCCGCGCGCGGTGCTGCGGCTGATGCTGGCGGGCTGGCTGCGGCTGGAAACCCCGCCCCACGCGGTGATCGCCACCGGCCTGCCGCTGCTGATGGGCGGCCCGCGCCGGCTGGCGCACGGGGTGTTCTCCACCCTCGTCAAGCGCAGCGTGCGCCTGCCCGCCGCCCCGACTTTGCCCGATGCCGTCAAGGCCCGCTGGGGCGAACGGGCTGAAATCATTGCGGCCGGGCTGGGCGATCTGCCGCCGCTTGACCTCGCCCTGCGCGATCCATCCGAAACCGCGCTGTGGGCCGAAAAGCTGGGCGGCACTTCACTTGCCCCCGGCCACGTTCGCTTGCCGCGCGGCACGGCGGTCGAAAACGTCGAAGGTTTCAACGAAGGCGCCTGGTGGGTGCAAGACCTTGCCGCCAGCCTACCCGCGCGGCTGCTGGGTGCGGGCGAGGGGCGGCGCGTGCTCGATCTGTGCGCTGCGCCGGGAGGCAAGACGCTGCAACTTGCCGCTGCCGGCTGGCAGGTGACCGCGCTCGACATGAGCGCCAAGCGGCTTGAGCGCCTGCGCGAAAACCTGGCGCGTACCGGGCTCACCGCAGACGTGGTCGTGGCCGATGCGCTTGCCTGGACCACCTCTGTCAAGTTCGACGCCGTGCTGCTCGATGCGCCGTGCAGCGCCACCGGCACCTGCCGCCGCCACCCGGACGTGCTGCACCGCATCGGTCCGCGCCAGATCGCCGAACTCGCAGAGCTGCAATCAGCGCTGCTGGACCACGCCGCCAGCCTGGTAAAGCCGGGCGGGCAGCTGGTCTATGCAGTCTGCTCGCTCGAGGCCGAGGAGGGCGAAGAACAGGCCGCGCGCATGACGCTTACACCCGATCCATTCCGCGCAGAGGAACTGCCCGCTGGTCTCGCGCCAACACCAGAAGGCTGGCTGCGCACCGATCCCGGGATGCTCGCCGATGCTGGCGGGCTCGACGGGTTCTTCATCGCCCGCTGGCGCGTCTAACCCTTCAGCTTCTCGGCAAAGCCCTTGCGCAGCTTGGCCAGCTTGGGCGGGATCACGGCGAGGCAATAGGGGTTACGCTGGCCTTCGCCCTGCCAGTATTCCTGATGGTAGTCCTCGGCAGGATACCAGGTCGCCGGCCCTTCGATGGTGGTGACGACCGGTTCGCTCCGTTCAGCCTGGGCGCGGGCGATCGCGGCCTCGGCCTCGGTGCGCTGTTCGTCATCCAGTGGGAACAGCGCGGTGCGGTACTGGGTGCCGATGTCGTTGCCCTGCCGGTTAAGCTGCGTCGGATCGTGCGTGGCGAAATGGACGTCAAGCAGATCGGCGAGCGAGATCACGTCGGGATCGAATTCGATGCGGATCGCCTCGGCATGGCCGGTCGTGCCGGTGCAGACCTGCTTGTAGGTGGGATGGGGCACCGTGCCGCCGATATAGCCGCTTTCCACCGCGCTGACCCCGGCCAGGCTGCGAAACACCGCCTCGGTGCACCAGAAGCAGCCGCCCGCGAAAATTGCCTGTGCCATGATCCGTCGTCTCCTTTGCGCTCCAAGATAGGGCGCGCAGAGCCAACGGCAATGGTGGACTTCGCAGCCATCGCGCAATAAGCCGCTGTCGCATGACCACGTTGACCCTTGCCGCCCTGCAATTGCCGCTCGGTTCTGCCGACGAGGCTGAAAACATCGCTGCCGTCTCCGCGCTGGTGGAGCAGGCCGCCAGGGCAGGCGCGCAGGTGATCCTGCCGCCCGAGCTGTTTTCCGGTCCTTATTTCTGCAAGGTCGAGGACGAGGCGCTGTTTGCCCTCGCGCGGCCCGTGGCCGAGCATCCTTCGGTGATCGCGATGCGCGCACTGGCCAGGGCATTGAAGGTCGCGATCCCGACCAGCTTCTTCGAGCGAGATGGGCATCACTATTACAACACGCTCGCCTGGATCGATCCGGATGGCGAAGTGCAGGGCACCTATCGCAAGAGCCACATTCCCGATGGGCCGGGTTATGAGGAAAAGTACTATTTCCGCCCCGGCAACGATGGCTTCAAGGTGTGGAACGCGTTCGGCGCCAAGGTGGGAGTGGGGATCTGCTGGGACCAGTGGTATCCCGAATGTGCCCGTGTGATGGCGTTGCTGGGGGCGGAAGTGCTGCTCTATCCGACCGCGATCGGCTCAGAGCCTTATGACGCCGAACTCGACACCAGCCGGATGTGGCGCCGCGCGATGCAGGGCCACGCCGTGTCGAACTGCATGCCGGTGATCGCCGCCAACCGGATCGGCAGTGAAGACGGACAGCAGTTCTATGGCCACAGCTTCATCAGTGATGAATGGGGCGATCTGGTGGAAGAATTCGGCGGCCACGAGACCGGGGTGCTGGTGCGCACACTCGATCTGGCCCGCGCCGCCAGGCACCGTGCCGGAATGGGTTTCTTTCGCGACCGGCGGCCCCAGCTATACACCCGGATAGCGCAGGACATCTGAGGCGGCGACGGGGCGTGGAATATGTCATCGCTCTCGGTTCGAACCGGCGGCACCACCTCTATGGCGATCCGCGCCATGTCCTGTCGGCAGCACTTACCGCGCTCGATGCGAACGGCATTCGCGTCCTCGCCGCCGCTCCGGCAATTCCCAGCGCGCCGATCGGCCCTTCACGCCGCCGCTATGCCAATGGCGCGGTGCTGGTCGAAAGCGACCTTGCCCCTGACGAACTGCTGGCGGTGCTGAAGGCCATCGAGCGCGCATTCGGCCGCAGGCGAGGGGGGCAGCGCTGGTCCTCGCGCGTGCTGGATCTCGACATCGTGTTGTGGGAAGGCGGGGCGTGGTCGTCACCTGGTCTGACCGTTCCGCACGTATCCTTTCGCGAGCGCGATTTCGTGCTCGGCCCGGTCAGCGCACTCGCTCCGTTATGGCGCGATCCGCTCACCGGACTTTCGCTGCGCCACCTCAACGCCCGCTTGACCCGGCCCCATCCGCTCCCTAGGTGAGCGCGATCCCGAAAGGGGGCCCTTAGCTCAGTCGGTAGAGCAACTGACTTTTAATCAGTAGGTCGCTGGTTCGAACCCAGCAGGGCTCACCATCCATCTTCAGACATTGCGCGCAAAGCCGAATGACTCGGCGGCAATAGATCGCTATGCGCGGCCCCCATGTCCAACCGCCGTACCTTCGCCATCATTTCCCACCCCGACGCGGGTAAGACCACGCTGACCGAAAAGCTGCTGCTGCAGGGCGGCGCGATCCACCTTGCCGGCGAGGTCAAGGCGCGCGGGGCCGCGCGGCGGGCGCGGTCGGACTGGATGAAGATCGAACAGCAGCGCGGGATTTCGGTCACCTCGTCGGTGATGACCTTCGAGAAAGACGGGATCACGTTCAACCTGCTCGACACGCCGGGCCACGAGGACTTTTCCGAAGATACCTATCGCACGCTGACGGCGGTCGATTCCGCGATCATGGTGATCGACGCGGCCAAGGGGATCGAGCCGCAGACCCGCAAGCTGTTCGAGGTCTGCCGCCTGCGTTCGGTGCCGATCATCACCTTCGTCAACAAGGTCGACCGCGAAGGCCGCTCGGTGTTCGAAACGCTCGATGAAGTGGCCGATGCGCTGGCACTCGACGTGGTGCCGATGGCTTGGCCGATCGGCATGGGCGGGGTGTTCGAAGGCGTGCTCGATTTTGCCACCAACACGATCAGCCGCCCCGAAGGCGACAGCCGCGAATTCCTGGGCAAGCGCGATGCGGCGAGCGCCGACAATATCCCGGCCGACATCGCCGAGGAAATCGAACTGGCCAAAGCGGGTTACGGCGATTTCGACGTCGAGGCCTACCGCCACGGCGACATGACCCCGGTCTATTTCGGATCGGCGCTCAAGAACTTTGGCGTGGCCGAACTGATCGACGCGATCGCGAAATATGCCCCGCCGCCGCGCCCGCAGCCGAGTGAAGCTGGCGAAATCAGCCCGGAAAACAAGGAAGTCACCGGCTTCATCTTCAAGGTCCAGGCCAACATGGACCCGCAGCACCGCGACCGGATCGCGTTCATGCGGCTGGTTTCGGGCACCTTCAAGCGCGGGATGAAGCTCACCCCGTCGGCGCTGGGCAAGCCGGTGGCGATCCATTCGCCGATCCTGTTCTTTGCGCAGGACCGCGAGATTGCCGACACGGCTGAGCCCGGCGACATCATCGGCATTCCCAACCACGGCACGCTGCGGGTGGGCGATACCCTGTCCGAATTCAACAAGGTGCGCTTCACCGGCCTGCCCAACTTCGCCCCCGAAATCCTGCGCCGCGTCGCGCTGAAGGATCCGACCAAGACCAAGCAGCTCAGGAAGGCGCTCGACGACCTCTCCGAAGAAGGCGTGATCCAGGTGTTCTACCCCGAGATCGGCAGCCAATGGATCGTCGGCGTGGTCGGCCAGCTCCAGCTCGACGTGCTGATTTCGCGGCTTGAGGCGGAATACAAGGTCGAGGCCGGGCTGGAGGCGTCGCCCTTCGATACCGCGCGCTGGGTCAAGGGCAGCGACGCCGCGCTCAAGGGCTTTGCCGACTTCAACCTCTCGAACCTCGCCAAGGACCGCGACGGCGACATGGTGTTCCTCGCCCGTTCGGCCTGGGACGTGTCTTACCAGCAGGAAAAGAACCCCGAGCTGACCTTTTCGGCAACCAAGGAGCGTTGATCTGCGGTGGAGCTGACCTTCGCCAGCTATAACATCCACAAGGCTGTCGGGCTTGACCGGCGGCGCGATCCCGACCGGATCTTGGCGATTTTGCACGAGATCGATGCCGATGTCATCGCGTTGCAGGAAGCAGATCGGCGGTTTGGTCGGCGCGAGAGCGTGCTTCCGCTCGATCGGATCGAGGATCTTGGCCACTACAAGGCGATCCAGCTGGGGCATCGGCCCCATTCGATCGGCTGGCACGGCAATGCGTTGCTGGTGCGGCGCCACTTCGACGTTGTTCATGCGGGGGTGGTGGCGCTGCCCACCATCGAACCGCGCGGCGCGGTGCGGGCTGATCTGCTGGCGCAGGGGCGTCGGCTGCGCGTGGTGGGGATGCACCTGGACCTTTCGGGCTTGCGCCGTCGCCACCAGTTGCGCACGATCCTGACCCATCTTGGCCGGACGGATCACCATTGCCCGACCGTCCTAATGGGCGATTTCAACGAATGGTCGCTGCACGGCGGGTCATTGCGAGAATTTCATGCGCCCTGGCGCGTTTTGATGCCGGGTGCGAGCTTCCCCTCGCGCCGCCCGATCGCGGCCCTGGACCGGGTGGTGGTTTCAGCCGAATGGGAACTGCTTGAGGCAGGTGTCCACCATTCCCCCCTGTCCGCGCGCGGCTCGGACCACTTGCCGGTCTTTGCCCGACTGAAGCTGCCTAAATTTTAGGCAATTGAGCAAGAATCGAGCGTGCACCCGCTCCGGCCGCGCAACTTCGATTCCCTGCGGAGCCTGATTTTCATAGAAAATTAGAAACTGGCACACCCCTTGCAGTTGCTGGTTCACCGGCACGAGGCCGGCAGGCAATCAGGGGATAGGCATGAAATTCATCATCGCCATCATCAAGCCATTCAAGCTCGACGAGGTGCGTGATGCTCTCGGCGCTCTAGGCGTCGCGGGGATGACCGTGTCCGAGGTCAAGGGCTTTGGACGGCAAAAAGGGCAGACCGAAATCTATCGCGGGGCGGAATATTCCACGAATATGCTCCCCAAGGTGAAGCTGGAAATCGCGTGCAGCGATGAACTTGCGCCGCAGGTGGTGGAAACCATCCAGCAGGCCGCCAGCACCGAAGCGATCGGCGACGGCAAGATCTTTGTCCTCGACCTCGCATCCGCAACCCGCATCCGCACCGGCGAAACCGGGGACACCGCGCTGTGAGCGTGCCCATGCCGGCAACCGGCAACTGGAGGGAACACAACATGATCCGCAAGCTTATCGGCGGCGCTGGCGCGGTGGGGCTTTCGCTCTTCACCGCCACGGCCGCTTTTGCGCAAGAGGCCGCCGCGGCCGCCGCGCCAACTGTCGACAAGGGTGACACGGCCTGGATGATGACGTCCACGCTGCTCGTTCTCATGATGATCCTGCCTGGCCTTGCGCTGTTCTATGGCGGTCTTGCCCGCACCAAGAACATGCTGTCGGTGATGACCCAGGTCGGCGCGGTTGCGTGCCTCGCCATGGTCATCTGGGTGGCCTACGGTTATTCGATGTCGTTCGGTAACGACTTCTCGAGCGACTTCCTCAAGCAGTTCATCTCGAACTTCGACAAGTCCTTCCTCAAGGGCGTGACGGCGGAATCGACCGCGGCGACTTTCACTCAAGGCGTCGCGATCCCCGAATATGTGTTCGTCTGCTTCCAGATGACCTTTGCCGCGATCACCGTCGCGCTGGTGCTGGGTTCGGTTGTCGAACGCATGAAGTTCTCGGCCGTGATGATCTTCGGCGCGATCTGGCTGACGATCGTCTACTTCCCGATCGCGCACATGGTCTGGGCCAGCAGCGGCGTGTTCTTCGCCATGGGCGCTCTGGACTTCGCCGGCGGTACCGTGGTGCACATCAACGCGGGCGTTTCCGCGCTGGTCGCCGCGCTGATGCTCGGCAAGCGCATCGGCTATGGCAAGGAAATCATGGCTCCGCACTCGCTGACCATGACCGGCATCGGCACGGGCCTGCTGTGGGTGGGCTGGTTCGGGTTCAACGCCGGTTCGGCGCTTGAAGCCAACGGTTCGGCCGCGCTGGCCATGATGAACACCTTCGTCGCCACCGCCGCTGCCGCGCTGGCCTGGATGGTCGCCGAAAAGCTCTCGGGCCACAAGGCTTCGGCTCTCGGCTTCTGCTCGGGCATTGTCGCCGGCCTCGTCGCCGTCACCCCGGCTGCCGGCAACTCGGGCCCGCTCGGCGCGATCGTCCTGGGCGCTGTTGCTGCCGTGATCTGCTACTTCGCGGTCACCAAGCTCAAGCCAAAGCTCGGCTATGACGATGCGCTCGACGCCTTCGGCGTGCACGGCATCGGCGGCATGATCGGCGCCATCGGCACCGGCATCGTCTACTCGTCGGCCCTGGGCGGTCCGAGCGGCGAAGGTTGGGAAATGGCTCACCAGCTCAAGACCCAGATCTTCGCGGTCGGCACCACGATCGTGTGGGCTGCAGTCGGCACCGCGATTGCCATCACCATCGCCAAGGCCCTGACCGGCCTGCGGGTTGCCGAAGAAGTCGAACGCGAAGGCCTCGACCTCGGCGAGCACGGCGAACGCGCCTACAACTACTAAGTTCAATGAGCTTGGCGGGGCTGGGGTTCTCCTCCTCTCCTCCCCCTCGGTCCCGCCTACCGACGTTCCTCCTGCGAACGTAAACTAAACGGGCCAGAGCCAGCCGCTCTGGCCCCTTTTTTTGTTCGTGCTGTGCGTGGACCGCATTCGGCAAAGCCGAATGCTCGCGCGGCATCCGCCCTAGGCGCACTCAATCAGGAAAGCGCGGCTTCGCTCTCGGCCATCAGTTCGGCAACGATCTCGGCGGCGGGCTGTTCCTTGGTCACCATGCCAACCGACTGCCCGGCCATGACCGAGCCATTCTCGACATCGCCATCGATCACCGCGCGGCGCAGGGCGCCCGCCCAGAAGTGTTCGATCTCAAGCTGGGCCTCGCCCATCTCGATCTTGCCCGCGTCGAGCAGGGCGGCAACTTCGCGCTGTTTGGCGGTGAACTCCTCGGTGCCCTTGTTCTTGAGCGCGCGCACCGGGATCACCGGCAGGCGCGGGTCGACCTGGACCGAGGCGACCGCATCGCGGGCATTGGCGCGGAAGAAGGCCTGCTTGAAGTTGGGATGCGCGATCGATTCCGTCGCGCAGGCAAAGCGGGTGCCAAGCTGGACGCCCGAAGCCCCCATTTCGAGGTAGGAGGCGATCATTTCGCCCCGCCCGATCCCGCCGGCCACGAACACCACATGGTCCTCGGCGAGCGCAGGGAGGAATTCCTGCGCCAGCACCGAGGTGGCGACCGGGCCGATATGCCCGCCTGCCTCGCTGCCCTCGATCACCAGCGCGTCGGCGCCGGAGCGCAGCAGCTTTTTGGCGAGCGCCAGCGTGGGGGCGAAGACCAGCACCTTGGCGCCGAAGTCCTTGATCGCCTCGACACTGCCCTTGGGCGGGATGCCGCCCGCCAGCACGACATGGCCGACCTTGTGCTTGGCACAGACCGCGATCAGATCGAACAGCTGCGGGTGCATGGTGATCAGGTTCACGCCGAAGGGCTTGGCGGTCAGCGCCTTGGTCCCGGCGATTTCGGCATCGAGCAATTCAGGCGTCATCGCCCCGCAGGCGATCACGCCAAAGGCCCCGGCATTGCTGATCGCGGCCACCAGATTGCGCTCGGAAACCCAGCTCATCGCCCCGCACAGGATCGCGTAGTCGGTGCCCAGGAAGTCGCGGCCGCGCTGCATCAGCGCCATGGTCTTATCGTACAAGTGCTTCGATCCCCGCAAAAACGTAACGTCGCGCGGGCTATAGGCAAGCAATGCGCGCGATGCCAGCCCCTCGCGCATCCCCGCCACGCTGCGACAATTTATGGCTTGTCCAGCCGTGCGAGCCGGGTCATGGATG